>JAVEEI010000134.1 GCA_030840525.1 Frankiaceae bacterium
GCGCGGGCCCCGCCCGGCGGTCAGTGACACCTCGTTCCATGTCCTGACCAAGCCCGGCAAGGGAGTACTTGTGATGCAACCGACCCACGACGCGACGCGTCCCGTCGCGGCGCCGCTGAGCACCGCCCAGCGCATCTGCCTGCACGACCTGCTCGACGAGGAGTGGCGCGCGCAGGTGCGCCAGCTGACCGGCCTCGCGACCGCCTACCACTCGGCCGAGAGCACCGGCGACACCGCGGCGGCGGAGCAGCTGTCCGCCGCGCTGGCCGTCGTACGCCGCCGGCTCGTCGACGTCGAGGCCGCGCTCGCCCGGCTCGACGCGCGAACGTACGGCGAGTGCGGCGGCTGTGACCGCCGGCTGCCGTTCGAGCAGCTCGAGATGAACCCGCTCGCCCGGTTCTGCACGCGCTGCCAACCGCTCGCCTGACCGCGGGCGGCGAAACCGCTACCCGCGGGTGGCGCGGTGGGCGTACGGTCAAGGCATGGGAAGCAAGGACAAAGGCGGCCGCGAGGCGAAAAAGCCGAAGAAGGACAAGAAGGCCAAGGCCGTGCCGACGTCGGTGATTCCGCCGTCCGCGCACGCCTCGCACGGCGCGCAGCCGGCGGACAAGCCGGCGCACTGACCCGAGCGCTACCGTCGCCGGCATGACGACCATCGCGACGCCCGAGACCGTGGCCGCCGCCTACTTCGCCGCGTGGAACGCGCACGACGGCGCCGCCGTCGCGGCCGCGGTCACCGGGACGTACGTCGACCCGACGCTGCCGGCTCCGATCAGCGGTGACGACCTCGCCGCGTACGCCGACGGCTTGTGTGCGGCGTTCCCGGACCTCGCCTTCGTCTCCGAGCCGCCGCTCGTCGACGGCAGCACGGTCGTCGGGCGCTGGCGGATGACGGGGACCAACGACGGCGCGCCGCTGCCGGGAGCGCCGGCCCCGACCGGTGGACGGATCGACCTCCCCGGTCTCGACATCCTGACCACTCGCGACGGCCGCGTCGTCGACGTCGTCGGCTACTTCGACCAGAAGGCGTTCGTCGAGCAGCTCGGCCTCCGGGCCCTCGTCGTGCCGGCCGACGAGTGGCCGGTGTCGTTCGGCGTCGCGAGCCGCGTCGACATCGGGCACCTCACGCCGCCGGGCGCGATCTCGTTCACATGGATCGACGTCGGGCCGGACGAGATGGGCGAGCTGCAGCAACGCAGCCAGGAGATCATCACCGCGCTCGCGAGCGACCCCGCGTTCATCGGCTTCCGCGGCGCCGCGATCGAGGGCCGGTTCGCCACGACGACGTTCTGGACGTCGCCGGAGGCCGCCGTCGCGGCGCTCGGTCGCAACCGGCCGCACGACGACGCGATGTCGCGGCTGTGGCAGGACGGCCTCGGCGGCCGTGGCTTCACCAGCATCTGGCAGCCGTACAAGGTCAACCAGCAGTTCGCCGGTTGCCCGGGCTGCGGCACGTACGTGCCGATCCCCGCCGGCGAGCCGGCCGCGACCTGCGCGTGCGGCGCCGACGTGGACGTCTCGTCGTACGTCTAGCCGCGCTCGGCGCGAAAGGTTCCGTCGTCGGCTTCACGCCCGAAAGTGGGCGACAACGCCATGATCACGCCGAGGGTCACGACACCGTGCGCGCTCCTTCGACAGTCCTCTCGTTCTTGACGTTGGCGCTCTTGCTCGGCACGGTGCTACACCTCCGGTTCCGTTCAGCGACGGCTCAGGCGTACCCCGTAGGCTGACCCAAATGTCTCTGCTCACCGACGTGGTGCGCCGCGGGGTCGACGTCACCGCCCGCGGCGTCGAGGTGGCGCTGGCGCTGCCCCGGATCGCGGTCGCGCTGGAGCGGCTCGCCGACTCGTCCGACGAGGTGCGCCGGTTCCTCAACACGCTCGAGAAGGACGACATCGACGTCGCCCGCGAGACGCTCGAACGGCTCGCCGACGCGGTCGGCTCGCTCAACGGCGTCGTCGCGTCGCTGAACAGCACGATCTCGCCGCTGCAAGGCGCAACCGAGCGGCTCGGCCGCTTCGTCGACCGGATCCCGGCGCGCGGCCGCGGGCGGGTGCTCGACGTTCCTGGCGGTACCCAGCCATGACATCGCTGGCGGTCGAGCGCCGCCGGCCGGTCGCCGGCGTGCCGCTGCTGCTCGCCTTCTTCGCCGCCGCGGTCGCCGTACGTTCCGTGTTGACCGGTCCGCCCGGCGCAGGTGCGCCGCTGTGGCCCGCGGTCGTATTCGGCGTACTCCTCGCGCTCGGCGCGCTCGCGGTCGGGACGCCGACGCGAGTCAGCGCGCGCGTCGTCGCCGTCGGCGCGGTCGCCACGGTCGCGCTCGTCGTCCCGGCCCTCGTCTTCGCCTCGGTGCGAGCGTCGCTGCCGCTCTCGTCGTTCCCGGTGTGGATGGCCGCGACCGCGCTGGTCGCACCGGCCGAGGAGGCGTTCCTGCGCGGCGCGGTCTACGACGCGGTCGCGCGGCGGTGGAGCGCGGACGTCGCGATCGGCGTCGCGGCACTCGCGTTCGGCCTGATGCACGTGCCGCTCTACGGCTGGCACGCGCTGCCGCTCGACACCGCCGTCGGCGCCGTTCTCGGGGTGGCCCGGCTGGCGAGCGGCACCTGGGTCGCGCCGGCCATCGCGCACACCGCCGCCGACGCCGTCGGGTGGTTCATGCTGTGAACGTCTCCCGCCGGGCCGCGGTCGCGGTCCTCCTCCTCGTCGGCGCGTGGGTCGTCGGGCCGACCGTGATGCCGCTGTACGACGGCCCGGGCGCACCCGACGAGCCCTACCGGTACGTCGTCGCGCCGCCCGGCTACACGAAGAAGACGCCGGCGCCGACGACGGCGACCGCGACGCTGCCGGTCAGCAACGGGCTCAACAACGCGGCGGCGTTCGCGGCCAGCGCCGAGGTCGGCCCGCAGGTGCGCGTCTTCATCCCGGCGGGGTGGCTGCGCGCGCCCGCCGGCGCGACCAGCATCCAGGTGACGGCGGTGCCGTCGGCAGCGAAGCCGCCGCTGCCGAGCGACGGCACGATCGTGAGCGACGTCTACACGGTCACCGCGACCGCCGACGGCGGACCAGTCGAGTACGTCGGCAAGAACAGTCAGGAGCAGCCGGTCCTGCAGATGCGCGCGCCGACCGCGCAGCAGCCCGGGCCGACGTTCGAGCAGTTCGACGGCAAGCACTGGAAGCCGGCCGAGACGACGAGGGTCCTGCAGGACGTCTACCAGACGTTCGCGCCGAAGTTCGGCGTGTGGGCGCTGGTCCAGCAGAAGCCCGCCGGTGCGGCGTTCGGCGGCGTCCAGCTGTTGCTACTCGTGCTCGGGATCGTCATCCTGGCCGTGGTGGGCATCATCCTGCTGGTCCGGCTCGTCCGCCGGCCGCCGCCGCAGCCAGTGCGGCCTAAGAAACGCTGAGGGGAGGGGCCGGGTGGTCTACTCCCTCGTCAATACGCCCACGCTGGTCCGCGACCTCGCCCGGCTGCCGGCCGGCGCCGCCCTCGCCGCCGACCTGCTCCAGGCGTTCGCCCTCACGCCGCCGGACCTCGACGTCCTCGAGGCGCGCGCCCGCCGCCAGCCCGGCGACGGCGCCGCCCGCCGGGCGGCGTTGATTCGCGCGGACGGCGAGCGGGTCCGCGCCCATGCGGTGCTCGGGGCGGTGCGGTCCGCGGCGGACTCGCACGGGCTGGCGGCGTACCGCGGCTCGGTCGACCTACTCGCGACGGCGACGATCGGCGGGCTCGACGACATCGTCCGGTTCCTGCGGCACGAGGTGCTTGCCGACGCCTGGGCGCGCACCGACGACGTTGCGGTCGGCACGCACCCGGCGGTGGTCGACGCCGTCACCGACGGCGTCGTGGCGACGTACGCCCGCCGGGCCGACATCGGCCGCGCCTGGCGGCACTGGTGCGCGGTCCACCCGGCCGCGCCGGCCCTCGCCTACCCGCTCGTCGTCGACCTGGTCCGCAGGATCGACCCCACCGCCAGGCGTCCGGTGGTGCCGGCGGACTGGGCCGCGCACGTGCACGAAGCCTGCTGGGCCGTGCACCTGGCCGGCCGCGAACGCGCTGCGGCCGTGACGCAACTCGCCGCGCTGCGGGCGCTGTTCGCGGTGACCGCGCCGGCCCCGCCCGGCCACGCACTGGTCGCGACGGTCGTCGCCGCCGTACATGCCAGTGTGGGGTCGGACCTGCTCGCGCCGGACGGGTACGACGCGTTGATGCAGCCGTTCTTCAGCTTGCTGCCCTAACCTCTGCGGTCATGGACGAGGCGACCGCGACGGACGTCGTCGAGCGGCTGCGGGCCCGGCGCATCTTCGCGAGCATCAACCGGCGGGCCGGCGTCTACAACGTCGGCGTACGGGTTGTGATCCCTGACGGCCGCGAGGCGATCTGGGACAACGACGGCGCGGCCGGGCTCGAGGCGATGGTGCTGCGCGACGGCGTACTGGTCGGCTTCGTGCCGCAGATCCCGGACAGCGACGACCTGTCCGCGGCCGAGATCGCCGACATCATCGCCGGCACCGACTACGACAAGCGGCCGGACCCGCTGCCCGCGCGGCCGAGCAGCGCGCCGCCGCCACCGGCCGGGTCGGCGCCCTCGGCGGCGCGGTCGACGGCCGGCTGGCGGGCCAAGTTCCGCCGCGGCGGCCGCACCTGACCATTGCCGTCAGCGCGGCCTCTATCTCCCGCTGACGGCGATGATCATGGCCTCTTCAGGGGTGCTGGCGCGCGGCACCGGGTCGGCCGGCCCGCTGACGTCCCAGCCGTAGAGCCAGACCACCGGCTTGCCGAGCCGGCGCGCGATCGCGATCTCGCTCAACGTCCCCCACGACCCACCGACCCCGACGACCGCGTCGGCCAGCTCGACGACCATCGCGTTGCGGGCCTGCCCGAGCCCGGTCGCGACGGCCTCGTCGACCCACTCGTTCGCGGCAGCGGGGTCGGCACCCGGAAGTACGCCGACGACCCGGCCGCCGGCCTCGTGCGCGCCGCGCGCCGCCGCGGCCATCACCCCGCCGAGTCCACCGGTCACGATGTGGTGGCCGGCCAGTACGGCGAGCCGGCCGACCTCGGCGGCGGCGCCGAGCACGGTCGCGTCGTCGGTGTCACCGGGCCCGACGATCGCGAGCATTCAGCGCGTCGGCGCGACGGCGGCGCGGCCTTCGACGAGCACCTTCAGCCGCTGCAACGTCGCGGGGATCGCATGTTCGGCATTGCGCACGAAACCGAGGCGGCGGTAGAGCCGCCCGGCCGGCGCACCGGCGTAGTCGAAGGTCTCGGTCACCTGCGTACCCGACTCGACCGGCTCCAGCTCGTAGCGCCACACGTGCCGGGCGAAGTGCCGCCATGCGACCCGCCGGTCCTCGTCGTACTCGACGACCGTGTTCGTGACGACGTATGGCGCACCCCAGCGCATGCGCATCGCGAACCGCGCGCCGAGGTAGAGCCGCGGCGGGCCGTCGACCTTGCCGCGCACGGTGTCAGACCCGTCGAACAGCGAGTGCTGCGCCGGGTCGACGAGGACGTCGAACACCGTCGCCGGGTCGGCGTGGATGACGATGCGGTCGGTGACCGGAGCGGCCATGACCCCACCCTAAGAGACGGCCTCAGCCCTGCAAGAAGCAGACGTCGACGTCCCACTTCGCGAAGCCGAGGCGCTCGTAGGTGCGGATCGCGTTGGTGTTGACCTCGTCGACGTAGAGCATGCACTGGGACAACCCGCGGGCGCGCAGGTGTTGCAGTCCGCGCAGTGTCAGCGCCGGGCCGAGGCCGCGGCCCTGCATCGACGGGTCGATGCCGACGACGTACACCTCGCCGATCGGGTCGTGGCCGTGCTCGTGGCCGCCGCTGGGATCCGCGCCGTGCACCTTGGTCCAGTGGAACCCGACGAGCCGGCCTTCGGCCTCGGCGAGGAAGAACCCGCTCGGGTCGAACCACGGCTCGCTCTCGCGCATCCGCAGGTCGTCGAGGGTCCACGTGCCCTGGTCAGGGTGCGCGGCGAACGCGCGGTTGTTGACGTCGAGCCACTTCTCCTCGTCTTCGCCGACGACGAAGGTCCGGACCGTCACGCCCTCCGGCCACACCGGTGCCGGCACGGGCGCGTAGAGAGACCGGCGCATCTGCCACAGCACGCGCTCGCGCCGGAACCCCATCGACCGGGCGAGCTCGGCGGCGCCGGACGACTGGCCGTGTGCCCACAGCCGCATCCGCGCGCTGCTGCCGGTCTCCGCGACCAGCGCCTCGACCAGCGCCTTGCCGATGCCCATGCCGCGATGGCGCGGGCCGACCGCGAGCTCGGCGCTCGCGCCCTCGACCGTGTCGGTCGTGTCGAGGTGCGCGTAACCGGCGAGGTCGTCGCCGTTCCAGGCGAGATAGTTCTTCGCCGGTGTGTCGCCGCCGTAACGCAGGTGCAGCATCACGTGCTCGGACAGCGGGCGGGTGCCGTCGGCGTCGGTGACGTCGTCGACGAGTTGCAGCACCGCGCGCACTTCCTCCGGCGCGAGCCGCGACCGGGTGACGACGTTCACGCCCTCAACTTACGGGCGCGTACTCCTGCGGCTCGTCGACGGGCAGCGGATCGACCGTCTGTACGACGAACTTGTAGCCGACGTTGCGGACCGTGCCGATGAGGCCTTCGCGTTCCGGCCCGAGCTTCGCCCGCAGCCGCCGTACGTGCACGTCGACGGTGCGGGTGCCGCCGAAGTAGTCGTAACCCCAGACCTCTTGCAGGAGCTGCGCGCGGGTGAAGACCCGGCCCGGGTGCTGGGCGAGGAACTTCAGCAGCTCGAACTCCTTGAACGTGAGGTCGAGCGGCCGGCTGCCGACCTTCGCCTGGTACGTCGTCTCGTCGATCGCGAGGTCGCCGGAGCGGATCTCCTCGGAGCGCGCGGCCGGCGCGGAAGCCGCCTGCGCGCCGCCGAGCGCGAGCCGCAGCCGGGCCTCGACCTCCGCCGGGCCGGCGCTGTCGAGCAGGACGTCGTCGAGGCCCCAGTCGGCGGCGACCGCGGCCAGCCCGCCCTCGGTGACGACCGCGATTAGCGGCGCCGACGTGCCGGTCGAGCGCAGCACGCGGCTGGTGCCGCGGGTCGCGACCAGGTCACGCCGCCCGTCGAGCAGTACGACGTCGGCGGGCGCCGCGTCGACCAGCGCGGCAGCCTCCAGCGGCAGCACCTTCACGGTGTGGCTGAGCAGCCCGAGCGCCGGCAGCACGTCGGCGGACGCACCGGTGGCGTTGGTCAGGAGCAGCAGGAGGGCCACGCGACGTCACCTCTTCAGCGGGCGGAAATCGAAGCAGGTGGGCGGCGCTGCCCGAGGCGAGATGTTCGTCTCCCACAATAGCCGAGTGCGGCCTAGCCCTCAGCGCGTTCTCACTTCGGACGGTGAGCGGCTGGCGGTCGCGCACGTGCCCGGACCCGGCGGGTCGCTCGGGGTCGTGCTCGCGCACGGCTTCACCGGCTCGCTCGCCCGGCCGCAGCTCGAGCGCGTGGCGCGGGCGCTGTCGTCGTACGCGGGGGTGGTCGCGTTCGACTTCCGCGGCCACGGCCTGTCGACGGGGCGGTCGACGCTCGGCGACAAGGAGGTGCTCGACCTCGACGCGGTCGTCGGGTACGCGCGCGGGCTCGGGTACGCCGAGGTGGTGACCTGTGGCTGGTCGATGGGCGGCTCGGTCGTGCTGCGGCACGCCGCGCTCCGCGGTGGCGTCGACGCGGTGGTCAGTGTCTCGGCGGTGAGCCGGTGGTTCTACCGCGACACCGCGCCGATGCGCCGCGTGCACTGGGCAATCGAGACGCGGCTCGGGCGGCTGGTCGCGCGACATGCGCTGCGCACCCGCATCTCGGCCGCCGGCTGGGACGTGCCGCCCGAGGCGCCGGTCGACGTGGTCGGGCGGATCAGCCCGATCCCGCTACTGCTGGTGCACGGCGACGCCGACCACTACTTCCCGGTCGAGCACCCGGAAGCGCTGTACGCCGCGGCGCGAGAGCCCAAGGAGCTGTGGCTGGTCGAGGGGTTCGGCCATGCCGAGAGCGGCGCGACGCCGGAGCTGCTCGCGCGTATCGGTGCCCACCTGCCGGCACTCGTCGCGCAGCGGGCGGCCGTCTGACATGGCGCGCGGAACGCTGCGGTTCTGGGCGGCGGCTAAGGCGGCGGCGGGCGTCGCAGAGGAGCCGTACGACGCGGCGAACCTCGCCGAGGCGCTCGAGTCCGCGCGGTCAGCGCACGGCGACGCGCTCGCGAAGGTCATCGCGCGGTCGACCTTCGTCGTCGACGGCGCGCCGGTCGGCGGGCGCGCGCACGACAGCGTCGTACTCACCGACGGCGGGACCGTCGAAGTCCTGCCGCCGTTCGCCGGCGGCTGACATGCAACCTCCGGCTGACGGGTGACGTTGGAGGAGGTGTGCGGATCGCGACCCCCGGGCGAGACTTCGACGACTTCGTCGTCGGTCGGTCCGCCGCGTTGCTGCGTACGGCGGTCCTGTTGTGCGGCGGCGACCGGCACGCCGGTGAGGACCTGCTCCAGCAGGCGCTGCTGAAGGTCGCGCTGCGCTGGCGGTCGGCGCAGGACAGCCCGGTGGCGTACACCCGGGCGGCGCTCGTCAACCTCGCGCACGACCGGCGCCGGTGGCTGCACCGGCGACCGGCCGAGGAGCCGTGGACGGCCGTCGCCGAGCGCGGCATGACCGCAGCGGTAGACGGCGCGCTCGCCCGCGACGAGGTCGTGACCGCGCTGCGCGAGCTGCCGGTGCGGCAGCGGGTCGCGGTCGTGCTCCGGTACTGGGAAGACCTGTCGGTCGAGGAGACCGCGCACCTCATGGCGTGCTCGACCGGGACGGTGAAGTCCAACGCGAGCCGCGGTCTCGACCGCTTGCGCACGCTGCTCGACAAAGCGGAGGTTGACCGATGACCGACGACGCGACGGGGCTCGCGCTGCGCGACCACCTCGACGGCGTGCTGGCCGGTGTCGTGCCGAGTGCGACGTTGCTGGACACCGTCCACGCGGCGCACCACCGCCGGGTCCGGCGCCGCGCGATGGCGCTGTCGAGCGGCGCCGCGCTGACGGTCGCGGCCGCGACCGCGGCGGTGGTAGTCGGCGCGGCGGGCGGCGCACCGACCACCCCGGATCACAAGGCGCACCAACCGATTCCGCCCGCGTCGGCGCCGAGCTACGGCACGCCGAAGCCGCAGGAGCGTTGGTTCGCCGGGCGCTTCGCGTTCCCACGCCCGAGCGGCGAGGTCGCGGTGTACCCGGTACATCCGGAGCGAAAGGACCCGGCGGACACCCGGCGGTCGTTGCTGGTCTGGTACTCCGCCCCGGCGAAGATGTACTGCGCACACGACGTCCTGCAGACCCCGGACCACCCCGACGGTGACGACGGTCCGACATCGGGCGGTAGCTGCGCGGCGTTGCCGCAGTCGATGCCGCCGCGCACCTTGCTCTCGTCGTTCGGCGGCGAGTGCGGCAGCTTCGAGTTCGTGCTCGGCATCGTCGGCGTGGACGCGCCCAAGGTCGAGGCCCGTGCAGTCGGTGGGCCGAACCCGGACGTCATCATTCGGCGGCTCGACCAGGCGCCGGCGCCGTTCTTCCTCGTCGTCGACGCGAAGGCGCAGGCGCTGATGATGCGTTACTACGACGCCGGCGGTCATTTCCTCCGCTACCAGATGGCGCGCATACCGGTGAATGCCCGCGCCGATGCGAACTGCGCCGCATCGCAGCTCACCGCCGTCAAGCCGCCCGGCTGAGCCGCTCTGACACCATGGAGGCGTGACCCGCGCCGCGCTTCCCGTCGTCGGCAGCGGCCTCGCCGCCGGTGTCGTCGCCGCCGGGCTCGCCGGTCTTGCGCTGGTCGGTACGCCGGTCCTCGGCGCGGGGGTGTTCGTCGTACAGGTCGTCGTCGCGCTCGCCTGGCTCGCGGCGCTCGACGCGCGCGGCAGCCTCGGCGCGTTCGCCATCGCCATCGCCGCGGCCGGCACGATGGACGCCGTCATCGGGGCCAGCCAAGGCCCGTCGATCGGGCAGGCCGCGCCGGTCGTCGGGGTTGCGTTCTCGGTCAGCCTGTTGCACCAGCTCGCCCGCCGGCCGCGACCCGGCGTCACGCTGTCGCTCGCCGGGACGATGTCGGCCCTCGGCTTCGGCTTGTGCGCCGCGTCGTACGTCGCCCTGCGCGGCGAAGGCGGTGGTGACCAGGCCGTCGCCGCCGCGCTGCTCGGCGCCGGGGTCGCGCTCGCGGTCGGCCGGCTCGCCGATCTCGCAACCATCCGCCCGGCGGTCGCGCCGGGCAGCCGCCGTGGCCTGGTCGGCGTCGTCGCCGGCATCGCCGCCGCGGTCGGTGTCGGTGCGGCGTACGGGTCCGGCGCGTCGGCGCTCGGGACCGGCGTCGGCCTGCGGCTCGCGGTCATCGCCGCCGTACTCGCGGTCATCGCCGACATCGCCGTCGACGCGGTACTCGCGCAGGCACCGCCTCCGGACGAGCGCAGGCTGTCGGCGCTGACGCCGCTCGGCGTGCTGCTGCCGGTGGTGCTCGCCGGGCCCGTCGCGTACATCGCCGGCCGCATCCTGCTGGGCTGAGCGCGTGCGCCGGCTCGTCATCTTGGTGGTCGTCCTCGCCGTCGTGCTCGTCGTCCTCGACCGGGTCGCGGTCGTCGCCGCGGACCACGTCGTCGCGGCGCGCATCCAGACCCAGGAGCATTTGTCGTCGCGGCCGTCGGTCTCGATCGGCGGCTTCCCGTTCCTCACCCAGGCGGCGGGTGGCAAGTACGACGACGTGACGCTGACGGTGCACCACTTCCACCGCTCGGTCGTCCCCGTCGACACGATCAGCGTCGAGCTGCGCGGGGTGCACGTGCCGCTGCGCTCGGTCTTCTCGCAGCACCTGTCGTCGATACCCGTCGACTCGGCGACTGCGCGCGTCCTGCTGTCGTACGGCGACCTCAACAGTTACTTGCGCGGCAAGGGGATCTCGGTCGCGTCCGCCGGTGGCAACCAAGTCCGGATCTCGGGGTCGGTGACCGTCGGCGGGCAGACGCTGTCGGCCAGTGGCACCGCGACCATCGACGTGCACTCCGACTCGTTGCTGCTGCGGGCGGCCAACGGGGTCGCGGTGTCCATCCCGCTCGCCGGCCTGCCGTTCGGCATCTCGCTGCGGTCGGCGACGGCGACAAAGCAGGGCATTGCGGTCACCGCGACCGCGCAAGGACTGGTTCTGCACCCACACTGAACCCGCGACGGCACGGGTTCGTGAACACGGAGGTGATGGTCGTCAGCGGAGCGGAGGACGTCGCGCTGCGTGCTCTGTACGAGCACCATGCCGCGCCGCTGCTCTCCTATGCGCTGCGCCTCACCGGCGGCGACCGCGGCCGGTCGGAAGACATCGTCCAGGAGACGTTGCTGCGGGCCTGGCGGCACCCGCAGGCACTCGACCCGGAACGCGGCCCCGTCCGGTCGTGGCTGTTCACCGTCGCGCGCAACGTCGCCGTCGACGCGCACCGCGCCCGCCGCGCCCGGCCGAAAGAGATCGGCGACGAGCCGCTCGCGCTCGTCGCGGCCGCCGACGAGATCGAGCACGCCCTCGACTCCTGGCTCGTCGCCGACGCGATGGCAGCGTTGTCGAGCGACCATCGCGCCGTCCTCGTCGAGACCTACTACCTGGGCCGTTCGGTCGCCGAAGCGGCCGCCGTGCTCGGTATCCCCGCGGGTACCGTCAAGTCCCGTACGTTCTATGCGTTGCGAGCGCTCAAGCTCGCACTGGAGGAGCGGGGGGTGACCTCGTGACCTCAGCCGAGCACGTCGCGCTGGGCGCCTACCTCCTCGGCGCGCTCGACCCCCGCGAGCGCGCCGAGGTCGAACGTCACCTCGGCGAGTGCCGCCGCTGCCGCGACGAGGTCGCGGAGCTCGCGCCGCTGCCAGGGCTCATGTCGCGGATCACCGTCGAGGAGGCGATCAGCGGGCCGCCGCCGGTCGACGACGCGATGCTCGAACGCGTCCTCGCCGCCGCGACCCACGAACGCCGTACGGCGGTCGTCCGGCAGCGAATGCTCGCGGTCGCAGCCGCCGTCGTACTGGTCTCGGGATCGGTCGGCGGGGTCGCGCTCTACCGGTCGGCTACCGCGCAGAGCACGCACGCGGTCTCCGCGTCGGCGGGCCGGGTGCACCTGCGGGTCGAGATGGCCGCGGCCTCGAACGGTACGGCGCTGACGATCTGGCTCTCCGGTGTGCGCGCCGAGGAGCACTGCGAGCTCATCGCCGTGTCCGACACCGGCGCGCGCGAGGTCGCGAGCTCGTGGGAGGCGACGTACTCCGGCTCGGCGGTCATCAAGGGCACGACCGCGATCCCGTACTCGCACCTGAAGCAGCTCGTCGTCCAGACCTACGGCGGAGTCGAGTTGTTGCGTACCAACGTCTAGCGTGGTTCGCGTCGTGTCTGTCGTCGGTCTCGTCGTCGTTGTCGTCGCGCTGGTCGCGGCGACGGCGTTCGGCGTACTGCGGCGTCGCCGGGCCGGCTCGCTGCGCGTGGCGGCGGCCACGGAAACGGTCGGCGCGGACGTGCTCGGCTCGTCGCTCGGCGAGCGCGCGACGCTGGTGCAGTTCTCGTCGGCGTTCTGCCGGCCGTGTGTCGCGACCCGGCACGTGCTCGGCGGCGTCGCCGGGTCGGTGCCGGGCGTGCGGCACGTCGAGATCGACGCGGAGTCGAGGCTCGACCTCGTCCGCCGGCTCGACGTGACGAGTACGCCGACCACGCTGCTGCTCGACCGCGCCGGCCGGGAGCGCCGCCGGGCGACCGGAGTGCCGCGGCGCGACGCCGTACTGGCCGCGCTCGCCGACATCGTCGACTGACCGCGCCGGCTCGGCTGCTACCCGCCTAGAGGTCGCGCCGCCACCGCGACCTCTATGTCGCGCTGGCGGCGATGATCATGGGCCGTGGTGGGTCAGTCGGTGGCCGCGGCCGGGGCACCGGCGCCGACCTCCTGCATCGCGACGTCGCCGGCTCCGGCGTACCCCTCGCCGCCGCCGCCGCCGGTCCGGCGCCGGCGGGTCGTCTCGGGCGAGCGCAGCCACGAGAACACCGCGCCGACGAAGCAGCACGCCGCCGCGACCGCGAAGGCGAGATGCAACCCGGTGCCGAACGGGCCGGCGATGAGCGAGGGGAAGAAACCGCGGCCGGTCAGGTAGGAGTAGTGCGCCGCCGACACGTGCGCGGCCGACGCCGACCCGAGCAACTGCTGGATCGGGTTGAAGCCGAGGAACGCCGCGAACAACGAGCCGATCGGCGGCAAGCCCGCGACTTGGTGCGCTTGCGCCGGCGGCACACCTTGCGCGGACAGCCCGGCGTACAGGCTGTGCGGCAGGCCGGACGCGAGACCGAGCGTGATGATGGTGAAGAAGACGCCGATGGACAGCACCGACGCGCTGTTCTGGAACGTGTTGAGCATCCCGGCGCCGGCGCCGCGCATGTCGGCCGGCAGCGAGTTCATCACCGACGACGTGTTGGGCGCGAAGAACAGCCCGAACGACAGCCCGACGAGCAGCAACAGCAGCGCGAACCACACGTAGGAGAAGTTCATCGGCAGCAGGTCGAACAGCAGGAAGGTCACACCGGTCAGCGCGACACCGGCGGTGGCGAACGGGCGCGCCCCCAACCGGTCGGCGAGGCGTCCCGCGAGCGGGCCGGCGACGAGAAAGCCGACGGTCAACGGCACCATGTAGATGCCGGCCCAGAGCGGCGTCGATGCGAACGAATATCCGTGCAACGGCAACCAGATTCCCTGCAGCCAGATGATCAGCATGAACTGCAGGCCACCGCGCGCGAGCGCCGCGAGAAGCGCGGCGAGGTTGCCCATCGTGAACGTCCGGTTGGCGAACAGGTGTAGCTGGATCATCGGGTGGTCCGACCGCAGCTCGACGACGACGAACAGCACCAGCACGGCCGCGCCGCCGAACAGGCACACCAGCACGAACGGCTTCGTCCAACCCATCGTGTGACCGCCGTACGGCTGCAACCCATAGACGATCCCGGTGAGGATCGCGACCAGGCCGAGCGCGAACGTGACGTTGCCGGTCCAGTCGATCCGCGCCGGCACGCGCACGCCGTTGTCCCGCAACTTGAGGTAGGCCCACACGGTGCCGAACAAGCCGAGCGGCACCGAGACGAGGAAGACGAGATGCCACTCCACCGGCGCGAGCACGCCGCCGACGAGCAGGCCGAGGAAGGACCCGGCGATGGCCGCGACGCCGTTGATACCCAAGGCAAAACCGCGCTCGTCGGCCGGGAACGCGTCGGTGATGATGGCGCTCGAGTTCGCGAACAGGAACGCGCCGCCGACACCTTGGCCGAGGCGCATCAGCACGATCCAGAGCGCGCCCGCCTGCCCGGTCATCCAGGTCGCCGCGAGCGCGACGGAGAACACCGTGAACACCGCGAAGCCGAGGTTGTACATGCGGACCCGGCCATACATGTCGCCGACCCGGCCGAGGCTCACCACGAGCACCGACGTCACGAGCATGAAGCCCATGAGAATCCAGAGAAAGTACGACGAGTTGCCGGGTGCGAGCGGGTCGAGCTTGATGCCGCGGAAGATGTCCGGCAGTGCGATCAGCAGGATTGAGCTGTTGATCGTCGCCATGAGAATGCCCAACGTCGTGTTGGACAGCGCGATCCACTTGTAGTGAGTGCCCCGCTGGCCTTCGTCGGCAGATGTCGTCATGAGGGTGGGAGCACGCACTTTCGTCGTCAACGCCGGGCCGCGGCGGTTGTTCCCCCGGCCGGGTGATGTAGTCGAACGGTAACCGTCGTACGGTGGACTCGCGGGGCCTCGGGACGTACCCCCCCACGATCCCGGGGCCTCGCACCTCACTTGCAGATGCAAGCATCCGAAACGTAAAGTCGAGTCGTGGACAGGTCCGGCCCGGTGCTGTGGAGCAGGCGCGCCGTGGACCTGTGCCGCGTGGCGACCTGCCTGTGTCGCATGCCCTGAGTCGAAGAGCCTGGTCCCGGGCCGCGCGCCCACCGTCTCCGCTCGTCAGGGAGCTTCCCCTATGTACGTCGACCCTCGCGGTCCGCGTTTCGGCGCGGCCGTCACGACGGCGGTCCTCGCCGTCGTCCTGCTGACCGGCAACGGCTGGCTGCTCGCGGCCCAGGCGCTCGTGTTCGCCCTCGGTGCGTTCGGGGGGCTGCGGTTCGCGCCGTACGGCTTGCTGTTCCGGCTCTTCGTGCGGCCGCGGCTCGGCCCGCCCGCGCAGCTCGAAGCCGAGGCGCCACCGCGGTTCGCGCAGGGCGTCGGCTTCGGCTTCGCCGTCCTCGGTGCGGCCGGTTACCTGAGCGGGCTCACCGCGCTCGGCCTCGTCGCGACCGCGTTCGCGTTGGCGGCGGCGTTCCTGAACGCCGCGTTCGACTACTGCCTCGGCTGCGAGGTGCACCTTCGACTGACCCGGCTGCTCGGCCGGCCGGTCACCCGCTACGTCACCGATAACCGGAGGAGAGAGGCACATGCCTAGAAACAACGTGCTCGTCGACGCGGAGTGGGTCGAGCAGCATCTCGACGACCCGAAGGTCGTCCTCGTCGAGGTCGACGAAGACACCGCCGCGTACGACAAGAACCACATCCGCGGCGCCGTTCGGATCGACTGGAAGAAGGACCTCCAGGACCCGGTCCGGCGCGACTTCGTCGACCAGGCGCAGTTCGAGAAGCTGTTGTCCGAGAAGGGCATCGGCAACGACGACACCGTCGTGCTGTACGGCGGCAACAACAACTGGTTCGCGTCGTACGCGTACTGGTACTTCAAGCTGTACGGGCACCAGGACGTCAAGCTGCTCGACGGCGGCCGGAAGAAGTGGGAGCTCGACAGCCGCGAGCTCGTCGAGGACCAGCCGGAGCGGGCGCAGACGTCGTACAAGGCAGCGGTGCCCAACAACGACATCCGTGCGTTCCGCGACGAGGTCGTCGCGTCGATCGGCGTGAAGAACCTCGTCGACGTGCGTTCGCCGGACGAGTTCAGCGGCAAACTGCTCGCGCCGGCGCACCTGCCGCAAGAGCAGTCGCAGCGGGCCGGCCACGTGCCGACCGCGAAGAACATCCCGTGGAGCAAGGCGGCCAACGACGACGGCACGTTCCGCTCGGACGACGAGCTGCGTCAGCTGTACGGCGACGAAGGCGTCGACTTCGGCAAGGACACGATCGCGTACTGCCGGATCGGCGAGCGCAGCGCGCACACGTGGTTCGTGCTGCACGAGATCCTCGACCAGCCGAACGTGAAGAACTACGACGGCTCGTGGACCGAGTACGGCTCCCTCGTCGGCGTCCCGATCGAGAAGGACGTCTGAGCACCCATGTGTGGAGCACCTGCCCAAGACCTGTCACTGGAGGGGATCGACGTGGCCACTGAAACGGTCATCCAGGGCACCGTGACCCGCGGCGGCCAGCCCGAGGGCGGCGCGTACGTGCGGCTGCTCGACTCGACCGGCGAGTTCACCGCGGAGGTGGTGACCTCGGCGACCGGTGCGTTCCGGTTCTTCGCCCGGCCCGGGTCGTGGACGGTCCGCGCACTCGCGTCGGGTGACGCGGTCGCGGAGACGACCGTCGAGGCCGACCAGGGCGCCGTCACCGAAGCAGCGATTGCGCTGTAGTCCACAGTTCGCGCTTGGCTGCGGTTGCGTCCACAGCCTGAGTCGAGGACGACGACGATGACGGTGGCGGCGGGCACGATGCGTACATGCGCAGATACGCCGCCGCCATCGTCGCCCTCGTGGCGGTCGTCGGCGTGCTCGTCGCGGCCCGGCATCGGGTCGCCGCGGCCCCGCCGGTCGTCGACGTCGGGTCGGTGCCGGCGGTGGTGCCCTCGTCTGCGCTGTTCCGCGCCCAGGTCGTGCGGGTCGTCGACGGCGACACGTTCCTGGCTCGCCGCGACGGTCGCGGGCCTCCGGTCCGGGTCCGGATCATCGGCGCCGACACCCCGGAGACGGTCAAGCCCGGAGTCGCCGTGCGCTGTTACGGCCCGCAGGCGAGCGCCTTCACGAAGCACTTGCTCGGTGTGGGTGGCTGGGTGCGGGCGGCGTACGAGGGCGGCGGCTCGACCGACCGGTACGGCCGTCAGCTCTGGGACGTCTGGCTTCCCGACGGCCGGTTCCTCGAAGCCGTGCTCGTCGCCTCCGGTGCCGCGCGCGCGTACCCGTACGCGCCGCAGCTCGAGCACGCGGCGGTGCTCGCGGACCTGCAACAGCAAGCTCGGGCCGCCCGCCGCGGCCTGTGGGGTGCCCCCTGCAACGGCCACAGCTTCTAGCCGGCACCGCTCAAGACGTGGCTGGCTGCGTTCTCGTCGCCTTGCGGGCCTCGGCCCGCGGCGGCTCCTGCGGCCTTGCCGGCTGCGCTCCGAGCGCCGCCGGTCCCGCCGGACGCACCCCCCGTTGAGTGTGACGTTCTTCGCGTTTTCAGGCGCTGATAGGACGAACAACGTCGCACTCAACGCAGGCAGGCGGGCGTCCGTAGTCTGGTTGGTCCCATGACCGCACACGTCTACGAGCTGTCGCACCTCCAGGCGCTTGAGGCCGAGGCGATCCACATCACCCGCGAGGTCGCCGCCGAGTTCGAGCGTCCGGTGCTGCTGTTCTCCGGCGGCAAGGACTCGGTCGTGATGCTGCACCTCGCGGCGAAGGCGTTCTGGCCGGCACGGATCCCGTTCCCCGTCATGCACGTCGACACCGGGCACAACTTCCCGGAGGTGCTCGAGTTTCGCGACCGGACGGTCGAGCGGCTCGGGGTGAGGCTCGTCGTCGCCAGCGTCGAGGACTCCATCGCGCAAGGCCGCGTCCGCGAGCGGCCCGACGGCGTCCGCAACCCGCTGCAGACCGTCACGTTGCTCGACGCGATCAGCGCCGGCGGCTACGACGCGGTGTTCGGCGGCGCGCGCCGCGACGAGGAGAAGGCGCGGGCGAAGGAGCGGGTCTTCTCCTTCCGCGACGAGTTCGGCCAGTGGGACCCGAAGAACCAGCGGCCCGAGCTGTGGTCGCTCTACAACGGGCGGCACCACCGCGGCGAGCACATCCGGGTGTTCCCGCTCTCCAACTGGACCGAGCTCGACATCTGGCAGTACCTCGCCGCCGAGAACATCGAGCTCCCGTCGATCTACTTCGCCCACCAGCGCGAGGTCTTCCGCCGCGACAACATGTGGCTCGCGGTCAGCCCGTTCACCAGCCCGCGCGAGGGCGAGGAGGTCGCGACCCTCACCGTCCGCTACCGCACCGTCGGCGACGTCCCGGTCACTGGCGCGGTCGAGTCGACCGCCGCGTCGTACGACGAGGTCATCGCCGAGACCGCGGCGACCAGGCTGACCGAGCGCGGCGCGACCCGCGCCGACGACCGGCTGTCCGAAGCCGCGATGGAAGACCGCAAGCGCGAGGTTTACTTCTGATGCGCGCGACGGTTCACGAGTTGTCAGCACCACGCGGGGCCATAGCCACGCCTGGTGCTGACAAGTCCGGGCGGGCGGGCAAGTCCGGGTGGGCGGGCTGATGGAGCTCCTCCGCTTCGCCACCGCGGGCAGTGTCGACGACGGGAAGTCGACGCTGATCGGCCGGCTGCTCTACGACACCAAGAGCATCTTCGAAGACCAGCTCGAGTCGATCGAGCGCACGTCCCGCGACCGCGGCGACGAGCAGACCAACCTCGCGCTGCTCACCGACGGCCTGCGCGCCGAGCGCGAGCAGGGCATCACCATCGACGTCGCCTACCGCTACTTCGCGACCCCCAAGCGCAAGTTCATCATCGCCGACACCCCGGGGCACATCCAGTACACCCGCAACATGGTCACCGGCGCATCGACCGCCAACCTCGCACTGATCCTCGTCGACGCGCGCAACGGCCTCGTCGAGCAGTCGCGGCGGCACGCGTTCATCGCGAGCCTGCTCCGCGTCCCGCACCTCGTCCTCTGCGTCAACAAGATGGACCTCGTCGACTACGACGAGTCGGTCTTCGAGCGGATCAAGGCGGAGTTCCGCCAGTTCGCCACGAAGCTCGACATCACCGACCTGACCTTCGTCCCGGTCAGCGCACTGCACGGCGACAACATCGTGCACCGCAGCGCCAACATGCCGTGGTACGACGGCACCTCGCTGCTGCACCACCTCGAAGAGGTGCACATCGCCAGCGACCGCAACCTCATCGACGCGCGGTTCCCGGTGCAGTACGTCATCCGCCCGCAGGCCCAGACCAACCACGACCTGCACGACTACCGCGGCTACGCCGGCACGGTCGCCGGCGGCGTCCTCAAGGCCGGCGACGAGGTCGTCGTACTCCCGAGCGGTCTCACCACGCGGATCGACGGCATCGACACCGCCGACGGCCCGGTGTCCGAAGCCTTCGCGCCGATGTCCGTGACGGTACGGCTGACCGACGACGTCGACGTCTCCCGCGGCGACATGATCTGCCGAGTGCACAACCAGCCGCGGGTCACCCAAGACCTCGACGCGATGGTCTGCTGGCTCTCCGACCAGCCGCTGCACGTGCGCGGCATGTACGCCGTCAAGCACACGACCCGCAGCGTCCGCGCGCAGGTCCGCGACCTCACCTACCGGATCGATGTCAACTCGCTGCACCGCGACGAAGCCGCGACATCGTTGGGACTCAACGACATCGGCCGGGTCAGCCTGCGCACGACGCAGCCGCTGTTCGTCGACGAGTACCGCCGCAACCGCACCACCGGGTCGTTCCTGCTGATCGACGAGTCGACCGGCGCGACCGTCGGCGCCGGCATGCTCCTGTGACGCCCGCGCCGACCGCAGGCACGTACGACGACGCCGAGCTCGCCCGCGACCTCGCGACGCGCGCCGGCCACCTCTTGCTGCAGTTGCGCGCGCGGATGGGCTACGGCGATCCCGACGCGCTGCGCGCGGCCGGCGACCAGCACAGCCACGAGTTCCTCGCCGCCGAGCTGGCCACGCACCGGCCGGGCGACGCCGTACTGTCCGAGGAAGGCGCCGACGACCTGTCCCGCCTCGACGCCGACCGGCTCTGGATCGTCGACCCGCTCGACGGGACGTCCGAGTTCGGCGAGACCGACCGCACCGACTGGGCCGTCCACGTCGCGCTCTGGGAACGCGCCGCCGGCGGCCTCACCGCTGCCGCGGTCGCGCTCCCCGCGCGCCGTACGACGCTGTCGACCGACGGCGGTTTCCCGCCGCTGCCGCCGGTCGGCACGCCGCCGCGGATCGCGATGAGCCGGTCGCGCGCGCCGGCGTTCGTCGTCGACGTCGCCGAGCAGGTCGGCGCCGTACCGACACCGATCGGCTCCGCCGGGATGAAGGCGATGGCGATCCTGCTCGGCGAGGCCGACGCCTACCTGCACCGGGGCCGGATGAAGGAGTGGGACTCGGCCGCACCGGCAGCGGTCGCGGCCGCGGCCGGGCTGCACGTGAGCCGGCTCGACGGCTCGCCGCTCACGTTCAACACCGAGCACCGGCTCACCCTCGACCTGCTGATCTGCCAGCCGTCACTGGCCGAGCCGCTGCTCGCCGCGCTCGCCCGCACCGGACGCGACTAGCGCGCACCGCACCCGACTAGAGGTCGAGCGGGCCATCCCACGGCCGCGGTGGCTCGCCCGCGATCTGCCGGCGGAACTCGTCGAGGTACCACTGGGAGAACCGGACCACCAGCGCCGGCCTGGCCAGCGAGAGCAGCCGCCGCTCGCGGCAGAACTCGTCGGCCTCGCTCATCAACGCGCTCAGCTCGTCCGCGGCGGCTTGGACGTGGTCGGGCACGTGGTAGGTCAGGTCGATCGAGGTCTCGCCGCGCGCCATCGCCGCGTCGACCTCGGCATCCGGCCGGGCGGCGGCCGCGGCGTACCGGCGACCGAGTACGTCGACCAGCTCGAGCAGCCGCTTCGGCGTGTGCTCGGCGTCGGCGTCCTCGGCCAGCGCGAGCATCGCGAACTCGCGCATCACGTCGTCGTGGTGCTCGCGGCCGGCGACGAGCAGCCGCACCGGCACGTTCAACAGCCGCACCTCGTGCAGCCCGTCGGTGCCGTCCGGGTCGTACCGGCCGAGCGGCGAGCCGTGCGGCTCGGCCGCTTCCCCGGCCGTCATCCCTGCGCCTCGTCGGTCGCGTCGTCGACACCCTGCCACGGGTCGCGGCCGCTGCTGAGTGCGAACCACACCGTCTTGCCGCCGTCGGACACCTCGGCGTCCCACTCGTCGGCGAGCCGGCTGAGCAGCAGCAGCCCGCGCCCGGTGGTCGCGCTCGACGACCGCGGCCGCACCGTCGGTACGACGGTGGACGCATCGGTGACCGCGATGCGGACGCCGGAGCCGGTGTGCTCGATCGTCAGCCGGATCGGGGACCGGGCGTGCAGCAGCGAGTTGGTCACGACCTCGCTGGTCAGCAGTTGAGCCGCGTCGCTGATGGAGTCGAGCTGCCAGTCCGCAAGGGTCGCGCGCACGTGCCGCCGGGCCTCGACCACCGACCGAGCGACCGGCGGCAGAGCCCAGCTCGCGGAGCTCGCGGTGCGTATCACTGGGCACATCGTGACACGCGTCTAACGGTTGAGCTAGTCCGTACCGCCTACGCCGGCGACGAGTCGCTCGCATTCGTCGGGATTGTGCCGACCACCACCCGCACCGCGTCTTCGACCGACATCGCACTGGTATCGACGACGACGTCGGCATCGTCGGGCGCCTCGTACGGGTCGTCGATCCCGGTGAACCCTTGGATCTCGCCGGCCCGCGCGCGGGCGTACAGCCCTTTGACGTCGCGCGCCTCGCACACCTCGAGCGGCGTCGACACCCAGACGAGGACGAAGCTGCCGGCTCCCGCCGCGGCCTCGACGGTACGGCGCACCCACTGCCGGGTCTCGGCGTACGGCGCGATCGGCGCGCACACCGCGATGCCGCCGTGCTTCGCGACCTCGGCGGCGACCCAGCCGATCCGCCGGATGTTCGTGTCGCGGTCCTCCCGGGAGAAGCCGAGCCCGCGGGACAGGTGCGTGCGGACGACATCGCCGTCGAGCAGCGTGACCGTGCGCTGCTCGGCGAGCCGGCCGACGAGGGCGCGCGCGACCGTCGACTTGCCCGAGCCGGACAGCCCGGTGAAGAACACGACCAATCCGCCGCAACCGGGCTGCTCGACCGTCGCGACGTCGACCCGGCCCGCCGACGAGTACGCCGCGGCCACCTCGTCGACCCGGTCGGCGGCGTCGTACGGGGTGAACGGGATCTCGACAACAGTCGGCGCGGTCGCGCGCCACGCGTGCGCCCACGTGACGAAGCGCGCGTCGTCGGGCCGTACCCCGCCGGTGGGCAGCAGCAGTACGGCGTCCGCGGTCGGCAGCGCACCCACGGGAAGGGCGTCGGGTACGGCGACGACGACGGGTGCGTCCGTGCGTACCGCCGCTGGTGCCGGCCACGGGCTCGGCCGGCGCAACTGCACCTGGCCGTCGGCCAGGTGCGCGATCTCGTTGCCTTCGGCGTCGAGGTAGACGTCGGCCGGCGGCAACGCGGCGACGTCGAGCAAGCCGAGGGCGGCTTGGTGCAGCCGGGCGATCTGCCCGTCGTCGAGCGTTAGCCTGCGACTCATGGCGCCGATCATGCACCCCGCGACCCGCATGGCCGCCGCGGGTCTCGTCGCCATGCTCGCCCTGGCGGTGCCGGGCCGTGCCGCGGCCGAGCAGAGCGGCGTGTCGGTCACCCCGGTGCCGGGCGACAAGTACGCGTCCACGAGCGGCACCCACCTCGAGCTCGGTGTCGTCAACCCCGGGGTGCCGTTCGACGACCGGGTCCGCATCCTCAACGTCGGGTCGAACCCGACCACCATCGACGTCTACCCGGCCGACGCGATCCCCGCGTTCAACGGCGGCTTCGGGTTCACCGCGAAAGGCCAGCCGACGCACGACGTCGGGTCGTGGATCCGGATGGCCGCGACGAGGCTGCAACTGCCCGGCCACTCGTCGACCGTCGTACCGTTCCGGCTCGTCGTCCCGCCCGGCGCGGGCGGCGGCGAGCACGTCGGCGGCATCGTCGCCGAGCCGGTGACGGCCGGCAGCGGCGGCGGGGTGCAGACGAAGACGCGGTTCGCGATGGGGGTCTACCTGACCGTCCCCGGTACGCCGACGACGTCGCCGGCGCCGGCGCCCAGCGGGTCGCCGGGCGGGCACACCGGCCCGCCGCCCACGACGGTGACGGTCACGAAGCTCGTGCTGCATCCCGACGGCCGCTCGATCTGCCCGCGCGTGACGTACACCAACCCCACCGGCGCGGTCATCGACCCGCGCGCGCGGCTCACCGTCGACTCGCCGCTCGGCCTCGGCACCCGTCGGGTCACCGTCGACCGGCTCGGCGCGCTGCTGCCCGGCGCGAGCGCGACGGTCACCCTGCCGTGCATCCACGGCCTGCCGCCGGGACCCGACTCGGTCAAGCTGACGCTGACCTCGCCGCAGGGCACGACGACGGCGACGCAGGATGTGTTCGTCGACGGCTGGCCGCTGTTCTTCGCGCTGCTGTTCCTGCTGATCCTGCTGGTGCTGATCGGCTTCGAGCTGTGGCGCCGGCACCGCGCGCGGCAGCGCGAGCTCGAAGCCCTGCGCGCGGTGGTGGGCGGGCAGCAACCGTAGCCAGGCACGCTCGCACTACGCCGTTCGCTCGGGGGCTAGTCACAAATGACTAGAGGACAAATGGTTAGCGCGAGCCATGCGCCTTGTCCGTTGGGTTCCCGATATCACCCGAGAAGAGGTTCTGACCTAGTCAATCCCGCGCCGTAGCGGCGCCAGGAGGTAGAGATGATCCGCACCACGCGTTCCCGTCTGGTCGTCGCCGGTGTCGCCGGCGTCACGCTGGCGTGCACGCCGCTCGCGGCGTTCGCCGGGTCGGGCACCGGGACCGTGACCACCACGGTCACGGCCACCGCGACGAGCGGTGCGCTCACGATCGCCGGCACCGGTGTCGCCGTCTCGGTGAGCACGGCGCCGGGCACCTTCAGCAGCTCCATCGGCGCGACCGTTCTGTCGGTCAGCGACCTCACCGGCACCACCAACGGCTGGGCGGTCACCGCGACCTACAGCGACCCGGCCGTCGGTGCCGGGCTCGGCGCGGACAACGTCGAGGTGAGCACCTCCAACGTCGTACCGAACGCGCTCGGCGGCGTCCTCGCGAGCAACGTGACGACCGTCACCGACCAGCTGCTGACCACGCCGGTGACGGTGCTGACGACCGGCAGCAACTCGGGCGCCGGCGTCACCGCCGCGACCGCGGCGGTCAAGGTCCGGGTGCCGCAGACCGCGCAGACCGGCAGCGTCTACGGCGGCGTCGTCACCTACACGGTGGCCAGCGTCCGCTAGTCGGTTCGTCAGTAGACCAACGCTTGGGCGCCGTCCGCCAGCGCTTCGGCCACGAACGTCTGCGCACCGGCGACCCGTACGCCGGGCAGTACGTCGTCCGCGCCGATGTCGCGGCGGGCGGCGCACTGCGTGCACAGGGTCAACGTCCCGTTCGCGAGCACCGCGTCGCGCATGCCGGCGAGCGGTGCGGAGTGCGGTAGCTCGAACTCCTCGGCCCGCCCGGGCAGCGCCAGCCACGACGCTTCGCCGGTGAGCCACAGCGATACGTCGACGCCGCTCGCGACCGCGACGGACGCGACCGTGAACGCCTGCGCGCACCGCTCGGCGGCTTCGACGCCGGCGGTCAGCTTGACGACGAGGGAGCGGCTCATCCGGCGAGCGTAGATCGCCGCGACGGTAAGTTGCAGGCGTGGACTTCTCGATCACCGACGAGCAGAAGGCGTTCCGCGCCAGCGTCCTGGAGTGGGCCGGCGACGTCGTCGCGCCGGGTGCGGCCGAGCGCGACCGCGAAGGCCGTTGGGACGCAGCGGTCTGGAAGTCGTTCGCCGGCTTCGGTCTCGCCGGGCTTCCGATCCCCGAGGAGTACGGCGGCGGCGGCGCGTCGATCCTCGACTGCTGCCTCGCCAACGAGGCCATCGCCGAGGGTGGGCACGACGGCGGGTTCAACCTCTCGCTCGGCGCGCACTGGGTCATCGGCACCGTGCCGATCTGGTTGCACGGCACGGAAAAGCAGAAGCAGACCTACCTGCCGAGGCTGTGCGACGGGAGCTGGATCGGCGCGTGGGCGTCGACCGAGCCGGAGGCCGGCTCCGACGCCGCCGGGCTGCGCACGACCGCCGTGCGCGACGGTGACGAGTGGGTGCTCAACGGTACGAAGATCTTCATCACCAACGGTCCGATCGCGCAGCTCTGCACGGTGCTCGCGAAGACGTCGGACAAAGGC
This sequence comes from Frankiaceae bacterium, assembly GCA_030840525.1. Taxonomy (GTDB): domain Bacteria; phylum Actinomycetota; class Actinomycetes; order JAFAQI01; family JAFAQI01; genus BP-197. Next base: position 25,237 of record JAVEEI010000134.1, read on the forward strand.
GCGACCGCGTTCCTCGTCGAGACCGACAACCCCGGCTTCCGGGTCGGCCGCGAGCTCGACAAGATGGGCTGCCGCTCGTCGCCGACCGCGGAGATCGCGCTGGTCGACTGCCGGGTGCCGGCCGACGCCGTGCTCGGCGTGCACGACGAGGCGTTGTGGCGCATCGCGTTCGAGTGCTTCGACTGGGAGCGCACCGTCATGATGGCGAGCGCCATCGGCGGCATGCAGAGCACGTTGAACGTCACGATCCGCTACGCGAAGGAGCGGCAGCAGTTCGGCCGGCCGATCGCGCATTTCCAGGCGATCGCGCACAAGCTCGCCGAGATGAAGGTGCGGCTCGAGGCGTGCCGCACCGCGGTCTACCGTGCGGCCTGGCTGAAGCAGAACGGGCAGCCACACCAGATGGAAGCGTCGATTGCGAAGTTCATGTGCGGCGAGATGTCCGTGCAGAACGCGCTCGACGCGATCCAGATCCACGGCGGCTACGGCTACCTGCGCGACTTCCCGGTGGAGCGGGCACTGCGCGACGCGAAGCTCGGCTCGATCGGCGGCGGTACGTCGGAGATCCAGAAGCTCATCATCAGCCGGCTGTTGCTGGAGTAGCCCGTCTCTGCCAGCGGCCGGCAGCCTGGCAAGATCATCGCGGCCTCAGGCAGTCGCCGCGGACCGGAACGGCTGGCACAAGCCGCGATGATCTTGGGAGACCGTGGCTGACGACTCGCGGCGTGCGCCCTGCGTCAGCGGCCGTGCCGCCGGGTCTGCAGCCCGAGCTGCGCGAGCTTCAACCGGTGCGCGACCCGCTTCGGCAGGAAGAACCCGACCCGGCCGAGCCGCCGTCGCTGGTTGACCCACAAGCCGAACTTGGCGGGCGGTCGCAGGTACGCCGGCGTCAGCGCGACCGAGGCGGGCAGCCACAGCCGCTTGCCCTCGTACGTCCGCCGGGTCGTCTTGTGCAGGAAGTCGCGCAGCTCGATCGGCGTCGCGAGCAGGTTGCGCGACGACGCGAGGATGTCGTCTTCGTAGACGTAGCGGCCCCACGCCTGCGCCTCCGCGCGGGTGGGCCGCAGCCAGAAGTCGCCGAGTACGGCGGCGACCGCGGGGCGCAGGTCGGCGCGTAGCTGCGCGATGTCGGCGTCGAGCACCCACTCGTCGACGAACCGGAACACGGCCTCGCGGTAGAGATCCCACGGCCACTCGTCGAGCGTCGGGTTGGTCGGGCTGGCGAGCACCGGCTCGACCCGGTCGCCGTCGCGGCGGAAGCCGACCGTCACGCCGTGGTTGGCGACGGTGAACGTCTCCAGCGGCCCGTACGCCTCGTCGAAGTCGCCGACGTGGCCGGTCTCGGCGACCTCGTCGAACAGGTAGCCCTTGACGACGGACGGGTCCTGGTGGCCGTCCAAGCGCTTCATGTAGCCGAAGAACCACACCCGGCTGATCGGCGTCGCGTCCGGCGGCAGGTTCTCCGTCAGCGCCTTGACGATGCGTCCGGACCAGCCGGTGTCGACGAGGGCGTACGGGACGCCATCGCAGAAGCCTTCCTGCCGCAGGTAGTCGTGCAGCAGGTCGTGCAGCTCGACCGCATGCCGGCGTACGTCTTCGGCGAGCACGGTGTCCGCAATGATCGCGTCGATCATCCACTGCTCGACCAGCTCGTCCGGCGCGGTCGGGCGGGGCAGCCGCTCGCGCGCCGCGTTGGCTTCCTCGGGGGTGAGACCGAGCCGCTGGAAGACCTGGCCGACCGGCACGCGGTACATCGCCTTCCACGCCCACGACGCCTCGTCCAGGCCGCGGGTGGCCTGCCCGGCGCGGTGGTAGACGCTGCGGCTGCCGTAGAGGTAGCGCAGGTCGAGGTCGAGGCCGAGCTGCGCGCACAGCCGCTGCGCGATCAGGTAGAGAATCTCGCCGTCGCGCGCGACGAAGTAGAGCCGGCGAATGCCTTCGCGCTGCGCGTTGTTGAGCACCCACAACACGTACGCCGACAGGATCGGCGCCGCGACGCTGGTGGCGACGTCGACGATCGGGCGCAGCTCGGCCGGTGCCTCGACGCTGAGCCGGGCGAGCCGCGACGCGCCGGCGACCAGTGCGCTCAGGCCACCGGTCTCGTAGCGCGCGTCGTCCCACGCCTGCTCGTAGCGGTTCAGCGACGCGGCGCCGGCGTGCTCCGCCCGCAACCCCAGCAGCCGCGGCACCCGTACGTCGCTGCCGAGGTTGTCGCCGGTGTGCCGCACGTCGCGCGCGGACACGTCGAAGTGGGTCAGCAGGTGGTGGAACAGGTGGCCGTCGGACTTGGTGAGACCGTGGTCGGCGGAGACGACGACGTCGTCGAGCAGGTCCTCGAGGCCGCTCTGCGCGAGCAGGCTGCGGACGACGTCGGTCGGCAGGTACATGTCGGACACCGCGACGCGGCGGCCGCCAGCCGACTTCAGCAGGTCGACGGCGCCGGGCACCGCGCGCGACAGCCGGTGTTCGAGCTGCACCTCGAGCTCTTGCAGTCGCCGTGCCGACGGCTCGTCGAGGCCGAGGCTTACCGCGATCTCGTCGTAGATGCGGGTCAGCGTCGTCTCTGGCCGGCCGCGGCGCGACCGCCGCTCGGCCGCGATGCGCACCCGCGCGAACTCCTCGGCGCCGCAGCCCGTGATCGCCGCTACCTCGGCGGTCCGGCCGAGCAGCAAGAAGACGGCGGTCGGGCTGCCGACGACACGGGTGAGCAGCGTGTCGAAGACGTCGAAGCTGTGTACCTGGTGGCTCATGCCGGGACTCCACTGCGGATCTGGGCGTCGATCGAAACCTGCGGCTCGGCCGGTGCCGGTACGACGGCCTCGTCCGGCGTCGGGTCCGGATGGCGCGCGGCCTGCCAGAGCGCGCGGAACGGTTGCAGCGCAACGGGTACGGCGACTGCGAGGCTGACGAGCAGAGCGACCGCCGCGGCGGTCAGCGTCGGCGCGACCCAACCGTTCGTCTGCGCCGCGACGAGGTTAGCGACGCCGCGGCCGGCGAGGAACGCGGCCGCGAAGACACCGACCGGCGCCGCGGTGGGCCCGCCGAGCGGCAGGCCGAGGATGCGCCGGCACGCGACGACGACGATCGTCGACTCGATGACCGCCATGCCGACCCATGCGAGCGCACCGGCCGCGACCCCACCGAGCGGCAGCAGCAGCGCCATCGAGCCCATGAACCATGCGGTGCAGCCGGCGACGGCCATCGCGGCGACGCCGAGCCGGCGCGCGGCGACGAGCAGGCCGACGCCGAGGCTGTTGATCGGGCCGGCGATGACGAGAGCCACCGCGATCGCCGCGACGGCCGGGACCGCTTCGTTCCACCGGTGCCCGAACACGGCCGGCACGATCCACGGCGCCGGCGCGGCGACGACGGCGAGCACGATGGCCGTGACGGTGCCGGTGACGAGGAACCCCGATCGCATCTGCGTGCGGGCACCGTCGTCGCGCCGCAACGCGCGCGCGCCGACCGGCACCGCGAGCGCGGCGATCGACTGGAAGACGACGAACACCGGACTCAGCACGCGGTACGCGAACTGCAACAGGCCGAGGTCGCGGGTGCCGACGAGCAGCGACACGAAGCTCGCCGTGACCAGGTCGCGGAACGCGACGAGCAGGCTGAATCCTTGGAACGGCGCGGCTTCCCGCACCATCGCGCGGACGGTGACCGGTGTCGCGTCGTCGAGCGGTCGCGGTGCGCCGCGGCGTAGCCAGAGCAGGATGACGGCGCTGCCGGCGAGCGAGCCGGCGAGGTCGCCGCCGATGATCGCGCCCGGTCCGCGGTCGACGACGACGAGACTGAGCGCGACCGCTGCTTGGGTGAGCTGGCCGATGCCGTCGGCGAACGCGAGCCCGCGGAAGTCGAGTGTCCGTTGCAGCCCAACGCGGATCGGCAGGCTCGACGCGCGCACCGGCAGCTTGACCGAGCTGAGTACGACGAGCGGCGCGAGCTGCGGGACGACGAGTGCGGCCGCGGCGGCCAGTACGACGATCCCGACGCCGAGGCCGACTTGCAACCGCGTCGCGGCCCGCAGTTGCGCGCGGCTCGGCTCGGCCGGCTGGCGGACGAGGCTCGTGGTCAACCCCGCGTCGATCAGCGTCATCGCGATGCCGGTGATGCTGAGCACGATCGCGGCCTTGCCCAGGTCGCTCGGGACCAACAACCGCGCGACGACGAGCGTCGAGACGAACGTCAGGCACCGCTCCCACGCCGTACGGACGGCGAGCGCGAACGCCGACGCGAACACGCGCCGGGTGACGTTGAGGTGTCGGTCCATCGAACGCGAGCCGATCAGGCGGCCTGGCGCAGCGCCACGCGGGCGAGGCACTCGGCCAGTTGCTCGCCGACGATGCGGTGCACGTCGACCGACATGTGCAGCCCGTCGGGCAACGCGTCCGGCCCCTGTGCCGCGACGATGTCGTCGAGCGGGAACACGGTCGCGTTCTGGGCGGCGGCGACGCGAAGGATCGCGGCGTTGATCAGGTCGACGCGGCGCAGCAGCGTCGGGTTCAGGAACGGCGTCGGCGCTGTCGCCGGGTATGCCGTCATCAGCACGAGGCGGCTGCCGACCTGCTCGCGGATGCGCGTGCAGAGCGCGTTGAGCTCAGACTCGAACCGGGGCACCGGCGTGCGGGACCAGTTCACCGGCAGGTGCGGGTCGACCCGGCGTTCCATCCGGTGGATCGTCATCAGCGCGGATTTTGCCCGCCGCCAGTACGCGTCGCGGACCCGGCTGCTGTGCCGCTCGACCCCGAGCAGGTGCATGATCAGCGCGCGCGGCACGACCCGCGGGAACGCCTCGCCGAGACCGAACTGCAGCACCACGACGTCGGGTCGCGTCTGCGAAAGCGGGACCGACCAGATGCCGGCAAAGTCGTTGATGAGCCCGTAGATCCGGGAGTCGTTCGACACGTCGAACCGCCGGCCGTCGACCTCCTGCCGGGCGAGGACCGCGGGGTAGGTGAGGTGCAGCTCGCCGTCCGGGCGCGGGCCGGTGACGAGCTGCGTCACGGACGCGCCGAACACCGCGACCGACAGCGGCCGGCTCCGGTCGTCGACGTTCATCGCATGACCTTCAGGTGACGCATGCTGATGACCGTGCGCTCGGCCTCGTCGGTGAGCCGCTCGGCCTCGAGGTCCTGTAGCTCGATCACGTGCAGCAGCAGGTCGAGACGGTTGCGTTCGGCCGCTTCCAGCGTCGGGTTGCCGACGTACGGCGCCATCAGCGTCTCGATGTCGGACCACTGCGGGTGCGTCTTGTCGCCGATGACGCCGAGGCCGAACACCATCGGCGTGGTGAGCATCGCGAGCGACGGGTCGGCGGCAAGCACGTCCTCGATGGCGGTGCGTACGCCGTTGCGCGGACCGCCTTCGTGCAGCGCGAACGCGAATGCGCCCTCGCCGCGGAAGCCGCGTCCTTCGCGGGTGAGCTCGGTCGAGTCGAGGGTCGCGCCGCGGGTGAACGAGTGCGGCCAGACGGCCTCGGCCGGCAGCCGGTCCGGCGCGTAGTACTGGTCGCGGCGGCCGCTGGGCCAGCCGACGTCGTGCATGACCGCGATGGCGCCGCGCGGGCCACCCTGGCTGCTCGCGGCGAAAATCGCCTCGACCTCACCGCGCACGGTCACGTAGTTGTGGTCGCCGTCGACGACGTACAGGCCCGCCGGCGGCAGGCCGGCGAGTGCCTCGGGCGAGTAGCCCTCGACGACGACGACGTTCGAATGCTCGGCGGCGAAGGCGCGCAGCAACTCCGACGGCGCGGGCTCGACGACGTACAGCGAGCCGCCGCGCCGCGCGGCCGCGGTCGCGAGCCGCACCGACATCTCGCCGCTCTCGCTGCCGATCTCGACGACGTCGGGGCAGGCTGGCAACGCCGCCAACCGCTCGATCAGGTCGGCGTAGAACGTCAGTGAGTGCAACATCAGCGGCGGCATGGCCGGCGTACTCCTCGCTGGGGTGAGGGCAGGCGGAATCGAGGCCTGCACCCAGGAGAACGAACGGACCGCCGAAACGTCGCGGGATCGGTGTGATCGGTCACCCGGACGTGAGGCTGGTGTGACGTATGCCGGATATATCCCGGTCTCTCCCACGAGTTGGTCACGGATTGCGAGCAACCGCGCGATTTTTTCGCGACAGGCCCGTTGTCCCCGGCAACACCGCAAGAACCCTGTCCCAGTTTTTACCGGTACCTCCGTTCGCCGACCCAGCGTTCGACGGTCTCCCGGACCGGATGCGACCAGGAGCACAACCATGTCTTCCTCAACCGCGCTGCGCTCTCCACACGGCAAGGGCCGTGCGGTGCACCACCCTGCGGACGTCCTCTCGCTGCCGGCGAGCCTCGACCCGAACGGGCCGCGGGTGAGCGTCGTCATCCCGACGAAGAACGAGGCGGAAAACCTGCCGTGGGTCTTCGAGCGGCTGCCAGCGGGGGTCGCCGAGGTCATCGTCGTCGACGCCCAGAGCACCGACGGCACGGTCGAGCTCGCCCGATCGCTGCGCGAGGACGTCGTCATCGTTCAGCAGACGCGGCGCGGGAAGGGCAACGCGCTTGCCTGCGCGTTCGAGGTCGCGACCGGTGACATCCTCGTCATGCTCGACGCCGACGGCTCGGCGCACCCCGCCGAGATCCTGCACTTCGTCCGCGCGCTCGAGGACGGCGCCGACTTCGCGAAGGGCTCGCGATTCGTCGGCGGCGGCGGCAGCGCCGACATCACCCGGCTGCGCCGGATGGGCAACGCGGCGCTGTCCCGCATGGTCAACGTGCTCTTCGGCACCCGGTTCACCGATCTTTGCTACGGCTACAACGCCTTCTGGGCGCACTGCCTGCCGTACCTCGAGCTGCCGTCGGTGGCGGGCGATGAGGCGATGCCCGGTGACGGCTTCGAGATCGAGACGCTGATCAACATCCGGGTCGCGCAGTCGCCGCTCGCGGTGACCGAGGTGGCGAGCTACGAGTCGGAGCGGCTCAACGGCGTCAGCAACCTCAACGCGTGGCGCGACGGCTGGCGCGTCCTCGGCGTGATCCTCGCCGAGCGCCGCGCCCACCGCCGGGCCCGCCGCGCCGCCGAGCTGCCGCGCGTGTTCGTCCCGTACCCGACCGAGACGCCGGTCATCGAGAGGGCGAACCGCCGGGTGGCCTTCGCGGAAGACGTCGCGTAAGCGACGAACCGACCGAGACCCCCCAGCACATGTCCCGCGCAACATCTGAGCGGGCCTCGCTGGTCGCGGCGCCGTGCATCCGAGCCGTCGAGGCCCGAAGATGGCAGTGATGACCGAGGTCGCGCCGCTACCCGTCGTGTCGCCGCCGCACCGGCCGCGCCGCCTCCGCGCCGCCGCCGGCCTGCTGCTCCTGCTCGCCACCGTCGCGGCCGGCGTGACCCTGATCGTCGTCGCGTACGCGATGGCGAAGCACTCGACCAGCGTCGAGCACTTCCACGTCTTCTGGCTCGGGTTCGCCCTCGTGCTGGTCCCGATCACCGTCGCCGGCGGTCGCGCGCCGGGGCGGTGGACCGCGGCGGGACTGCTCGTGGCGTACGGCGTCATCACGATGCTCCCGAAGTTCCTGATGAGCCCCAACGGGCCGGTCTTCTTCGACGAGTTCGGGCACATCCGGCATGCGAACGACATCGTCGCCTCGGGCCACCTCGACGTGCCGAGCGCGTACCTGCCGATCCTGCGCGGCTACCCCGGCCTCGAAGTGCTGACCGCGTGGGTGCACGACGTGACCGGCGTCTCCACCTGGCACGTCGGCCAAGCCATCGTGCTGGTCGCGCACTGCGCCGTGCTGCTCGTCGTCCGGTGGATCGCGCGGATGGCCGGGCTCGGCGACCGCGCCGCCTTCTTCGCCGCGATCGTCTACTCGCTCAACCCGAGTTACGTGTACTTCGACACGCAGTACGCGTACGAGTCGCTCGGGCTGCCGCTGTGCTTCGCCGCGATCGCGCTCGCGTTCGCCATCATGCGGACGCGGACGGTGCGAGCCGGCCTGTTCTTCATGGCCGCCGCGCTCGCCGCGGTCGGCGCGTGCATCGTCACGCACCACGTTTCCGCGGCCGTGATGGTCATCATGCTCGAGCTCGTCTCCGTCATCACGCCGGTCGCGGGCCGGCGTTCGCTTACGCCGATCGCGCGCTGGGGCGCGCCCGTCGTCGCGTTCCTCGGTCTCGTCGGCCTCGCGCTATGGGTGACGTTCGTCGCGCCGACGACGCTCGACTACATCACCCCGCACGTGCGCGGCGGCATCCGCGGTGTCGTCGAGATCTTCACCGGGCACTCGACGACCACGACCGGCTCCGCGCGCCATCAGCTCTTTTCCGGGAGCACCGTCCCGTCGTACGAGAAGGTGTTCGCGTACGTCGCTCCCGCGCTCGCCGGTCTTGCCGTGCTCGGCGCGCTGATCCAGGCGGTGCGCGACCGTCGCGACAGCCGCCGGATCGTGCTGGTCACGCCGTTCATCGCGCTGGCCGCGCTGTACTTCGTGTCGCTGCCGCTCGCGCTCACCGTCGACGGCGGCGAGACCGCGCACCGCGCGTGGGGGTACGGCTACCTCGGCATCGCGATCTGCGCGGCGTACGCGGCGCCGTTCTGGACCCGGCTCCGGGTGCTGCGGATGCGGTGGGGCTGGCCGATCGTCGGCATCGTGGCGCTGTTCTCCGCGGGAGTCGGCAACGTCGCGGCCGGCGAGAACGTGGGGTACCGCTTCCCGGGGCCGTACCAGTTCGGCACCGACACGCGTTCGCAGACACCGGAGCTGCACCGGCTGGCGGCGTGGATCCGCGACAACCTGCCGCAAGGCGCGAAGGTCGTCACCGACCGGTTCACCGGCGAGGTCGTGACCAGCGAGACGACGCTCGACGTGCCCAACCCCGACGAGTCGCGCGCGTACGGGCTCTACCGTGAAGGCGACAACGCGTCGCCGTCGTTGCGCGCGTTCCTCGCCCGGCACGGATTTCGCTACTGGATCCTCGACAAGCGCATCGTCAGCGAGCTGCCGCAGGGCAAGTTCTTCGAGGGCTACATCGGTCCGGCGAGTGTCAACCAGGCCGCCCTGGCCGGGCTCGGTACGTCGAGCTTCCTGTCCGCCGAGTACTCGAGCGCGCACTACGTCGTGCTCGTCATCGCACCGTGAGGGTGCTGCTCGTCAGCGACTTCTTCCCGCCGGTGCGCGGTGGGCTCGAGGTCCACGTGGACGAGCTCGCGGCGGAGCTGTCCGCGCGCGGCCACGACGTGCACGTCGCGACGCTGACACCGGACGCCACGCCGACCGCCGACTCGGTGCAGGTGCACGTGGTCACGACGCTGTCGAGCGCCGTAGTCCGGCACGAGCACGCGGACCGCCCGTTCCACCCGCCGGTGCCGGACCCGCGCGCGCACACCGCTCTCGCCACGCTGGTCACGAAGCTCCGGCCCGACGTCGTGCACGCGCACAGCTGGCTCGGCGTCTCGCTGCCGCGGCGGCACCGGCCGCCGGTCGTGTTCACCGCGCACGACTACGCGCTCATCTGCCAGCTGCACACCCTCCTGCGTACGACGGGGCTGCGTACGACGGGGCTGCGTACGACGGGCGAGCGGTGCGGCGGGCCCTCGGCGCGCGCGTGCGTGCCGTGCGGGGCGAGGCGGCACGGCGTGGTGCGCTCGGTCGCGCTCGCCACGTCCACGCCGGTCGGCCGCCGGCTGCTGCCCGCCGACCGGGTGCTGACGCTGAGCGCGCACGTCGCGGCCACGATCCGCCCGTACCTGCGGGTCCCGGTCGAGACCGTCGGCGGCTTCGTTCGCGCAGTCCGCACCGCCGCGCCGAACGGGAACGTCGAGCTGCCGGCGCTGCCGGCCGGGCCGTTCGTGCTGTACGCCGGCGACCCCGGGCCGCACAAGGGTCTCGACCTGCTGCTCGACCTCTGGGCCGGGTCGGCGGTGCCGGCGCCGCTCGTCGTCGCGACCACGAAACCATTGGTACGCAACGTTTCCGGCGACGTCACCGTCGTGACACTGAGCCGCGATCAGATGGCCGTCGCGCAACGTCGCGCGGCCGTCGCCGTCGTGCCGTCGCAGTGGGACGAGCCGTACGGGATGGTCGCCGCCGAGGCGCTCACGGCCGGCGTGCCGGTCGTCGCCAGCCGGGTCGGTGCGCTGCCGGAGCTGGTGACCGACGGCGTCGACGGCGTGCTCGTGCCGGCCGGCGACCGCGACGCCCTCGGCGCCGCGCTCACCGGGCTGGTCACCGACGAGCCGCGGCGCGCGGCGTTCGCGGCGGCGGCGGTGCGCGGCGCCGTACGGTTCGGCCCGGACGCGGTGCTGCCGCGGATCGAAGCCGCATACCGCGCCGCGATGCAGCGGGCCGCGTGAGTACGCCGATCGACCGCCGCCGCGCGGTGAAGCCGATCGACTGCTGGTGGACGGTCGCGGTCGTCGACCCGGTCGCCGTCCGGGTGCTGCCGTGGGTCGCCGGCCGGCGGTCGGTCACGCCCAACCGGATCACGGCGGTCGCGTTCGTCGTCGGCTGCGTGAGCGTCGGGTTGTTCGCGACTGGGCATCTCGTCGCCGGCGCGCTGTGTTACGAGCTCCGCTTCTTCCTCGACTGCCTCGACGGCAAGCTCGCGCGGGTGCGGCAGGTGAGCTCGGCGTTCGGCGCCGCGTTCGACCGGCTCGCCGACAGCATCACGGTGCCGGCGGCCTACGCGGCGATCGGCTGGACGCTCGCGGAGCACCACGGCTGGTCGCACACGTGGGTGTTCGCGGTCGCGTTGATGGCCGCGATGGTGACGGTCTGCGAGCTGTCGCTGGAAGCGGCCAAGTCGTCGACCGGCCACGGCGCGGCGACGGCACCCGCACCCGCGTCGGGCGGGGTCGTCGGCTGGATGCGGGCGCACCGGCTCACCCTGCGGCCGTGGACCGTCGAGGCGGAGACGTTGGGCTTGTTTCTCGGGCCGTTGCTGGTGCGCGGCAGCACGCTCGCGCAGGTGCAGTGGGCGGTGGCGGCCGTCTACGTCGTCTTCGCCGCGGCCGACGTCATGCTCATGGCGCGGGTGTTCGGGTCGTCGACGAGGTCGAGCTCGTGAGGCGTGCCGTCGTCGCCGTGCACCGCGCCGCGGCCGACCATGACCGCGACCCAGACGCAGCCGACGAGCTGCGCCACGGCCCAGCACCAGCCGACCGCGTCGATGCCCCACGACCGCAGGAAGACGGCCGAGCCGCCGACCGCGATTGCCGCGACGACGAAGTTCAGCGTCGCGACCTCGACCAGGCGATGCTGCGCGTTGCGCACGCCGACGTAGCAGTTGGTCACCGCGTCGGCCAGCGCGCCGACCGCGAAGATGCGCAGCAGCATCGTCCCGTGCGCGGCGTACTCGTGCCCGAACAGCGACAGGATGCGGCCGGCGAGGACCAGCATCACCGCGGTCAACGGGACCAGGACGAGGGCCATGGTCTTCGCGGCGAGCTTGCTCTGCCGGCGCAGGTCCTCGCGGTGCGAGCCTTCGGCAAACAGCGCCAGCCCGATCGAGGTCGACACCGTGAACAGGATCCCGGCGATCGACCAGGTGAAGTAGACGTACGCGTTCTGCCGGGTGCCGAGCAGGCCGATCACCAAGGCCGGGAACAGGAACGGCGGCAGCGAGGCGCCGAGCGATCCGACCTGGTAGCCGAGCATCGTGTGCCGGTGCACGAACAGCCGGCGCAGGCCGGAGCGGCGTGGCACCGCGAGGTGCATGCCGAGCCGTTCGAGCAGCACGACCGCGAGGATGGCCGACGCGAACAGCGCGGCGTCCCACGTCCAGAGGATGCTCGCCGCGCCGGGCCGGCGCAGCACCAGGACGGGCCCGACCAGCAGCGCCATCTTCACGACCGCGAACGCCAAATTGCGGCCGAACTGCCCGCTGCTGCGCCGCAGCGCGACGAAGCACCCGTCGAGCGCGACGCCCGTCGTACTCAGGCCGCAACCGGCGACGAACGCGGCCGCGATCGACGGCTGCCGCAGCTCGTGGAAGTGCGGCGCCCACGTCGGCAACAGCAGCACCACGAGCACGCCGGCGACGACACTCGCGGCGGTCGTCGTGACCAGCCCGCTGGAGAAGAACTGGTCGAGCTCGGACCGGTCGGTGAAGCGCGGCAGCATCCGGACGTACGCCGGCGCCACCCCGAGGCTGAACACGAAACCCACGAGGGTGAACGTGCTGATCGCGCCGGCCGCGAACCCGACGCTCGCGCTCGACCAGTGGTGCGCCGCGATCAACCAGTACGCATAACCCAGGGCCGACGTCATCACCGTCGTACCCATCAGGAAGCCGCTGTTGCGCAGCAGCGACAGCCGCATCGCCGCGCGCAGCGGGCCGAGCGGCGCCGGCCGGGCACGCCGCTGTCGCGACGATGCTCGCGGCGACATGCGGTGCTCCCTCGGGCGGCGTTGGCTGGGCTGGGCTGCGACGGGCTGGGGGGCGGAGCATGAGTACGAACCCGCCAGTTGATACGGCGGTATCGTCCTCCGTGTCCGTCTTCCCGACAAGAGGGGTTACCGGCGCAGACGGCTCTTCCTTACGCAGCTACTGCGTCGTCGGTTCCGGCTGGGCGTTCACCAGCGGCCTGAGCTACTACACGTGCCGGCTCGCGCACGCCTTCGCCGAACAGCACCGCACGTCGGTGATCTTGATGCGCCGGCTCATCCCGCGAGTGTTCTACCCGGGCCGCGACCGCGTCGGCCAGCCGGTCAACAACCTCGACTACGGCGACCACGTCCCGGTCTTCGACGGCATCGACTGGTGGTGGCTGCCGTCGCTGTGGCGGGCCGCCCGGTTCCTGCGCGCGCAGCGGCCCGACGTGCTCGTCCTGCAGTGGTGGACCGCCGCGGTCGCGCACAGCTACCTCGTGCTCGCCGTCGTCGCGCGCCGGCTCGGCGCGACCGTCGTCGTCGAGTTCCACGAGACGGCAGACACCGGCGAGAGCCGGCTGCCGCTCGTCGGGCGGTACGTGCGCCTGATCGGCCGCGCGATCTTCCGCCGGTGCGACGGCATCGTCGTGCACTCCGAGTTCGACCGGGCGGAGGTCGCGGCGCACTACCCGGTCGGCGACCTGCCGGTGCGGGTCGCGCCGCACGGGCCGTTCGACCATCACGTGGCCGGCGAGCCCGCCGCAAGCACCGAGAGCCGCGAGACCGACGACTTCACCGTGCTGTTCTTCGGCACCATCCGGCCGTACAAAGGCCTAGAGCACCTCGTCGAGGCGTTCGACTCCCTCGACGACGACACCGTCGCCGCGATGCGGTTGGTCGTCGTCGGCGAGCCGTGGGAGGGCTGGACCCGGCCGCTCGAACTCATCGCCGCGAGCCGGCACCGCGACCGGATCACCTTGGTCGACCGGTACGTGCACGACGACGAGGTCGCGTCGTTCTTCGCGCAGGCGGACGCGGTCGCGCTGCCCTACCTGCGCTCCTCCGCGAGCGGGCCGCTGCACATCGCGATGGCCGCCGGCCTTCCCGTCGTACTGACCGACGTCGGCGGGCTGCGCGCCGCCGCCGGCGACTACGAAGGTGTCGTGTGGGTGCCGCCGGCCGACCCCGGCGCGTTGCGTACGGCGCTGTCGCAGTTGCTGTCGCGACGCGGCGAGCGGTACGCCGACCCGCGGTCCTGGGCCGACACGGTCACGGCGTACGACGAGCTCGCGCGCGAGGCCGGCCGCTGATGCGGGTCGCCGTCGTCGCGCCCAACTACGCGCCGGTCGTCGGCGGCGTCGAGACCGTCGTCACGCACGTGGCCCGAGCACTCGTCGAGCGCGGCTGCACCGTCGAGGTCTGGACGCATCGCCGCGCCGGCCTTCCGGCGTACGAGGTCGACGAGGGTGTCGTCGTGCGGCGGTTCGCGACGACGCGGTCGGCGCGCTACCCGCTGTCGCCGTCGCTGTGGTCGCACCCGCGGCGGGCGGCGCGCGGGTTCGACGTCGTGCATGCGCACAGCTATCACTCGACCGCGGCGCTCGGCGCGGCGCTGGCCCGCACGCCGGTGCCGCTCGTCGTCACGCCGCACTACCACGGCGTCGGGCACACCCGCGCGGCCCGGCTGATGCACGTCGGCTACCGGCCGCTCGGCGCGCGCCTGCTCACTCGCGCCGCCGCCGTCGTCGCGGTGTCGGCAGCCGAGGAAGCCTTGCTACGCAACGACTTTCCGGTGTTGGCGGCGACGACCTGCGTCGTGCCGAACGGCGCCGACACCGCTGCGATCGCCGCCGCCGAGCCGTGGCCGGGGGCGGCGCCGACCGTGCTCGTCGCGGGCCGGCTCGAGCCGTACAAACGGGTCGACCGCGTCGTCGCGGCGTTCGACCGCTGCACCGCTCCCGGGCGCGTCGTCGTCGTCGGCGACGGGCCGGACCGGCAGCGGCTTGAGCGGCTCGCCTCCGGGGCGCGGCGCGCCCGCGACGTCGCGTTCCTCGGCCGGGTGCCGGACGGCGACCTGGCGCGCTGGCTGCGGACCGCGCGCGCCGTCGTCTCGCTGTCGGCGCACGAGGCGTTCGGTCTCGTCGCGGCGGAAGGAGTCGCGGCCGGTGCGGTCGCGGTGCTGTCCGACATCCCCGCGCACCGCGAGGTCGCGGCGATGCTCGGTACGGCGGCGAGAGTGGTCGCGGCCGACGACATCGCGGCGGTGACCGCTGCCATCGACGCGGCGTTGACGACTCCGAACGAAGGCCCGCGAGCCGTACGGAGTTGGGACGACGTCGCGGCCGACTACCTCGCGCTCTACGAGCGCGTCGTCACCAGGTGATGGCGGTGTCGTCGTAGCAGGCGCGGCCGGACTCGTACGGCGCCTTCAGGTGCACCTGCACGGTGCTCGCGCCGGCCGGCGCGGTCGCGCTGACGGTGAGCGGCTGCCAGACGTTCGACGCGTCGGCTCGCGGCGACTCGGCCTGGCCGAGGTACTGGCCGGCGCTGCCGAACCACGCGAGCGCGACCCGCTCCGCACCGGTGGGAACGATCCGGTCGACGTACGTCGTGACGGTGAACCGCTCGCCCGCGGTGAGCACCGGCAGCTTCTGCATGACCGACGGCACCGCGGTCGCGCGCCCGCCGGTGCCGCTGAAGCACACCGCCTGCAGGCCGGTGCGGACGATGTCGCCCGCGACCTGGCCGGCGCCGTCCGCGGTGTCGTACGGCGTCCATGCGCCGAGCCGCGCGCCACCGTTGTTGGTCTCGCGCTCGAACCCGCCGTCGAGGTCGTTGTCGACGGTGCCGGCGAAGCTCTCCCGCACCACGTCGGCGGCCGGCTTCCACGTCCCGTCGAGGCGGCGCAGGCCGTAGTGGTACTCGTTCGTCCCCGGTGAGTTGGGGATCGCGGCGGCGGCGAAGTCGTTGAGCGTCCACGGCGCCGCGGGCGGCAGGCCGAGCGCCGCCGTCGTACGTCCGAGCACCCGGTAGAACCGTGCTTGCGCCTCTTCGCCGGCCGCGCCGTCCGGCGTGCTGAGACCGGCTTCGCCGACGATGACCGGCCGGCCGCCAGCGACGGCTTGCGCCTGCCGCAGCACGTCCGCCGCGCCGGACGCGTCGCCGTAGTAGTGCACGTCCACGACATCGATCGACGACGGCGCGAGATCCGCGAGCAGCGTGGCGATCCCGTTAGCTCCGGTGCTGCCCGCGACGGTCAGCGTGCGCGGTACACCGGGCAGCACGTCGGCGAGGTAGGGCAGCAAGGTGTTCGCCCAGCCGACCGCGCTCGCGTTGCCGACCGGCAACTCGTTCTGCAGCTCGACCAGCGCGAGCGTCGGGTTGTCGGCCTGGCCGGCGAGCAGGCTGCGCAACCATGCCTCGGACCCGGCGACGTCGGCGTACGAGCTCCACCAGTCGAACAGCGTCAGCTGCACGCTGAGACCGGCCGCGCGCGCCGTCGCGAGCAGGTCGCGGAAGTTGGCCAGCATCGCGGCGCTGACGGTGGGGTAGCCGACCGCGCTCGGCTGCACGATGACGCGCACGGCGTTACCGCCGAGTGACGCGATCGCCTGCATGTCGGCCGCAGTCTGCGCGTGCGAGTAGTGCGTCCACATCAACGTCCAGCCGTTGGCGGCCGGGTAGTAGTTGACCAGCCGCAGCTGGCTCACCGGGACGCGGGCAGCGGTGGTCGCAGTCGCGGTCGTGCTTGAGCGCAGGAACAGCCCGGTGCGCTGGCTGATCGTCGTGCGGCTCGCCGCGAGCGCGTCGGTCACGCCGACGGTGCCGACGGCGACGATGGCGGCGGCGAGCAGGGCGCGCAGCACGCGTCGCCGTGGCACCACCGTGTCTCCCACGCGCGAAGTTTCGTCCGGAAGTCGTGCGAACTGAGGCGAATCGGCGCGAAATGGCCAAATGATCATTCCGATGGGCTAGCGGCGGTAGTCACCGCGCGGCGCGGCGACCGATAACCTCACCGCGTGCGTGTCGGGGCCGGCCTCCGGTGATCGGGCTCGTCCTCGCGGCCGGTGCCGGTCGCCGGCTCGCGCCCCTCACCGACGACCTGCCGAAGGCGCTCGTCCCCGTCCTCGGCGACACGACGTCGATCCTCGACGTCACGGTGGCGCACTTCGCCGCGGCGGGCCTCGATCGCGTCGTCATCGTCACGGGGCACGCGGCGGACCGGGTCGCCGCGCGGGTGCCCGCATGGACGTCGGCGTACGCCGGCCTGTCGGTCGAGCTGGTGCACAACGACCACGCGCTCGACTGGAACAACGCGTACTCGTTGTGGTGCGCGCGCGAGCACTACCGCGCCGGCGCGTTGCTGTGCAACGGCGACACGTTGCACCCGCTCGGCGTGCAGCGACAGTTGCTCGACGTGCGCGGCGACAGTGTGTGCCTCGCGGTCGACCGGCACAAGACGCTCGGCGAGGAGGAGATGAAGGTCCAGCTCGACGCCGCCGGCCGGCTACGGCGGATCAGCAAGCGGCTCGACCCCGCGACGGCGGACGGCGAGTACATCGGCGTGACCTCGATCCCGCCCGGTGCCGCGGCCGCGTTGACCGCGGCGCTGGAGACGACATGGCGGCGCGACCCGCAGCTCTACTACGAGGACGCGTACCAAGAGCTCGTCGACACCGGCACCGACGTGACGACGGCCGACATCGGCGTCGTCGAGTGGACCGAGGTCGACGACCACACCGACCTCGCCCGGGCCCGGGAAATCGCATGCCGCTACTGACGCGCATGGTCGGCGTGCCGTTGCTCGTCGACATCAGGCCCGGCGCGGTCGACGCACTCGCGCCACTTCTCGCCGACCACCGCATCTCGTCCGGCGGCCGGGTCGCCGTCGCGGTCGGGCCCGGCCAGGGCGAGGCGATCGCGCAACGGCTGGCCGGCGCGCTGCCGCACGCGCAGGTCGTGCACGTCGACGGCGGCACGCTCGCGGCCGGCCAGGCGCTCGCGACGACACTGCGCGGCGACTTCTTCGACGCGGTCGTCGGCATCGGCGGCGGCCGGTTGCTCGACACCGTCAAGTGGTCGGCGACCCTCACGGGGCTGCCGATGGTCGCGGTCGCCACCAACCTCGCGCACGACGGCATCGCCTCGCCGGTCGCGTCGCTGGAAGACGAAGGCCGCAAGGGCTCGTACGGCGTGCAGCTCCCGGTCGCGGTCGTCGTGGATCTCGACTACGTGCGGCAGTCGCCGGCGCGGATGCGGCGCAGCGGAATCGGCGACGCGGTCAGCAACCTCTCGGCCATCGCCGACTGGGAGCTGGCGCGTGCGAAGCGCGGCGAGACCGTCGACGGCATCGCCGTCACGCTCGCCCGTACCGCCGCGCTCGCGGTGCTCGACCATCCCGGCACGATCGACGACGACGAGTTCCTCGTCGTGCTCGCCGAGGCGCTCGTGCTGTCCGGGCTCGCGATGGCGGTCGCCGGTACCAGCCGCCCGTGCAGCGGTGGCGACCACGAGATCCTGCACGCGGTCAACCATCTGTACCCGGCGGCCGGCAACCACGGCGAGCTCGCCGGCATCGGCGCGCTGTTCTGCACGTGGCTGCGCGACGACTCCGGGCTGGCCGCGCGGCTGTCGGCCTGCCTCGCCCGGCACGGCCTGCCGCGCACCCCCGCGGAGGTCGGCCTCACCGACGACGAGTTCGCCGCTGCCGTGTCATACGCACCGCGCACCCGGCCCGACCGCTACACCGTGCTCGAACATCTCGACCTCGACGACGCGGCGGTGCGCGACCGCGTCGCGTCGTACGTCGCCTTCTGCGACGTACCCTCGCGAGGTGCATGAGCTGCTGGTGCCGTTCGCCGACTTCATCGGGACGTGGGAAGGCGAAGGGGTCGGTGGCTACCCGACCCTCGACGCGGACTTCCCGTTCCGCGAGCGGATCGTGATCGCCGACTACGGCAAGCCGGTTCTGCAGTTCAGCAGCGAGTCGTGGAGCGTCGACGACGGCCGGCCGCTGGCCCGGCAGTCCGGGTTCTGGCGGCCGACCTCGGCGACCGAGCTCGAGGTCGTGCTCGTCGTCGCGTCCGGGTTCGCCGAGATCCTCTACGGCGGCCTCGTCAGCGGCCCGGCCGGCGTGCACGTCGAGCTGGCGACCGATGTCGTCGCCCGCACCGTCACCGCGAAGGAAGTCACCGCGGAGAGGCGGATGTACGCCGTGCGCGCGGGCAAGCTGATGTACGCCGTCGACATGGCCGCCGTCGGGCACGAGCTGGCGCCGCACCTGTCCGCGGCGCTCGACCGGGTCAGCGGCTGACGGCCGGTAACTCCGTCGCCAGGTGCCACGACCGGGGGCCGCGCGCGACGTCGAGCGCGTCCGACCACGGTGCCGGCCGGGCCATGTAGAAACCCTGCACGAGGTCGGTGCCGAGCGCGCGCAACGCGAGGTACTGCGCGGCGGTCTCGACGCCTTCCGCGACGACCCGAAGGCCGAGGCTGCGGGCAAGTTGCAGGATGGTCTGGACGACGGCGAGCGCGTCGTCGTCCTGCGGAATGCCGGCGATGAAACTCTTGTCGATCTTCAGCTCGTCGACCGGGAAGGCGCGTAGGTAGGCGAGCGACGAGTAGCCGATGCCGAAGTCGTCGATCGCGAGCCGGACGCCGAGCTCGCGCAGCCGGCGGAGCCGGCGCATGTTCGCCTCGGAGTCGTGCATGAGCACGCTCTCGGTGATCTCGAGGGTGAGCCGTTGCGGTGCGAGACCGGAGACGGCCAGCGCGTCCCGCACGTGCTCGACGATGTTCGGGTCGGCGAGCTGCCGGCTCGACAGGTTGATGTTGACCCAGCCGCCGCCGCTCCAGCGCGCCATCGCCGTACAGGCCGCGCGCAACACCCACGCACCGATCGGCACGATCAGGCCGGAGTCCTCGGCCACCGGGATGAACTCGGCCGGGTCGAGCAACCCGAGATCCGGATGCGACCAGCGCAGCAGCGCTTCCATGCCGAGGACGTCGCCGGTGTCGAGCGCGATGATCGGCTGGTAGTGCAACACGAACTGCTCGCCGTCGAGCGCTTGCTGCAGCGCGGCCGACAGCTCCATCTGGCGCAGCGCGGCGGCGTACATCGCCGGCTGGAACACCTCGAACCGCCCGCCGCCGGCGGACTTGGCCCGATACATCGCGACGTCCGCGTTGCGCAGCAGGTCGCCCGCGCTGATGCCGGACGTCGCGACCGCGATGCCGATGCTCGCGGTCACGGTGACCTGCTGGCCGCCGATCACCATCGGTACGGCGAGTGCGTCGAGCAGCCGTGCGGCCTGCTGCTGCGGTCGCCCGGCCGGGCAGTCGTCGAGGAGTACGGCGAACTCGTCGCCACCGAGACGGGCGACCGTGTCGCCGCCGCGAACCGCGTCCTCCAGCCGGTGCGCGACCTCGACCAGCATCTCGTCGCCGACCGCGTGGCCGAGCGAGTCGTTGACCAGCTTGAACCGGTCGAGGTCGAGCAGCAGCACGACCGGCATGTCCGCGCCGGTACGCCGGCCCAGCGCGTGCTCGACGCGGTCGTTGAACAGCGCCCGGTTGGACAGGCCGGTAAGGCTGTCGTGGAACGCCTGGTGCCGCAGTTGCGCGTCCAGCGCGTTGCGGTCGGTGACGTCCTTCACCGCGACGAGGACAGCGTCCCGGCCGGCGAACTCCAGCCGGTGGGACGTGACCTCGACGTCGATCAACCGGCCGTCGGCGAGCACGTGCCGGGTGGCCAGCCCGTCGGACCGGCCGCCGGTGTCGGCGGCGAGACTGTCGAGCAGCGGCACGACGTCGGCGTCCGGGCGGAGGTCGACGATTCGCATGCCGAGGAAGCGCTCGCGGCTGTAGCCGTAGTGGCGTACGGCGGCTTCGTTGACCTCGACGAACGTCAGCGTCGCCTGGTCGTACACCAACATCGGTTGCGGGTTCGCGGCGAACAGCAGCCGGAATCCGGTCTCGCTGTCCGCGAGCGCCTTGCGCGCGCGGACCTGGTCGGTCACGTCGCGGGCGATGCCGGCGAACGCCGCGATCTCGCCGTTGCCGTCCCGGATAGGCGACAGCGACAGCGAGACGTCGACGAGCGTTCCGTCCTTGCGCCGGCGTTGGGTGTCGACCGGTGCGAGCCGTTCGCCCCGGCTGGCTCGGCGCATCAACTCGTCGAGCTCGCCGAGACGTTCGGCCGGCACGAGGCGGCGGATGTCCGCGCCGAGCATCTCCGCGGCCGTGTACCCGTACATCCGCTCGGCGGCGCCGTTCCACGACAGGACAGTGCCGTCGAGGTCCTGGCCGAGGATCGCGTCCGACGACGACTCGACGATCGCCGCGAGCTGCCGCCGTACCCGCTCGGCATGGTGGCGTTCGGTGACGTCGGTGTAGTTGACGACGAGACCGTTGACGGCCGGTTCGTGCATGAGGTTGCGCACCCGCGCTTCGCACCAGCGCCAACCGCCCTCCGCGTCGCGCACCCGCAGCTCGACGGTGGCGGTCGCGTCGGGTCGGTCGAGTGCCGCTAACGCTGCCCGCGCGACGCCGAGGTCGTCGGGGTGTACGTAGTCCAGCCCGTCGCGGCCGAGCCGTTCGGTCGGCTCGTAGCCGAACACGTCGAGGATCGAGGGGCTGTCCCACCGGATGACCGCGCCGGCATCGACGACGGAGATGACGTCGGTGGACTTTTCGACGAGTGCGCGCAGCCGCCGTTCGCTGTCCCGGACGGCGGCCTCCGTCGCGAGGAGGCGCGAGGCGACGAGCGAGCCGCTCTCCCCGACGAGCAGGCACACCGGCAGTGCGTACGAGAGGCCACCGGCGAGGGTGCCGAGATCGTGTACGGCGAAGCCGGGCGCGAGGTACGCGATCACCAGCAACGGCGCCGATTTCAGCGACGTCCCGCTCGGGTGCATCAGTCCGACCCATGCGTAGACGACGAAGAAGAACACGTCGTAGCGAAGCCCGTTGTCGCCGGCGAACAGGTTGTGCACGCTGATCAAGCCGAGGGCCAGCGGGATCAGCCACAACGAAGAACTGCGCTGCCACCGTTCCCACGGCAGCGTGCCGATCACGATGCCGGCCAGTGCCGCGACCAGGCCGACCGCGACGAGGCCGAGCCGATGCACGTGCGGCCCCGCCGGGATCAGCGGCGCGAGGCCGGTGACAAGCAACCCGCACAGGCAGAACAGCACGCTGGAGAGCAGGCCGGCCATCTTCGCCGTACCGAACTCCGGCAGCGCGAAGCGGCCGGGCTCGAGCCGCATCCGCATCGCCACCGCTCACGACCAATCGGCACATTCGGGTCGAGTGCCGCTCGGTCTTTATCGGCCATCGCCGTGCCGCGTGTCAGCGTTCGCGTGCGTAATCCCCGCAACGGACGATGCGGCCTTAGTTCCTCTGCGCGACGCCGTAGTCCGTTGTCGTCACATCGGCGGGGAGTGCGTGTGCCGCTGTGTCACCCGGTGGGTGAAGTAGTCCGGTGCGTGCCCTAGTGCCGCTTCGCCGAGGTCGGTGCGCTCGCCGCTGACCCACAGCCGCGGCCAGCCGCGGGCGGCGACGTACCCGCCCGCGACGGCGAACAGCTTGCGGCCGATGCCGCGGCGGCGATGCTCCGGCCCGACGTAGAGCTGGTGGATCTGCCCGTTCGCCGGCCACCACCGGATGGCAGCGACCTGCGCGTCGCTGCGGACCGGCATCGCCGTGAACGTCGGGTTGTCGATGACCGTCCCGTCCGCGAGGTCGGCCGAGGCGTACGCGATCAGCACCATCGCCGGCGGGTCCGCCGCGGTCTCGGGCACCTCGACGTACCACAGCGGCGGCGCGCCGCCGGCGAGCTCGGTAGCGATGGCGATGCGGGTCACCCGCCCTGCGGGGTCGAGTTGCGCGGTGATGACCGGCGGGCGCGGCGGCTCGCCGTCGAGGTCGACGAGCGTGCCGTCCGGGTGCTCGTCACCCGGTACGACGAGGACCTCGTGCGCACCGGGTGGGGACGCCGCCGGGCGGCGCCCCCACCACAGGCCGGACACGGTGTCGGCTAGTGCGCGCGCTGCCGGCCGTAGCGGCGGCGGCGGCCGGCGAAGAGCAGCAGCCCGCCGAGCGAAAGCGCACCGGTGCCGAGCTCGGCTTCGATCCACGACGCCTGACCGGTCATCGCCAGCCGGTCACCGAGCACGCCGGTGCGGATGACGGTGACCGTCACGGTCGCGGTGTCGGTGCCGCCCAACGCGTTGCGGACCGCATACGTGAACGTGTCGGTGCCGGAGAAGCCGGTGTTGGGCTTGTACGTCACCGTGCCGTCGGGGTTGGCGACCGCGGTGCCGTGGTGCGCCTTGCCGACCGACGCGATCGTCAGCGGCGCCGACACGGCCGTGTCGTTGTGGAGCACCTTGACGACCGCCGCCTTGTTCTCCGCCGTTGACGTGGAGTCGTTGACCGCGGTCGGCGGCAGCGGCGCCAGCTTGACGTGGACGTCGTACTCCTTGCCCGCGTCGCTCGCCTTCGTGACCGCCGGCACCTTCACCGCGAGCGGTGCGCCGAGCGGAGCGAACCCGGTCGGTGACGTCTTCTGGGTCAGCCCGAAGTTGCCGCCCTGGTAGATGCCGGGGAACGTCAGGTGCCCCGACCCGTCGGTCTTCGCGGTGCCGAGCTTGGTCTTCCCCTGGCTCAGGGCGAACGTCGTGTTGGCGAGCGGCTTGCCGGTGGCCTTGTTGGTGAGGTTGAGGCCGATCGGCCGCCAGGCGCCCGGCACCTTGACGGTGATGGAGTTGCTGCAGATCAGCACCGGCGGGCTGGACGGGACGGTGAGACAGCCGACCGGGATGTTCGGCGGCAGCGCGTGCGCGCTGAAGTTCGTCGCGAAGTTCGGCCCGAGCCGAGGCAGGCTCGACGAGACCGTGTCGGTGACGCTGGCCGGCGGGAGGAAGCCGCTCGGCAGCGTCGAGCCCGCGGCGTTGTAGTTGATCGTGAACGGCTGGTCGATCTGCAGCGGCGCGTCGAGGTTGCCGCACGGCGTCAGCGGGTCGGTCGGGCCGGACGAGTCGTTGTTGCAGGCGATGTCGACGTCTTGCGTGGTCACGCCGTCGCTCATCGTCTGGTGGAAGTTGAACGTCACCTTGGTGAGGTCCGGGGTCATGCCGGCCGGGAACGTGCCGGCCTGCGGCTCGACGTAGACGACTTCCTTGCCCCCGCCGAACGTCGGGGTGGCCTGCTGGCCGGTGCCCGCGACCACGGGCAGGCCCTGGTTCGACAGGATGTCGCGCGGGCTCAGGTGGTTGGCGAGCCCGGTGTGGATCGCGTTGACGATCGCGCGGTACGTCGACTTGGCCGGCACCGGCAGCCGGTGCGCGCCCGTCGAGCCCGAGGCCGCGGCCGGCCCGGCGAAGCCGATGGTCGTGAGCGCGGTGACCGACAAGACCGTGATGCCCGGCTTGACCCAAGCTGCCGTGGGCAGGCTGACGCGTTGCATGACGAACCCCCGTCCGTGGCTCCCCTGCGAAGCCGTGTGCAACGTAGCCCTTCGCGGGCCGCAGGTTTGGCGAAACGCGCGAATTCGTCAGCCGACGCGCTGCGGCGGCACACCCTCGTCGCCGTAGCTGAACAGCGGTCCCGAGCGGTCGCTCTCGAGCAGCCGCGAGATGTGCGACGGCGGCTGCGGCGTGGTGAAGAAGTACCCCTGCGCGAGGTCGCAGCCGAGCCGGCGCAGCGCGCGTAGCTGGTCGAGGTTCTCGACGCCTTCGGCGATGGTCGTCAACCGCAGTGCACGAGCCATGCCGGCGACCGCCGCGACGATCGCCGAGTCGTCGCCGTCGACCGCGAGCCCGTCGACGAACGACCGGTCGATCTTCACCGCGTCGACCGGCAACCGCTTGAGGTAGGACAGCGACGAGTAGCCGGTGCCGAAGTCGTCGACCGCGAGCCGGACGCCGAGCTCGCGCAGCGACGACAGTGCGGTGACCGCGCCCTCGGCGTCTTCGAGCAGCGCGCTCTCGGTGATCTCGAGGCCGAGCTGCGACGCCTCGACCCCGTGCCGCCGCAACGACGACGCGACCAGGTCGACGAGGCCCGGGTCGCCGAGCTGCCGGGCGGAGAGGTTGACCCATACGGCGACCGCGGCGCCGTCGTGGCGCGCGGCGGACCACGCGGCCGCCTGCGCGAGTGCGGTGTCGAGCACCCACTCGCCGATACCGGCGATGAGCCCGGTCTGCTCGGCCAGCGGGATGAACTCGGCCGGCGGGACGAGGCCGCGCTCGGGGTGGTGCCAGCGCACCAGCGCCTCGACGCCGGTGACGTGCCCGGTACGCAGGTCGACCTCGGGCTGGTAGACGACCCGGAACTCGTGCTCGGTGAGCGCGCGGTGCAGGTCGTTCGCCGTACGCAGCCGGTGCACGGCGGTCGCGCGGTAGTCCTCGACGAACAGCTCGCTGCGCGCGCGGCCGCGGTCTTTCGCCCGGTGCAGGGCTGCGTCGGCGTCGCGCAGCAACGTCTCCGCGGTGGCCAGCGTGCCGCCGGACCCCGACAGCGCGATGCCGGCCGACACACTGACGAACACCTCGTCGCCGTCGAGCTGGAACGGCGTCGACATCGTCGAGTTGATGTGGTCGGCGATCGCCAGTGCGTCCGCCTCGCCGGTGACCCCGGGCACGAGCAGGCAGAAGACGTCGCCGCCGAAGCGGGCGAGCAGGTCGGTCGGCCCGGCGACGCTCTTCAGCCGGTCGGTGACGAGCCGCAGCATGAGGTCGCCGGACGCGTGCCCGAACGAGTCGTTGACCAGCTTGAAGTGGTCGAGCCCGAGCAGCAGTACGGCGACCTGGTGCGACTGTTCGAGCGCCGCCTCCATCGACGTGCCGAGTGCGTCGACGAGGACCGCGCGGCCGGGCAGCCCGGTGAGGGCGTCGTACAGGCTGGCCTGCACGAGCTGCTCTTCGAACGCGCGCTGCTCGGACAGGTCGCGGGTGATCGAGGAGTAGTAGTCGATCGACCCGTCGGGGCGGCGGTGCGCGACGACGACCTGCGAGACCGGCACCTCCGAGCCGTCCGGCAGCAGCAGGTCGACCTCGCCGGTCCAGACGCCGACCTTGTTGGCGGTCGGCAGCGCCTCGCCGATGAAGCGGGCGCGCGACGACGGCGCGTAGACGTCGATCGCTTGCAGCGCAAGCACTTCTTCGTCGGTCGTGACGCCGAAGCGGGCGCGGGCCGCGGCGTTCGCGTAGGTGAAGGCACCCTTGGTGTCGACCATCGCGACGAGGTCCGGGGTCGCTTCGAGGATCTCGCCGAACCGGCGCAGGTCGGCGATCGCCGTCGTCTCCTCGGTGACGTCGACCGTCGAGCCGACCCAGCTCGTCACCTCGCCGTCGGCGTCGAGCAGCGGGCGCGCGTCGACGTGCACCCAACGCACCGACCCGTCGTCCATCCGCCGGATCCGGAACGTGATGTGCACGTCGGTCTTGGCCTCGGCCGCCGCGCGCCACTCGCGCTGGAGCAGCGCCATGTCGGGCTCGTAGACCAGCCACGCCCGCGCGTCGCCGGGCGCGACGGTCGGGTCGCCGGTGATCTCGGTGAGCTTCGGGTTGACGTAGAGCCGGCGGCCCTCGGTGTCGACGTGGAAGATCCCGGCCGGCACGGTCTCGGCCATCATCCGCAGCCGCGACTCGCTCTCGGCGAGCATCGCGGTCGTCGCGGCGAGCCGCCTGCGGTCGCGGCGGCTGACGCCGAGGACGGCGGCGAGCACGATCACGGCAGCGAATGCCACCACGGTGATCGTGATCATGCGCTCTACTTCGCCTTTGCGCGGGGGGAAAGTTCACGAAGGCCCGGCGGGCCCCGTCGGTGCGAGTGCGAAAACCACGGTCAGCGTAAGGCGGGCCGACCCACACCATTGGCTACTGGCGGGAAATGAGTAGCCCGGACTAGGCCACGTTGTCCCTTATAGGTAAGGTCTCGTCCGCGATGTCGGAATTACCCCGACTCCGGTCAAGACCCGGTCGCCATCCGCCGAGACATCACCAGTGACCTCGAGTCACAGCAGCCACAGCCGCACCCGCCGTCACGGCGCGCCACTTGGCCGCCGGCGGCAGGCCAGATCGAAAGGAGCCCGGTCTCCGATGCTCGTCGCCCGACGCGCCGCCACCGCCGTCCTGGTCGGAGTCCTCGGCTTCGGCTCGTTCGCGGCCGCCGGCCCGAGCGCCCCGGCCGCCCCGACGGCCAACTGCGCGGCGGTCGCACTCGGCAGTCACGGCCCTGCGGTGCAGACGCTGCAGCGCGCCGTCGGTGCGACCCCGGACGGCGACTTCGGCCCGCTGACGCAGAAGGCGGTCACCTCCTGGCAGGCGGCGCACAAGGTCAAGGCGACCGGCGTGGTCGACGCGGCGACCTGGAAGGCGCTGCCGGTCGCGGACGCGGTCGCCGCCTGCCGCCAGCAGGTCAAGGGCTCTGGCGTGACCTCGACCTGTACGACGCTGACCCGCAACGACACCGGCCCGGCCGTCGCCGTGCTGCAGAACGCCATCCGTGCGACCGGCCCGAAGATCGTCGTCGACGCGCAGTACGGCGACCAGACTCGGGCCGCGGTCGTCGCGCTCCAGACCGCCCGCAAGCTGCCGGCGAGCGGCGTCGTCGACGCCGCGACCTGGGCCGCTCTCGGGCTCACCGGTACGCCGGCCTGCATGCTCGCCGCGGCGCCCGCCGCCGTCGTCACCCCCGCCCCGCCCGCCGACGCGGCCGCCCAGGCGGCCATCCGGGCACAGGTCACGAAGCTCGCCGCGGCGCTCCCCTCCGCTCCCGGCACCACGACCAGCCCGGTCGCCCAGCAGGCGGTCGCGTTCGCGAAGGCCCAGACCGGCAAGCCCTACAAGTGGGGCGCCACCGGGCCGGCGTCGTACGACTGCTCGGGGCTGGTGCTCGCGGCGTACCGCGCGGCGGGGATCACCACCCCGCGGGTCGCCGCGGACCAGTACGGCACCGGCGTCTCGGTGCCGCTCGACAAGGCGCAGGCCGGCGACCTGCTGTTCTACGCCGGCGACGTCGCGAAGCCGGCCACGATCTACCACGTCGTCATCTACCTCGGCGCCGGCAAGATCATCGACGCCCCGTACACCGGCGCGTTCGTCGGCGCCCGCTCGCTCTGGACCAAGGACCTGCTGCCGGTGGCCTGGCGCCCGGTGGCCTCGCTGGCGCTGCCGACGAAGCCCGGCGCGACCGGCTGGACGGTCGCGCAGCTCCAGCAGGCGCTCGACCGGCACGGCGCGAAGCTCGCGGTGGACGGCGGGTATGGCGCCGCGACGCTGTCCGCGGTGAAGGCGTGGCAGCAGGCACACAAGCTGGCGGCGAACGGCGTCGTCGACGTCACGACCTGGCTCACGCTCGGCTGAGACCCCGCTGGGCCGGTCCGCCCGCTAGCTCGGGCGGCAGAAAATCCTTGCTGCGCCACGTTTCAGCCGCGTCTATCCTTCGGTAGAACACAAGCAGACCCGACCGGTCTGTCCGGACGGGTGCTCGTCATTCGGGTTAACGAGGGACAGCGGAGGGTCCAGCCGTGCACACCGGCGGGGTACAGCGTCTGGTCACGCTGCCCCCTGCGCCCGACAGCGCGCGCCAGGCGCGTCGTTTCGTCGGTGAGGTGCTGATGGTGGCCGGCGTCGACAGCGACCGCCGTGACACCGCCGTGCTGCTCACCTCCGAGCTCGTCACCAACGGCATCGTGCACGCGCTGACCGACTTGCAGGTCACCGTCGAGGCGACCGAGTCGTGGGTACGCGTCGAGGTCGTCGACGGCAACCCCAGCCTGCCGCAGCGCCGCGACTACGACCACGAGGCCATGACCGGCCGCGGTCTCGAGATGCTCGAGCTGCTCGCCGACGAGGTCGGGATGCAGCCGCTCGCCGACGAGGGCAAGCGGGTGTGGTTCCGGCTCGGCGAGCCGTCGGCCGACAAGGAGCCGGAGCCGGTGGCCCCGCCGGTGCCGGCCGCCACCACCGTCCTGCTGCGCAACGTCCCGGTCGCCCTCTACTGCGCGTGGCAACAGCACGCGTCGGCAATCCTGCGCGAGGCCCTGATCGCCGAGCTCGACGACCGCCCCAAGGGCGTGCCGGACGACCTCGCGATGGCCAACGACGCGATGGCCGCGCTGGCCGGTGGTACGGCGCAGGCGTTCGCGCTGCGCGACGCCGGCGTGCACCACGCCGACATCACCCTCTCGCTGCCCACGAAGGCGGTGCAGCACTTCCCGGTGATGCGCGACGTGCTCCGGCGTTGCTCGGCGATGTCGCTCGTCGGCCAGCTGTTGGTCCCGCCCGCTCTGCCCGAGATCCAGGCGGTGCGCAACTGGGTGGCGGGCGAGGTCATGCGCCAGGCGACCGGCCTCGACCCGTCGCCGTACGTCGAGCAGCCGGACGACCATTTCATCCTCGACGAGATCGCACCGACGACGCTCGACGTCGTCCGCAGCGCTCAGGTCGGGATGATCGCGGCCGACCGGAGCAACCGGATCGTCGCGGTCAGTCGCACCGCCGCCGACATCGTCGGCTGGGACCCGGACGTGCTCGAGGGCCACCGGCTGATCACCCTCATCCCGCCCGCGCTGCGCGACGCGCACGTCGCCGGCTTCACCCGCTACCTCCTCGACGGCACCACGTCGTACTTCGGCCGGTGGGTCGAGATGCCGGCGCTGCACCGCGACGGTCGCGAGGTGCCGGTGCGGATGTTCGTCGGCCGGGCCGTCGACGAGGGCGAGCGCGAGTACTTCGTCGCGACCGTCGAGCCCGCCTGACCGCCGCTCCCAGGGGTCGGCGCGGCTTAGCTCAGCTCTGGTCGAGCGAGGGCTGGAACACCTCGTGCCGGATCAGGTCGAGCGCGGCTGCGACCGGTACGGCGATGAGCGCGCCGACGATGCCGAGCAGCGCGCCGCCGATGAGCACGCTGACGACGGTGAGAATCGGCGCCACTTCGACGGTCTTCTTCATCACCCGCGGCGACAGCAGGTAGTCCTCGAGCAACCGGAACACGATCGTGAACGCGACCGTCGCGATGGCGGTCGGAAGCGACACCGACAGCGCGATCAGCGCGACGACGATACCGGCGATCGGCGCGCCGATCATCGGGATCAGGTCGAACAGCGCGACCAGCAGACCGAGGAACACCGCGTCCGGCACACCCATCGACAGCAGGAAGATCGCCATCGCCGCGCCGGCGATCATCGACGTGATGACGTTGCCGAGCAGGTAGCCGCCGACGAGGCGCAGGATCTCGTCGCTCAGCAGCCCGACCCGCGCCCGGCGCGACCGCGGCACCAAGCGGTACGCCGACCGCTTGAGCACGGGCAGGTTGGCGAGGAAGTAACAGGTCAGCACGATGATCGTCAGCGTCGTGACGACCGTCGACAGGATGGTCTTGCTGAGGCTGACGACTCCCTTGTAGGACAACGCATTCGAGATCTGCTTCGAGCTGAGGTGCACCTTGCGGGCGAGGTTGCCGATCGAGTCGTGCCGGAGCTGCAGCCGGTGCAGGTACTCCGGCAGGTTCTTGTGCAGGCTGTTGTACTCGCTCGTGATCGCCGGCACCGCGGTCGCGACGAACAGCCCGAGGACCCCCAGCGCGGCGAGGAGCACCGCGCCGACCGCGAGCCCGCGCCGCCAGCCGCGGTCGGTGAGCCAGCCCACGACCGGGTCGAGACCGACGGCGAAGAACGCCGCGACGAGGATCAGGATCAGGACGCCCCACGCCCTGATGACCGCCTCGCAGATCAGCAGCGCCGCCGCGACACCGAACGTCGCGACGAACGCGATGTAGAACGGCGAGCGCTGCGACATCGGCTGGCCGGGGATACCGAACGGCCGCTCCGGACTGACCCCCGCCGCGGCCTCGCGGACGATGTCGTCGCGCATGAACGTCTGGGTGTCGGCGTGCTCATGCACGAGCTGCGCCAGGTCGCGCGCCTCGGCGTCCGCGCTGTCCTGCGGGAGGTCGGCGTCCTCGGTCACGCCATCACTCTGCCCGGAGTAGCGGGCTTGACGCCAATCGGTCTAGTCCGCCGGCGAATTGTCGGACATCTCCGCCGGAAACGCGCACGCTCGCGGCGTCAATAGTTCCTCTGGGGGGTGAAAAAACGGCCTCACATTGACGACAACGTGCCATGTGCCGGTCCGTGCTCGGCTCCGAAAGAAATCGAGAGCCACCGGATTGGGCGACCCGAGGGATGATGATGGAAGCCACTAAGCAGCTGCTCCCCCGCAAGACGGCAATCCTCGCGGCGGCGGTCATGACGACCGCCCTCGCCGGTACGACGTCCTCGCCGGCACAAGCCGGTACGACGTGGGAACGGTCGGTGGTCGGCATCGTCGACAGCGGTCTGGCCCACGCGAAGGGCGCCGTCCACGTCATCGTGACGGCGACGACCGGCGGGGTCGGCACGGCCACCCGCGCGGTCACCGCGTCGCACGGCAGCGTGCACGCACCGTTGCCGATCGTCGACGGCGTCGCCGCGACGGTCCCGGCCTCCGACCTCGGCGTGCTCGCCCGGCAGCCCGGCGTCAAGGCGGTCACCCTCGACCGGGTCGCTCACTTCAGCGGCTACTCCTTCGACGGCGGTACGACGGTCAGCGGCTCCAACTTCGTCACCACGACCGGCGCCGGTCAGGCGTGGCAGCACGGCTACACCGGCCAGGGCGTCGGCGTCGCCGTCATCGACACCGGCATCTCGCCGATGCCGGATGTCGCCGGCCGGGTGGTCTACGGCCCGGACCTCTCCGGTGAAGGCACGCTCGTCGACACCTACGGGCACGGCACCGTGATGGGCGGCATCATCGCCGGCAACGGCGCCGACTCGGTCAACCAGGCCGGTGGTGCCTACACCGGTGTCGCGCCGCGCGCGACTCTCGTCTCCGTCAAGACCGCCGGCGCCAACGGCGCCGTCGACGTCTCGACGATCCTGCAGGCGATGACGTGGGTAAGCGCCTACCAGAGCCAGTTCAACATCCGCGTGCTCAACCTGTCGTTCGGCACGCCGAGCACGCAGGACCCGAGCGTCGACCCGCTCGACTATGCGGTCGAGCGGCTGTGGAAGCAGGGCATCGTCGTCGTCGTAGCGGCCGGCAACAGCGGTCCGAACGCCGGCACGATCACCAAGCCCGGCGACGACCCGACCGTCCTGACGGTGGGCGCGTACGACGACAAGCAGACCCCCAGCGGCGGCGACGACGTCATCGCCAGCTGGTCGTCGCGCGGTCAGACGGCGCAGGGTGTGACCAAGCCCGACGTCGTCGCGCCCGGTCGCTACATCATCGCGCAGCGGTCGTACGGATCGACGATCGAGCAGCAGTTCCCGAACGCGCTCTTCGCGCCGTCGTACATCCGCGGTTCCGGTACGAGCGAGGCGACCGCGGTCACGTCCGGCCTCGTTGCGCTGATCGTTCAGGCGCACCCGAACTGGACGCCGGACCAGATCAAGTGGGCGCTGCGGCACACCGCTCAGCCGCTGTCCGGGCAGGTCTCGGCGAACAGCCAGGGCCAGGGCCGGGTGAACGTCGGGGCCGCGATCGGCTCGAACCCCGGCTCGTACGCCCAGCAGCCGCCGTCGAGCTCCGGCCTCGGGTCGATCGAGAACAGCCGCGGCGGCCAGCATGTCGTCACGAGTTGTGACGGTGGCAACACCACGACCGTCATCCAGAATGAGATGGACGTCCGGTGCGAGGCGTGGGACGGCTCGGCGTGGACCGGCAGCGCATGGACCGGCTCCGCATGGACCGGCTCGGCCTGGACAGGCTCGGCGTGGACCGGCAGCGCGTGGACCGGCTCGGCCTGGACCGGCGCAGCCTGGACCGGCTCGGCCTGGACCGGTGGCACGTGGACCGGTGGCTCGTGGCAGGGCAGCGCGTGGACCGGCTCGGCCTGGACCGGCTCGGCGTGGACCGGCAGCGCGTGGACCGGCTCGGCCTGGACCGGCAGCGCGTGGACCGGCTCGGCCTGGACCGGCAGCGCGTGGACGAGCTCCGGCTACGACGGCGACTTCCTGACGGCGTTCTGGGGCAACCACACGCCTTGGTGGAAGGGCCTGCCCGGCGAGGTCCGCGGCCCGCGGCCCGGCTTCGCGCAGAGTCCGTGATCTGAGCAACCGCACGACCGGTTCGGTCTGAGGAGTCGAAGTGTTCGCATCGCTGAGCGGCAGCCCACGCCGCCTGCGGAACCTTGTCCTCACGGTGTACGTGCTGGGCTTCGGCTGCATGGCCGTGGCGGCGCTGTACGCCCGCCAGAGCAACGCGAAGGTCAGCGGGACGCACCTGCTGCTGGCCGCGTTCCTCGTCGCGGCGAGCGAGCTCGCGGTGATGCACCTGCGCTTCGGCGGCGAGCGGTACACGTACACCTGGAGCGAAGCGGCGGTCGTCCTCGGCCTCGTGCTGGTGCCATATCCGCACCTCGTGCTGGTCGCGCCGCTCGCCGTCGCGCTGACGCACAGCCTCAGCGGCCGCCAGCCGATGAAGGTGTACTACAACGCGACGTCGGCGGCGATCGCGGTGACGGTCGCGCGGATGACGATGGTGCTCGTCAGCGGCCACCGGGACGTGTCCGCGAGCACCGGCTGGCGGCACTGGGTCGGGCTGGCATGTGCGGCCGCCGTCTTCTCGGCGGTCAACTCGGCGACGACGACCGCCGCCGTCAGCGCGTCGCAGGGTCTGCCGTTGGGTGCGGTCCTGCGCCGCCACCTGCCGGCGACGCTGGGTGTCCTCGGTGGCAACACTCTCGTCGCCGCGTTGCTGTTGCAGATCCGGTGGAACGCCGCGACCGTCGCGATGCTGCCGGTGCTGCTCGGCCTGCTCTACACGACGTACCGGGGCAACCTGTCGGCGCGCGAAGACCGCGACACATGGCGTGAGCTGGAGGCGGCGAGCAAGGATCTCGCGAGCCTCGACGTCGACCAGGTCGCGCGCGTCGCGGTCGCGCGGTCGCTGCGTCTCGCCCGCGCCGACGAGGTCGAGATCCTGTTGCGTGCCAGCGATGGTTCGGGGATCACCCGCTACCACCTGGGCGCGACCGGCGAGCTCACGCAGACCCGCACCGACGCGGGCGTCCTCGACGTACTCGACCTGCAGAGCGGCGCGCTGGTGAGCTCCGTGTCGGAGTCGCTCACGGCCGGCGCGGCGACGTCGTCGCACTCGCTGGTGCTGCGGCTCGACAGCCCGGAGAACGACGAGGCGCTCGGCGCCGTGCGGCTGCAGTTCCGGTCAGGCGTACGGCTGACCGACCGCGAGCGCCAGGTGCTCGTGACGTTCGGCCGCTCGGTCGCCGCGAGCGTCTACAACGCGCAGCTGTACGAGCAGACCCGCGAGGCGTCCCGCCGGCACGAGCACGAGGCGACGCACGACTCGTTGACCGGGCTGCCCAACCGCACCCTGCTGATCCGCCGCGCGGCCGAGTACTTGTCTGCGCCGGATGCCGCGGTCAGCCTGCTGCTCGTCGACCTCGACCACTTCAAGAGCATCAACGACACCCTCGGCCACCCGACCGGCGACCGCCTGCTGCAGGCCGCGGCGCACCGGCTCGAGGCCGTGCTACGCCAGACCGACACGATCGCTCGCCTCGGCGGCGACGAGTTCGCGATCCTGCTGCCGGACACCGACGACGCGGACGCCGCCGAGCGCGTCGCGAAGTCCGTGTTGGCGGCGCTCGCGACCCCGGTCATCGTCGACGGCCTGCGGCTGTCGGTCGAGGGCAGCGTCGGCATCGCGCACTACCCGGCCGACTCGATGAACGTCGACGAGCTGCTCGCGCACGCGGACATCGCGCTGTACCAGGCGAAGACCGCGCGCGGGTCGTCGCGTACCTACAGCCGCGACCACGACGACAGCTCGGTGTCGCGGCTCACGCTCGCGGCCGAGTTGCGTACGGCGCTGGCTCGCGACGAGCTCGTGCTGCACTTCCAGCCGCAGCACTCGGTCGCGGACGGCCGGCTCGTCGCGGCCGAGGCGCTGGTGCGGTGGCACCACCCGCAGCGCGGGCTGCTGCCGCCGTCGGAGTTCATCAGCCTCGCCGAGGACTCGGGCCTGGCGCACGACTTCACGATGTACGTGCTCAGCAAGGCGATCCGCGAAGCTGCGACGTGGCACGACCTCGGCGCCGACCTGCACGTCGCGGTCAACCTGTCGGCCCGCAACCTGCTCGACCCGGCGTTGCCGTCGGCCGTCGCGTCCGCGCTGCAGCGGCACGGCCTGCCGGCGAAGGCGCTCGTGCTCGAGATCACCGAGCGCACGATGATGAGCGAGCTGGACATCGTCGAGCGGGTGCTCGGCGAGCTGCGGCAGCTCGGCGTACAGCTCTCGGTCGACGACTTCGGCACCGGCTACTCGTCGATGACGTTCCTGACCCGCGCCGCGGTCAACGAGCTCAAGGTCGACCGCGACTTCGTCTCGCGCATGACCGTGTCGGAGAGCGACGCGGCGATCGTCCGCGCGACCGTCGAGCTGGCGCACGGCCTCGGCCTGCGCGTCGTCGCCGAAGGCGTCGAGGACGCCAAGACGCTCGCCGCGTTGCACGCGCTCGGTTGCGACATCGCCCAGGGCTTCCACCTCGACCGGCCGATGCCGGCGGACGTGTTCCGCGCCCGGATCCTCGCGAGCGAATCGCCGATGCGGATTGCTGCCCAGCGGGCGCCGCGCGACGCGCAAGTGGTCGCCCTGCGTCAGCGGTAAGCACGTTCGGGTAGCGCGGCACGACCGCAGCGGGCACAGTGAGGGGATGGACGACTTCCCCGACGTGCTGGCTCGCGCCCAGCACGGTGACGAGGGGGCGTTCACGGTCGTCTTCCGCGCCATGCAGCCCATGCTGTTGCGCTACCTCACGGTGCTCGCCGGCCCCGCGGCCGCCGACGACCTCGCGGCCGAGACGTGGGTGGCTGCGTTGCGCGGGCTGGTGAAGTTCCGCGGCAACGAAAGCGACTTACGCGGCTGGCTGGTCACGATCGCGCGGGCCCGCTGGGTCGACATGGTCCGCGCGTCCGCCCGGCGGCCGGAAGAGCTGACCGACGAGCCGCCCGAGCAGCGCGCCGCGGACGACGTCGCCGCGGCGGTCGTCGAGCGCGCCGCGTCCGCGGAGGCGATCGCGATGATCGCCCGGTTGCCCCAGGAGCAGGCCGAGATCGTGACCCTGCGCGTGGTCGCGCAGCTCGAGGTCGCCGAGG
The DNA here is from genome assembly GCA_030840525.1 of Frankiaceae bacterium. Classification (GTDB taxonomy): domain Bacteria; phylum Actinomycetota; class Actinomycetes; order JAFAQI01; family JAFAQI01; genus BP-197. The sequence goes on from JAVEEI010000134.1 coordinate 60,753, forward strand.
TCGCCGAGATCACCGGCAAGACCGCCAACCACGTCCGGGTGCTCTGCCACCGAGGGCTGCGCCGGCTCGCGGCGATGCTGCCCGCTCCCGGCGTAATGCCCGCGCTCGTTTCGACGATGGACGAATCGTGACCGTGCCCGAGCAGAAGAGCGCTGCTGGCAGCCTGCCCGACGACGCGCTCGACCGGCTGCTCGCGACCGTCGCCGCCGGCGACGAACCGGCCGCCGAGCTGGCCTCGCTCTACGCCGTGCTCCGGGCCGCGTCGGCACCGGCCGAGCCGGGCGCGCAGCCGGGGGAGTCGGCCGCCCTCGCGGCGTTCGCGGCGAGCGTCCCGGTCCGCCGGATGCGCCGTACGCCGGCCCGGTGGCTGACCGAGAGCCGAACCCGGCTCGCGGTGGCCACCAGCGCCTTCGCCCTCGTCCTCGGCGGCGGGGTTGCCGCGGCCGCGACCGGGTCCCTGCCCGGTCCCGCGCAAGGCGCGGCGCACGACGTGCTCGGCGCCATCGGCGTACACGTGCCGAAGAGCGACGACAGCGGCGCGAGTGGCTCGCACGGCAACGGCACCTCGGACACGGCGCCCGGCCACACGGGCGCGCACCCGAGCCCGCGGCCGTCCGGGTCGACCGGCAAGCCCGCCCACCCGGTGCACCCGACGCACCCGAGCCACCCGGCGCACCCCGCACACCCGACGCACCCCGCGCACCCGGCGGCGACCGCGCACCCGACGCCGCACGCGACCTCGCACGGGGTGCCGCACCGGCCGGTCCCGGTGCCGACGCTGCGCCCGCACCTCCGCGTGCGCTGACTAGTCCGTTTGTAATGGACCGGCGACCCCGGTCGATGGACGGTCGAGCCCGCTGCGTCACGGCGGGAACGCCCCCTCGCTCGGAGGTACCGACACCATGAGCTTGTCCACTCTTACCGCGCTGGCCGGCGCCCATGCGAAGACGGCCGCCGCGGTCCTCGCCGTCAGCGCCGCTACCGGTGGCGGCCTCGCCGTCGCCACGACGGCGGCCAACTCGCACGCCGCACCCGGGCTGGCGCGGGCGCAGGCCGCCGTCGCGAGCGCGCACCCGACCCCGTCTGCCGACAGCTCCGTTGCGGCCGCCGCGGGCACCACCGCGGCTACGACGGCCGCGCCGACCGGCGCTCCGTCGCCGGTGACCTGCGACAACGCGAAGAACCACGGCGCGTACGTCTCCTCGGTCGCGCACGCGACCCCGAGCGGTACGGCGCCGAACGCGCACGGCAAGGCGGTCAGCGCGGCCGCGCACTCCTCGTGCGGCAAGAAGGCCGGCGCGGGCGGCAACGACGCTGCCGATGCGACGGACTCGGGCGATGCGACGGACTCGGGCGACGCGACGGACTCGACCGACTCGGGCGACGGCGGCAAGCCGTCCTCGGTGCCGACGCACGCTCCCCACTCGAAGCACAGCGGGCACAAGCCCGGTCACTGAGCTTCCCGCCTCGTCCGGCGGCGGCCCCTGCGCATCTGTGCCGCCGCCGGGCTCGACCGGCGTGGCCCTGACAGCAGTTCCCCCGCCGCGGCCAGGGCCACGCCTCTGTCCGGACGATGACTGTCCGTGACTCAACGCTTCCCAACGCGACCGGTGCCGGTGCGGTGGTGTTGAGGCGAACCAACGGTCATATCGGGCCGAACCCGGGCGGCGGGCTATCCGAAAGTAGTCACCGAAGCTCATAGCCGGTCGTCGTACGGCTGAGGGCTCATCGACCGGTCGTGTGCGGACAGTGACGTGACGTCCGATGTGGAACGCCTTCGTCCGCGACAAGGTGCTCGGGTAAGGCCGAACCGCAGGGGGTCGGCCAGAGCGAGCATTGATCCGTCGGGCGACATTGGTCGCCTACAGGCCCGGCGGGGAGCAGAGGCGAAACCGGCGCTCTTCCAGATCAGTCTCCTGGAAGGGGAGCCGAAGATGAAGCTCAACAAGAAGGTCGCCGCCGGTCTGGCCGCAGGCGCTGTCGCCGTCGCCGGTAGCGGCGTCGCCTACGCGTACTGGAGCAGCACGGGCACGGGCAGCGACAGCAGCACGAGCACCGCGACTGTCGGCACCGTCACCTACAAGAGCACGTTCAACGCCGCGTCGCTTCAGCCCGGCACCAAGGTCTCGGTGACCTGGTCGGCGTCGAACAGCACCCCGACCTCGCTGCAGGTCTCGGCTCCGAGCGTCGTCATCACGTCGGACAAGAACTGGTCGACCGGCCACAGCTGCGCCGAGTTCCTCAGCCTCGACGCGTCGCCCACCGGCGGCCTCGTTCCCGGCGGCTCGGTTGCGTCTCCCGGCACCTTGTCGCTCGGTTCGGCGAACCTGTCGATGAGCGACCCGTCGGACAAGGACCAGACGCCGTGCGCCGGCCAGCAGGTCACGATCGCGCTGCACAACTGACGCTGCTGATTCGCCTGGGGGCGAGGCGAGACGGACGCCTCGCCCCCATCGGCACTACCCCACCCCGCACAAGCTGAGGAGACGACCGTGAGCCTGTCGAAAGGTCTAGGGGCTTGGGCCCTGACGCCTGTCGGCGGGCTCGTTGTCGCGACCGTGGCCGCGATCACGGCGACCAGCGGTCTCATTCTCACCGGCTCG
>JAVEEI010000150.1 GCA_030840525.1 Frankiaceae bacterium
GCTCCTGCTCGGTCGCGAGGCCGACCCGGACAGCGAGCGCGGCGTCGCCTGCCCGGGCGACCTGCCGGCCGCATCGGACCCGTCGCTCGTCGCCCGCGCCCGCGCCGCCAAGGCCGCGCTCGGGGACCGGCTGTTCGTGCTCGGCCACCACTACCAGCGCGACGAGGTCATCCAGTTCGCGGACGTGACCGGCGACTCGTTCAAGCTGGCGCGCGAGGCGGCGGCGCGGCCGGGTGCGGAGTACGTCGTGTTCTGCGGCGTGCACTTCATGGCCGAGTCCGCCGACATCCTCACCGGCGGACACCAGCAGGTCGTGCTGCCGGACCTCGCGGCCGGCTGCTCGATGGCCGACATGGCGAGCGCCGAGCAGGTCGCCGAGGCGTGGGACGCGCTGACCGACCTCGGGCTGGCCGGCGACACGCTCCCGGTCAGCTACATGAACTCCTCGGCCGCGATCAAAGCGTTCACCGGCCGCAACGGCGGGACGATCTGTACGTCGTCCAACGCCGAGGTCGCGTTGCGCTGGGCGCTGGAGCGCGGCCGGCGGGTGCTGTTCCTGCCCGACCAGCACCTCGGCCGCAACACGGCCGTCCGGTCGCTCGGGCTGTCGCTCGACGACTGCGTCGTGTACGACCCGCGCAAGCCCGCCGGCGGGCTGTCCGCCGCGCAGCTAGCGAACGCGACGATGCTGCTCTGGAAGGGGCACTGCTCGGTGCACGGCCGGTTCTCGCTGGAGTGCGTGCACGACGTACGGCGCCGGCTGCCCGACGTGCAGGTGCTGGTGCACCCGGAGTGCCGGTACGACGTCGTCGAGGCCGCCGACCTCGTCGGGTCGACGGAGTTCATCATCCGCACGATCGAGTCTGCGCCGCCCGGGTCGACGTGGGCGATCGGCACCGAGCTCAACCTCGTGTCGCGGCTGGCCAAGGCGCACCCCGACAAGACGATCGTGTTCCTCGACAAGACCGTGTGCTTCTGCTCGACCATGAACCGGATCGACCTGCCGCACCTCGTGTGGGCGCTGGAGTCGCTCGTCGAGGGCCGCGTCGTCAACCAGATCTCCGTCGACCCGCGGACCGCCGCCGACGCGCGCGCGGCGCTGGACCAGATGCTGGCGCTGCCGGCCCGCTGACCTCTTCTAGCGCGTCGTCGTGTAGCGGATCTGCGTCGCGGTCGCGCTGCCGGGGGTGTCGCGCATCCACACGATCTGCGGCCGGTCCTTCGCGTCGAACGTCGTGTCGAGGAAGTCGCCGGCGAACCGGCCGCTGCCAAGGCAACCGGCGGTCGCGCAGATGACGCCGACGTGCGCGTCCTCGTCGACCGTCGTAAGCGTCCAGTGCGGGTGCGCGGACAGCGCGTCGGTGGACTCGGCGTACACCGCGTCCCAGTGCGTCGACGCGGGCACGGTGCCCGGGTTGCCCGCGACACTCGCCCGGTAGAAGACCAGGCCGACGTGGCCGGCCTTGCCGGCACCGAGCGCGACGAACGTCGACGTCCCCTTCGCCGTACCGGGGATCATCGGCAGCACCGTCCACGTCTTGCCGTCGTCGCGCGACCGCGCGACCTGCACGCCGACACCGACGATCTTCCCGCCGTTGCCGCGGATCGCCTTCTCCGCGGTGACGTAGAGCGTGCCGTCCTTGCCGTACGCCGCGCCGGGCAGCGCGCCGCCCGCGGTCAGCGGGATCGGGTACTTGGACACGTTCGCCGGTGTCCCGGTCGCCGACGGGTCGAACACGCGGAGGACGCCGGTGCCGCTCTCGAAGTTGTCGGTGGCGGTCTGGTTGGTGAGGTTGTCGATGATCGGCTGCACGACGGCGCCGGTCGTCGGCGACACCAGCAGCGGCCCGTCGGTCGGGTCGGCGACGGTGGCCGCGGTCGTCTGGCGCGGCGCGTAGCTGTTGGCGACGTCGGTGCTGACCGAGAACACCGTCTGGTAGAGGCCCTCGTTGGTGACGAGGTACGACGTCGTCGGGCTCGCGACCGCGATCCACATGCGGTCGGTCCCACCCGGGATGGCCGACGGGTCGCAGCTCATCGTCGTCGCGTGGTCGTCGCTGGTGCAGACCGCGGTGGCGCCGGCGTACGGCCAGTCGAAGGTCATGTACAGCCGGCCCTTGGCGTCGACCTGGATCGAGCTGTCGCTGTTCTGGTTCAAGGTCGTGCTGTACGGCGAGCCGGCCGACTGGGTCCAGTGCCGGCCCGCGTCGCGGGAGACGTAGAGGTGCTGCAACGCGCTGACGTACAAGGTGCCGTCGGGCGCGGAGCGGATCAGCGGCTCGTTGCCGTCGGCGCCGATGGTCACCGCCGGCCGGAACCGCCCGGGCGGCGCCGCCGACGTACCGACCGCGGTCACCGAGACGACGAGGGCGGCGGCGAGCAATGCGAGGGGTGTCTTCCGCATGACAGAGACGTTCGCGCCGCGGCGCGCGTCTCCTGCACCGCCGTCAGCTCGCGGCGGCGCGGCGGCGCTTGCGACGGCGATGGAAATGCCGCCACACCAGCAGCGCGACGACCACCGCGACCCCGATCGCGGCGTAGCTGAAGTAGTGACTGACCGTCTCGACGTTGTTGCCGGCGAGGTAGCCGAGCGACGTCCAGACGGCGACCCAGAGCGCGGCGCCGAGTGCGTTACAGGCGACGAACTTCGCCCAGTGCATCTCGATCGTCCCGGCGATGAGGCCGTTGGCCTGCCGCAGCCCCTCGACAAACCGGGCGACGACGACGATCTTGCCGCCGTGGTCGTTGAAGAACTTCTCCGCCCGGTCGAGCCGGTCCGGCGTCATGAACACGTACTTGCCGAACCGCTCGATCAGGGTCCGGCCCCCCCAGCGGCCGATGAGATAGCCGACGTTGTCACCGACCACCGCCGCGACGAACGCGACGATGCCGACAAGGAAGACGTTGAGGTGGCCGGCGCCGGCGTACAGCGACGCGGCGATGAGCATCGTCTCGCCGGGCAGCGGTACGCCGAAGTCCTCGAAGAACAGGAAGAACGCGACGGCGAAGTAGCCGTAGTGGTGCAGGGTGCCTTCGAGCTTGTGAAAGACGCCGGGCAGCGGCTTGCTCGCGTCCGCGAACGCCGCGGCGAGCGATGCGGCGATCGCGTGCAGCGTCGTCAATTTCGTGGGGTCGTCAAAGCCCGGGCGCTCCCCACACCGGGAACCAGCGGGACAGGTCGGGCTCGACCTTGAGCTCGTCGCCGAGGTACGCGCGGACTTCGAGCTCGCGCGCGTTGTCGCGCTTGTCCGGCCCCGTCGGCGCGAACGGGTACCAGGTGCCGCGCTTGTAGAGGTAGACGAGGCCGACCGCCGGCGCGTGCCCGTCGGTGAAGGACACCAGCGTGCAGAGCAGCGCGGGGCCGAAGCCCGCGTCGGTCAGCGTCGCGTTGACGCCGTGCAGGTCGGCGACGAGACCGGACAGGTCGGCGGGGTCGCCGCGCCGCACGATCCACGTGAAGCCGAAGCTGTCGGTGCTCTCGTCGTACTTGCCGCCGTCCATCCCGAGCAGCTCGTCGATCTGCTCGCGCAACCCGGCGAACGCACCGCCCTCCGCCGGCTTCACGCACACCGAGCCGACACCCGTCGGCACCAGGTTGCCGGCCGCCTGCAACGTGACCGCCGCCGACGGCAGCGCGAACAGGTCGTCGAGGTCCGGCTTCACCGGCTTGCTGCGGCCGAGGATCGTGTCGAGCAGCCCCATCAGATGGGCTGACCAAGCTCGGCCGAGATCTTCGCGAGCTGCGCGAGCCGCTTCTCCAACGACGGGTGCGTCGAGAAGAACGACGAGATGCTCACGCCGTTGGCGAGTGCGGGGGTGAAGAAGAACGCGTTGAACGGCTCGGCCGCACGCAGGTCGCGGGTCGGGATCCGCGCCATGTCGCCGGTGACCTTCTGCAACGCCGACGCGAGCGCGGACGGCCGGCCGGTCAGCAGCGCGCCGGACCGGTCCGCCGACAGCTCGCGGTAGCGCGACAGCGTACGAGTGAGCACGAACGACAGCGCGTACACCAGCATCGACACGAGCAGGATGATGAAGAACGCGCCGGCGCCGTTGTCGTCGTCATCGTCGCCGCCGCCGCCGAAGAAGAACCCCGAGTACATCGCCATCCGGGTGAACAGCCCGGCCGCCATGCCGAGGAACGACGCGAACGTCATCACCGCGACGTCGCGGTGCGCGACGTGCGAGAGTTCGTGCGACAGCACGCCTTCGAGCTCTTGCGGGTCGAGCCGGCGCATGATGCCGGTCGTCGCGCACACGACCGCGTTGCGCGGGTTGCGGCCGGTCGCGAACGCGTTCGGGATGTCGGTGTCGGCGATCGCGACCCGCGGCTTCGGCAGGTCGGACAGCGCGCACAGCCGGTCGACGATCCCGTGCAGCTCGGGCGCTTCCTCGGGCGTGACGATGCGGCCACCCATGCCGTAGAGCGCCATCTTGTCGGAGAAGTAGTACTGCACGAACAGCAGTACGCCGGCGATGACGAGGACGAAGGCGATGTTGATGCCGCTGAAGATGAGTGCGGCGACGACGCCGACGTACAGCGCCCCGATGAGGAACATCGTCGCGCCCATGCGCGCGACGAGCTGCGGGTCGCTCTTGAACCGGTTACGCGAGGAGGTGGCCATGGTGGTCGCCCGGTCAGCCGGGGATGAGGCCCTCGTCGCCGAGGAGCTCGCGCACCTCGGCGAGGGAGGCATCGGCGGTCGGCAGGACGAGGTCGGACGGCACGATCTCGTCGTCGGGCAGTGGTGTGCCGACCTCGCGCACCTGGTCGAGCAGCGCGGCGAGCGCTGCCTTGAACGCGTCGTCGTCACCACCCTCTACGGCGGCGACGAGCTTGTCGTCGAGGGCGTTGAGCCCGTCGATGGCGGCCTCGTCGACACGACGCTGGCCCTCCCCGAGAATGCGGACGATCACGGCTGGGTCCCCTCCGCCTGCGGCTGTGTCTCCTTGCCGGCGTTGATCGCCGGTGCGGGTGCGCCGGCCGGCAGCGCGCCCTTGAGCTTCGCGAGCTCGAGCTCGACGTCGCTCGACGACGACATGCTGTCGAGCTCGCGCTGGATGTCGTCGCGGCCGCCGAGCGGCGTGCTCGCGTCGTCGAGCGCGCCGCTCGCGATCAGCTCGTCGACCGCGCCGGCCCGCGCCTGCATCTGCTGCGTCTTGTCCTCGGCCCGCTGCATCGCCAGCCCGACGTCGCCCATCTCCTCGGAGATGCCGGACATCGCCTCGCCGATCTTGGCCTGCGCCTCGGCGGCGGTGTAGGTCGCCTTGATCGTCTCCTTACGGGTGCGGAACGCGTCGACCTTGGCCTGCAACCGCTGCGAGGCCTGGGTGAGCTTCTCCTCCTCGGCCTGCAGCTGTGCGTGCTGCGTCTGCAGGTCGGCGAGCTGGGTGTTGGCCGCAGCCCGGCGGGTCAGCGCCTCGCGGGCCAGGTCGTCGCGGCCGGCGGTGACCGCCTGCTGCGCCTGCGTCTGGAGCTTGTCGGCCGAGGCCTGCACCTGCTGCATCTGAATCTCGATGCGCTTGCGGCTGGTCGCGACATCGGCGACCCCGCGCCGTACCTTCGTCAGCAGCTCGAGCTGCTTTTCGTAGGAGTAGTCGAGCGTCTCGCGCGGGTCCTCGTGCTTGTCGAGCACCTTGTTGGCCTTCGCCTTGAAGATCAAGGCGAGGCGGCGGCCCATACCCATCGGAGTCCGGGTCCTCTCTGCCGCCGGGCGGCGTGCCCGCCCGGTGTGGTTCCAGCGTAGTCAGCGGCCTGAGGATCGCCTGAGCCGCCGATCCCTATGCTCTGCGCCGTGAGCGAACCGTCCCCCGGCACCGGCAAGGGCCGACCCACGCCGAAGCGACGGGACGCGGAGAAGCGCCGGCGCCAGCCCATGCCCGGCAACCCGAAAGAGGCGGCGAAGATCCGGCGCGAGCGGCTGCGCGAGCAACGGTCACTGCAGCGCAAGGCATTGCTGTCGGGCGACGAGAAGCACCTGCCGGCCCGCGACGCCGGCCCGGCGAAGCGGCTGGCCCGCGACATGGTCGACAGCCGCTTCACCGTCGGCCAGATCTTCTTCGGGCTCATCCTGGCGGTGCTGCTCGCGTCGTTCGTCACGCCGCACCCGAAGCCGAAGCACGTCGCCGGCAAGCTCGTAGCGCAGGGCAACACCGCGGGCGCGCTGGTGACGAGCCTGTCGATCCTCATTCTGATCGCGGTGTTCACCGACTCGATCCGGCTCGGCCGCAAAGCCCGGCGCGCGGTCGAGGCGAAGTACGGCGCGAAGGAGTCGCTCGGCATCACGGGGTACGCGGCGATCCGCGCGATGCAGCCGCGCCGCTTCCGCCGCCCGCCGCCGGCGGTGAAGCGCGGCGACAAGCCCCGCTAGCGTCGCCGGCATGGCGCTGCGGTGGTACACGGTCGTCGTCGACTGTCACGACATCGAGAAGCAGGCCCGGTTCTGGGCCGAGGCGATGGACTGGAAGCTCGTCTACGAGGCCGACGACGAGCACGTCATCGTGCCGTCGTGGGTGGACGAGGACACGATGCGGTCAACGCCGTGGGAGCGCATCGGCCCGGGCATGGTGTTCGTTCCCGTACCGGAGACGAAGGCCCTCAAGAACCGGCTGCACATCGACCTCGCGCCGCACACGAGCCAGGACCGCGACGCGGAGATCGCCCGGCTGGAGTCGCTCGGCGCGACGCGGGTCGACGTAGGCCAGCGACCGGACGTGTCGTGGACCGTTCTCGCCGACCCGGAAGGCAACGAGTTCTGCGTGCTCAGCTCCCGGGATTCGTGACAGAACCCGCGCGTCGTAGCGTGGAGTCATGAAGCATCGACACCTCGGTCGCAGCGGCCTCCTCGTCAGCGAGATCTCGTACGGCAACTGGATCACCCACGGCAGCCAGGTCGAGGAGGACGCCGCACTCGCGTGCGTCCGCGCCGCTCTCGACAACGGCATCACCACGTTCGACACCGCCGACGTCTACGCGCAGACGAAGGCCGAGTCCGTACTCGGCCGGGCGCTGGAAAACGAGCGCCGCGACGGGCTCGAGATCTTCACCAAGGTGTTCTGGCCGACCGGCCCCGGGCCGAACGACCGCGGCCTGTCGCGCAAGCACATCCTCACCTCGATCGACGGTTCGCTGAAGCGGCTCAAGACCGACTACGTCGACCTCTACCAGGCGCACCGCTACGACCACACGACCCCGCTGGAAGAGACGATCGGCGCGTTCGCGGACGTCGTACGGGCCGGGAAGGCGCTCTACATCGGCGTGTCCGAGTGGCGGGCCGAGGAGATCCGCGAGGCGAAGGCGCTCGCCGACGAGATGCGCGTGCCGCTGGTCAGCAACCAGCCGCAGTACAACATGCTCTGGCGCGTCATCGAAGCCGAGGTCGTGCCGACGTGCGACGAGCTCGGCCTGTCGCAGATCGTGTGGTCGCCGATCGCGCAGGGCGTACTCACCGGCAAGTACAAGCCGGGCGAGCAGCCGCCGGAAGGCTCGCGCGCGACCGACGAGCGCGGCGGCGGCTTCATCCGCGACCTGCTCCGCGACGACGTGCTGCAGCGGGTGCAGCAGCTCAAGCCGGTCGCCGAGGCGCACGGCCTGTCGATGGCGCAGCTCGCCGTCGCGTGGGTGCTGCAGAACCCGAGCGTCGCGAGCGCGATCGTCGGGGCGTCCCGGCCCGAGCAGGTCGAGGACAACGTCAAGGCGTCCGGCGTGACGCTGGAGCCGGCCGTGCTCAAGCAGATCGACGACATTCTCGGCGACACCGTCGAGCGCGACCCGGCGAAGACGCAGAGCCCGCGCTCCCCGCGCTAAGCGCCCCGTCTTGTCGTCGACTGTGACGTTCGAGGCGTAAAGGCACCCCGCGAAACGCCTCGAACGTCACAGTCGACGAAGACGAAGAGGTCGGGTCGGCTACTCGGGGTGCAGGCTCATGGGGCCGTACACCTGGCGGCCCGACTCGAGCAGCGACACCTGGTCGACGCCGCTCGACACGAGCTCGCGCCAGTTCTCCCCCAGCCACGTCTCGGCGTCGCTCTGCGTCGGGAACGCCTCGCCCGGGGGCGCCTCGGCCGGGTTGACCTCGTCGCCGCCACTGTTCTCGTACCGCCACGTCCACGCCACGATGGGCAACCTACGTCATTGACGAGCCTCGGCCGCCCGTGCTGGTATCGAAGCGCAATCGCCGCGTGCGGGGGAAGCCGGTCCAACTCCGGCGCTGACCCGCAACCGTAGGCCGCACCTGTCAGGAGCAGGTACGGCGAGCCGGAATGCCTGCGCGAGGCGAGGGCTCCACGACACACCGTCGAGGTTTGCGGGGCGGAGCCCGGGCACGTCGCCCGACCAACGCCCCCCGTGCGTCTAGCGCATCGGGGGCGTTCGCGTCCCGGCGCCGTCTCCGGTCCGGTCGGCATTCTCGCCACACCGGAAGGACAGTCATGCGTTTCCACCACTACGCCGGCGCGCTCGTGCTCGCCGGGGCCGCGGTGCTCGGCCCCGCCACGACCGCCTCGGCGACCGTCGTCACCCACAACAGCGCCGACGCCGGCCTCTTCGGCGCGTCGGACCCGACCTACGACGGCGCGTTCCGCCAGTCGCTCGGCATCCTCGCCGAGGTCGCGGCCGGCGTGCACGACACCGCCGCGACCCGCTGGCTGGTCAAGCAGCAGTGCCCCGACGGCGGCTGGGCGCCGTACCGGTCCGACCTGTCGAAGCCATGCCCCGCGACGAACCTCAGCACGTTCACCGGCGAGGACTCCAACAGCACCGCGCTCGCGATCGAGGCGTTGCACGCGGCCGGTGTCACGCCGGCGCACGACCCGCTGCCGTTCCTGCACTCGTTGCAGGGCAGCGACGGCGGCTTCTCCTACATCGCCGGCAGCGGCTCGGACCCCAACTCGACCGCGGTCGTCGTGCAGGCGCTCGACGCGGTCGGCGCGGACCCGACGAGCAGCACGTGGACGTCCGGCGGGCACACCGGCATCGACGCGCTCATGTCGTCGTGGCTCAACTGCGGCAGCGCGGACCCGGGTGCGTTCTCCTCGCCGTACTCCAGCGGTCACGGCGACCTCGTCGCGGCGGTGCAGGCCGTGTGGGGCGTCGAGGGCAAGGCGTTCCCGTTCACCGCAAGTCCGGTCGCGACGCAGCCCGCGCCGGACTGCTCCGGCGGCCCGATTACACCGACCGCCGCGGACGCGGGACGGTACGCCGCGACGTGGATCGCGAGCAAGGTGCAGGGCGGCGGCTACCTCACCACCGGGTCGAGTCCCGACTACAGCCTGACCGCGCAGGGCGTGCTCGCGATGGAGTCGACCGACACCAGCAAGAGCGCGGTCGACACGATGCTCGGCTACCTGGCGACGAACGCCGGGCAGGCCGTGCTCGACCCGCACGGCACGCTGAGCCCCGGCAGCATCGGCTACCTCGCGCTCGCCGCGCACGCCGACGGCCTGTCGGTCACGTCGTTCGGCGGCAAGAACCTCGTCGCGCTGTTGCAGTCGACCCGCCGCACGCTGCCGGTGACAGTGACCGCTCCGCATACGACGAAGAGGCCGGTCGCGAAGCCGGTGACGCGGCCGGCCGTCGCGTCGCGCAAGTCGGTCGCGACGTTGCCGGCGACCGGTGCGCAGCACCTCGACGTACAGGCCGGTGTCGCCGTCGACGCGTTCGTGGTCGGCGGGTTGCTGCTCGCGATCGGCCGCCGGCGGCGCCGGGCGTGAGGCGCGCGCTACTCGCCGTCGCGCTGCTCTTCGTCGCCTTCCCGGCGGCGTCGAGCAGCGCGACGACGTACTACGACTACTGGGGCTACTGGCACAAGCCGCCGCGCAAAACCGCTTGGGAATACAGCAAAGTCGGCCCCTCCGGCTACCGCTTGGTCGAAGGCTCGCAGGTCGAGGGCTGGCGGTTCGCGGTCGGGACGGCGAGCTCGAGCGACCCGAAGCCGCGGCCGACCGACGTGTCCTACGACCACTACTGCGCCGGGAAGAACACCAGCTCGACGTACCGGGTGCTGCTCGTCGTCGACTACGGCACGCAGTCCGGCGCGCCCAACGGGCCGGTCTACTCGTGTTACGGCTTCGACAGTGCCGTGACCGGGTTCGACGTACTGACGCAGCAGCACAGCGAGCGCGACTCCGGCGGGCTCATCTGCGCGATCGACGGGTACCCGAAGAGCGGTTGCGGCGAGGTCGTGTCGAGCCCGTCGCCGAAGCCGACCCGTACGACGACGACCGCGACGGCGTCACCGGCAGCGCACCGCGCCGTCGGACCGAAGCCGTCGAGTGCCGGTCCGTCGACTCCTGCTCCTATCGCATCGGCGACGAGCCACCACAGCGCCACCACTCCGGCCGCGACCACCACCGCGGCGTCGGCGGCACCGACCGCGTCGCCGTCGCCGAGCGACTCAACCGCGGTCGTGGCGAAGCAGTTCGTCCCGCCGCGCAGTCGCGGCGGCGTGCCGTACGGGTTCGTCGCGGCCTGCGTGTTCGTCGTCGCGGTGGCCGGCGCGGTCTTCTGGCAACGTCGGCGGCGAGCTGGATGAGAGGTACGACCCGGCTGCCGCGACCGCTGCACCCGGTCGCGTGGTGGCTCTGGGCGTCCGGGCTGGCGGTCGCCGCGGGCGCGACCAGTAACCCGGTGCTGCTCGTCGCGCTGATCGTCGTCGCGGGCGCGGTCGTCGGCGCGCGCCGGCCGGTCACGCCGTGGGCGTCGAGCTACGGCGCGTTCCTGCGGGTCGCGTTGGTAGTGCTGGCAATCCGGGTCGTGCTGTACGTCTTCGTCGGCGACGCCGGCGGCAGCCACGTCCTCGTCCGGCTGCCGCGGCTGCCGCTGCCGGCCGACTGGGGCGTCCGGGTCGGCGGCGCGATCACCGAGGAGGGCCTGGTCACGTCGCTCGAAGACGGGCTGCGGCTCGCGACCGTGCTGGTCTGCATCGGCGCGGCGAACTCGCTCGCGTCGCCCGCGCGGCTGCTCAAGGTGATGCCCGGTGCCCTCTACGAGGTGGGCGTCGCGGTCGGCGTCGCGGTGTCGTTCGCGCCGCAGGCCGTCGCATCGCTCGGCCGGGTCCGGCGGGCCCGGCGGTTGCGCGGTCGGCGCGACCGCGGCCTCGCCGCGTTGCGCGGCATGGCGGTCCCGGTGCTGGAGGGCGCGCTCGAACGGTCCGTCGACCTCGCCGCCGCAATGGACGTACGCGGCTTCGGCCGCACCGGTGACGTGCGCGCGGCGACCCGGCGCCTTGCCGCCGCGCTCACCTTGGCCGGCGTCGTCGCGGTCTGTGCCGGCAGCTACGGCTTGCTCACGTCCGGCGCGCCGTTCCTGCTCGGCGCACCACTCGCGGTGGGCGGCAGCGCGGTCGCGGTCGCCGGGTTCGCGACCGGCAGCAGGGTGAGCCGCCGTACCCGCTACCGGCCCGACCCCTGGGCGGTGCCGGAGTGGTCGGTCGCGGCCAGCGGCGCGGTGGTCGCGGCCGCGTTCCTCGTCGCGAGCCACGCCGGGCTGGCCGGCATGGACGCGGCGTCGAATCCCACCGCGGTGCCGGACGTGCCGTTGCTCGCGCTGCTCGCGACCGCGGTGGCGCTGCTACCCGCGGTCGCCGCTCCCCCGCTGCGCCTCTACCGGAGCGTCGCGAGCGTGACCGCGTGATCCGGTTCGAGGCGGTCACGGCGACGTACCCGGATGCCGCCGAGCCGGCGCTGCGCGACGTCGACCTCGACATCGCGGCCGGCCAGCTGTGCCTCGTCGTCGGCAGCACCGGCTCCGGCAAGTCGACGCTGCTGAAATGCGTCAACGGGTTGATGCCGCACTTCACCGGCGGCACGCTGCGCGGCCGGGTGACGGTCGGTGGCCGGGACACTCGCACGCACCGGCCGCGCGAGCTCGCCGACGTCGTCGGGTACGTCGGGCAGGACCCGGTCGCGGGTTTCGTCACCGACACCGTCGAAGACGAGCTCGCCTACGGGATGGAGTCGCTCGGCGTCGCGCCCGCGACGATGCGACGCCGGGTCGAGGAGACGCTCGACCTGCTCGGCCTCGCCGACGTACGCAACCGCCCGCTGCTCACGCTGTCGGCCGGCCAGCAGCAGCGCGTCGCGATCGGTTCGGTACTCGTCATGCACCCGCAGGTGCTCGTGCTCGACGAGCCGACGAGCGCACTCGACCCGCCTGCGGCGGAAGAGGTTCTGGCCGCGCTGACCCGGCTGGTGCACGACCTCGGCGTGACCGTGCTCGTCGCCGAGCACCGGCTCGAACGCGTCGTCCAGTACGCCGATGCCGTCGTCCACGTGCCCGGTCGTGGCGCGCCGGTCGAGGTCGGCCTTCCGGCCGACGTGATGCAGACGTCGCCGGTCGCGCCACCCGTCGTACGGCTCGGCCGGGCCCGCGGCTGGGCCCCGCTTCCGTTGTCGGTCCGGGACGCGCGTACGGCCGCCACGTCGTTGCGTACGGCGCTCGCCGGTGTCGCGCCGCCGGAGCCGCCGCCGGTCGCCGCGGCCGGCCGCGTGGTCGTGACGGCGCGCAAGCTCACCGTCGACTACGACGGCGCCGTCGCGCTGCGCGCGGTCGACCTGACCGTCCGGACCGGCGAGATCGTCGCGGTGATGGGCCGCAACGGCGCCGGCAAGTCGTCGTTGCTCTCGACGTTCGCCGGGCTGCGCGCGCCGGCGAGCGGCACGGTCGACGTCGACGGGGCCGAGCCGTGGAAGCTGCCGGCGCCGGAGGCGGTCCGGCGGGTCGGGCTGATCCCGCAGGAGCCCGGCGACCTGCTGTGGGCCGACACCGTCGCGCGCGAGTGCGCGGACGCGGGCAACGCCGCGGAGCTGCTGCGCACACTGGCCGGCCCGGTCGACATGGACCTGCACCCGCGCGACCTCTCCGAGGGGCAGCGGCTCGCCCTCGCACTCGCCGTCGTCCTGTCCGCCGCGCCGCCGGTGCTGCTGCTCGACGAGCCGACCCGCGGGCTCGACTACGAGGCGAAGGAACGGTTGGTCACGATGCTGCGCGACCTCGCCGGCGAGGATCGGGCGATCGTGTTCGCGACCCACGACGTCGAGCTCGTCGCGGAGGTCGCGACCCGCGTCGTCGTACTCGCCGACGGCGACGTCGTCAGCGACGGCCCGGCGGCGACGGTCGTCACCGACTCGCCCGCGTTCGCGCCGCAGGTCGCGAAAATCCTTGCGCCGCAACGGTTTCTCACGGTTGCCGCGGTCGAAGCAGCGCTCGCGCGGATGCCGGCATGAACGTCGTCCGGCTGCGCGGCCGCAGCGCGTTCGCGCTGCTCGCGGTCACGGCCGTGTCGGTCGCGGCGTTCGGCTGGCCGCTGTTCGCCGGCACGAAGTCGGCGGTCAACGGCGGCGGCCTGCCGCACTCGAGCGACGCGCCGTGGCTGTTCGTCGCGTTGCTGCCGCTGCTGCTCGCGGTGCTGTTCGCCGAGCTCTCCGACGGCGCGCTCGACGCGAAAGGCGTCGCGATGCTCGGCGTACTCGCGGCCTGTGGCGCGGCGCTGCGACCACTGGGCGCCGGAGCCACCGGGTTCAACGCGGTGTTCTTCCTGCTGGTGCCGGCCGGCCGCGTGTTCGGCCGCGGCTTCGGGTTCGTCCTCGGCGCACTCACGTTGTTCGCGAGCGCGTTGCTCACGGCCGGCGTCGGGCCGTGGCTGCCGTTCCAGATGGTCGCCGCGGGCTGGGTCGGGTTCGGCGCCGGCTGCCTGCCGCGGCTCACCGGGCGGGCCGAAGTCTTCATGCTCGCCGGGTACGCGGCGTTCGCCGGGCTCGCCTACGGTCTCGTCATGAACCTCTGGTTCTGGCCGTTCGCGCACGACTACCCGGCCTCGATCTCCTACGTACCGACGGCCGGATGGGAGACGAACGTCGTGCACTGGCTGCGCCACGACGTCGTGACCTCGCTCGGCTTCGACATCCCGCGCGCGTTCGGCAACCTCGTCCTCGTCCTCGTCGCCGGCCGGCCGGTGCTCGCGGCGTTGCGGCGGGCCGCGCGGCGGGCCGCGTTCGACGCGCCGGTCGTCTTCGTGCCCGCCGAGGGTGCGCCGTGAGCCGCGGCCCGCGGCGGGTCCTCGTCGTCGGCGGCGCGCGGTCCGGCAAGTCGCGGTACGCCGAGGCGCTGCTGCTCGACGAGCCCGCGGTCACCTACGTCGCCACCTCGTTCCCGCGACCGGACGACGTCGAGTGGCAGCACCGGGTCGAGCAGCACCGCAAGCGCCGGCCGGCCCACTGGCGGACGGTCGAGACGCTCGACGTCGCCGCCGCGATTGACGAGAGCGAAGGCGGCGCGACGCTCGTCGAGTGCGTCACCCTCTGGCTCGGGGCCGTCCTCGACGACGACCTCGCCGACCGGTGCGACCGCCTGGTCGGCGCGGTCGCCGCGAGCAAAGGAACGCTGGTCCTGGTGAGCAACGAGGTGGGCGAGGGCGTCGTACCGGCCAGCGAGTCGGGCCGGCGGTTCCGCGACGAGCTCGGCGCGCTGAACGCCCGGCTGGCGGCGGTCTGCGACGAGGTATGGAAGGTCACCGTGGGCATCCCGGCGCGGCTCAAGTGAGCGGCCTCGACGGCGTGGTCGCGCGCATCGGCGCGCCCGACGACGCCGCGCGGCAGGCCGCGGCCGAGCGGCAGGCCAGGCTGACCAAGCCGGCCGGCGCGCTCGGCCGGCTCGAGGACGTCTCGGTGTGGGCGGCCGGCGTGCAGGGCCGCTGCCCGCCGCACCCGTTCGCGCGGGTGCGGGTGGTGCTGCTCGCCGCGGACCACGGCATCGCCGCCGCCGGGGTGTCGGCATACCCGGCCGAGGTCACCGCGCAGATGGTCGCGAACTTCCTGCGCGGCGGCGCCGCCGTCAACGTGCTGGCGCACCACAACGCGGCCGGCGTCCGCGTCGTCGACGTGGGCGTCGCGGTCGACGTACCCGGTGCCGACGCGTCGATGAAGGTACGGCGCGGCAGCGGCCGGATCGACGTCGAAGACGCGCTGACCGCGGCCGAGCTCGATGCCGCGCTGTCGGTCGGGCTGCGGCTGGCCGACGACGAGGCCGACGCCGGCACCGACCTCGTCATCCCCGGCGACATGGGCATCGGTTCGACGACGGCGTGCGCCGCGGTCGTCGCCGGCCTGCTCGGCGTCGAGCCGGAGGCGGTCGTCGGCCGCGGTACCGGCGTCAACGACGAAGGCTGGCGGCGCAAGGTCGACGCGGTCGCTGCCGCGGTACGGCGCGCCGACCGACTGGAGACGCCGCTGGACGGGCTGCGGTCGCTCGGTGGCGCCGACCTCGCGGCGATGACCGGCCTGCTGGTCGGCTGCGCGGCCCGCCGTACCCCGGTGTTGCTCGACGGGGTCGTCAGCGCGACCGCCGCGTTGGTCGCGGCCGCCGTCGCGCCGGCGGCGACCGCGTGGTGGCTCGCGTCGCACCGCTCGACCGAGCCGGCGCAGCAGGCGGCGCTCGCGCACCTCGGGCTGGAGCCGCTGCTTGACCTCGGCCTGCGGCTCGGCGAGGGCACCGGCGCGCTCGTCGCGCTGCCCCTCGTGCAGGCCGCCATCGCGACCCTCGCCGAGATGGCGACGTTCGACGAGGCCGGGGTCAGCGACCGCGATGGCTAGCGCGAGCCGGGCCGGGCTGACCCTCGCGACGTCGGTCTTCACCCGGTTCCCGTGCCGGCCGGCGCGCACCGACGCCCAGGCCGTCGGCTGGGCGATGACGTGGGCGCCGCTCGCCGGGCTGGTGGTCGGCGCGATCGCGGCCGGCGTGTTCCGGCTGGTCCGGCTGCCGCTCGACGACGGCTCGACCCGGTGGCTGGCCGCGGTCCTGGCCGTCGCGGCCATCGCGCTGGTGACCGGCGGGCTGCACCTCGACGGTCTCGCCGACAGCGCCGACGCGTTAGGTGTCCGCGGCGAGCCGGACGCCGTCCGCGCGGCGATGAAGTCGCCCGGCGTCGGCGCCTTCGGCGTGGTCGCGGTCGTGTTCGTCGTCCTCGTCGACGCCGCCGCGGTCAACATCGCGTGCGACCACCGGCTCGCGGCCACCGCGCTGGTCGCCGGCTGCGTGGCCGGCCGGCTCGCCGTCACCTGGTCGTGCCGGCCGGGCGTCCGGGCGGCCACCGATACGGGCCTCGGCGCGTGGGTCGCCGGGACCGTACCGACCCGGCGCGCCGTCTTCGCCACCGGGTACGCCGCCGTCCTCGTCGGCGGCTGGGCGGCACTGTGGCGGCGCGACGACCCGCTGCCCGCGGCCGCGCTCGCCTGCGGTGCGCTCGCCGCCGGGGTGGTCGCGGGCGAGGTGGTGCGGCGCTTCGTCGTACGGCGTACCGGCGGGCTCACCGGCGACGTGCTCGGCGCGGTCGTCGAGTGCGGCGCGATGGCGGCGTACCTCGTCGTCGCCCTCGCCGGTTCGTGATCATGGCGTTTGCCGCAGGCGAACCGGACATCCGGGCACGAAAATTGCTGCGAACGCCATGATCACGGATCGTGTGGGGGGCTAGGAGTCGTGGAGCGCGGCGGCGATGCGCGCGGCGAGGAGCGCGGCGGGCAGCGTGTCGACGTCGACCACGAGGTCGGCGACCCCGGCGTAGAGGTCGGCGCGGCCCGCGTACAGCCGGCGGACCGCGCCGGCGGGGTCGTCGCCGAGCCACGGCCGGTCGGTGCCGGCCACCCGCGCGGCCAAGGTGTCGACCCGGGCGCGCAGCCAGACGACGAACCCGCCGGCACGCAGCCGCGACCGGTCGAGCGGGTCGAGGACGACGCCGGCGGCGACCCCCGCGACCAGCGGCCCAGGCGTCGTCAGGGCCACCGTCAATGCAGCCGACTCGGCCCGGCGCAGCGCCGCCTCGCCGTCGCGGTCGCGCACCGTGCGGGCGTCGCTGCCGGTGGCGGCGCGGAGCTGGTCGTCGTTGTCGAGGTAGCGCCAGCCGAGCGCGGTCGCCAGCTCGCGGCCGACCGACGTCTTGCCGCTGCCCATCATCCCGACGAGCAGGACCCGCTCGGTCACCGGACGTGCGGCGGCACGAACGGCGGCTTCACCACCCGTACGGCGGACGGCCGGCCGCGTACGTCGAGGGTCAGCTCGTCGCCCTCGGCGACATCGCGGTGGAGCAGCGCCAGGCCAATGCCGACCTTCAGCGACGGCGAGAACGTGCCGCTGGTGACCTCGCCGACCTCGCGACCGTCGGCCCCGTCACCGCTGGCATGGCGAACCGTCATGTGCGGCCGCGGGATGCCGCGGTCCTGCGCGAGCAGCCCCCAGAGCAGCCGGCTCGCACCGCGCTCGCGCTCGGCGACCAGCGCGTCGCGACCCCAGAACTCCGGCTTCGACCAGCCGACCGCCCAGCCGCAGCGCGCCTGCACCGGCGTGATCTCCATCGACAGGTCCTGGCCGTGCAGCGGGTAGCCCATCTCGGTGCGCAAGGTGTCGCGCGCGCCGAGACCGCACGGCCGGCCACCCTCGCTCGCGACCGCCTCGGCCAGCCGGTCCCAGAGCGGGCCGGCGTCGGCGGCGGGTACGACGAGCTCGTAGCCGTGCTCGCCGGTATAGCCGGTGCGGCAGACCGTCAGCTCGCCGACGCGGTCGAACGCCATGTAGTCCATCGCGGCGTCGATGCCGACCCGGCGGAGCACCTCCGGCGACCGCGGCCCCTGCACCGCGAGGATGGCGAAGTCCTCGTGCTGGTCGACGACCTCGACGCCGTCGGGAGCCGCGGCGCGCAGCCGCCGTACGACCTCCGCGGTGTTGGCGGCGTTCGGCACGAGGTGCAGGTCGTCGGCGCGGCCGTGGTAGACGATCAGGTCGTCGACGACCCCGCCGGTCGCGTCGTCGCAGCACAGCGTGTACTGCGCCTGCCCCGGCCCGATCCGGTCGAGGTCGTTGGTAAGGCAGGCGTTGACGAAGTCCTTCGCGCCGGGCCCGCTGACCTGCGCGTTGCCGAGGTGGCTGACGTCGAAGATGCCAACGGCGGTGCGGACGGCGAGGTGCTCCTCGACGACGCCGGAGTACTGGATCGGCATCGACCAGCCGCCGAACTCCGCCATCCGCGCGCCGAGCGCGACGTGGCGGTCGTGCAGGGGTGACTGGCGAAGTGCCGGCTCGCTCACGAGCGGCGAGGCTATCCGGTCACTCGATAGCATCGGCCGTCATGGCCCGCATCGCGTCGACGCTGACGAAGAACCCCCTGTCCACCGCGAAGGTCGACGCGCTCGTCGTCGGCGTCGCCGCCGTACCTGGGAGCAGCGGCACGCTCGTGCTCGCGCCCGGCGCCGACGACGTCGACAAGGCGTTCAAGAAGCGGCTGCTCGCGGCGCTCGCCGCGGTCGGCGCGACCGGCAAGGCCGGCGAGGTGACGAAGGTCGCGACGCTCGGCGCGACGACCGCGCCGACGCTCGTCGCGGTCGGGCTGGGCGACCGGCCGGCGAAGGGCGAGCGGTGGAGCGGCGAGACGCTACGCCGCGGCATCGGGGCGGCCGCGCGCCAGCTCGACGGCTCGCGGCGGATCGCGACGGCGCTGGCACTCGCCAACGGCGACGACTCGCCCGCCGACGTCACGGCTGTCGTCGAGGGCGCGCTGCTCGGCGCCTACCGGTTCGGCCGCTACCGCAGTACGACGAAGCGCGCGATCGAGTCGGTGACGGTCGTCGTCGGCAACCCGCGGGACAAGGCGGTCAAGGCGGCGTATGACCGCGGCCGCGCGGTCGCCGACGCGATCGCGCTCTGCCGCGACCTCGTCAACACCGCGCCCGCCGACCTCTACCCCGCGGTCCTCGCGCAGGCGGCGGTCGACGCGTGCACCGCGGTCGGCCTCCAGGTCGAGGTGCTCGACGAGAAGGCGCTGAAGAAGGGCGGGTACGGCGGCGTCCTCGGCGTCGGCCAGGGCTCGACCCACCCGCCGCGGGTCGCCCGGATCACCTACTCGGCCGGCCGCGGCGCCAAGGCGAAGGTGCACCTCGTCGGCAAGGGCATCACGTTCGACTCCGGCGGTCTCGCGCTCAAGCCGGCGCAGTCGATGGAGTGGATGAAGTCCGACATGGGCGGCGCCGCGGCGGTGCTGTCGACGATGACCGCGATCGGCACGCTGAAGCCCGACGTCGACGTCGTCGCCTGGATCGCCTGCGCCGAGAACATGCCGAGCGGCACCGCGATCCGGCCGTCGGACGTGCTCACCATGAAGGGCGGCAAGACGGTCGAGGTGCTCAACCCCGACGCCGAGGGCCGGCTGGTCATGGCCGACTGCATCGCGGCGGCGGCGGACGAGAAGCCCGACTACATCGTCGACGTCGCGACCCTCACTGGCGCGCAGCTGGTCGCGCTCGGCGCGCACGTGTACGGCGTGATGGCCAACGACGACGGGCTGCGCGACGCGCTCGTCGCGGCGGCCGGCGTCGCGGGCGAGCAGGGCTGGCCGATGCCGCTGCCGCCGGAGCTGCGCAAGTCGCTCGACTCCGACGTCGCCGACATCGCCAACATCGGCGACCGCAACGGCGGCATGCTCACGGCCGGCCTGTTCCTCAAGGAGTTCGTGCCCGACGGGATCAAGTGGGCGCACCTCGACATCGCCGGCCCGGCGTTCAACACCGGCGAGCCGCACGGCTACACGCCGAAGGGCGGCACCGGCGTACCCGTCCGCACGTTAGTGGAGTGGCTGACGACTCTCGGCGCCTGACTCGCGACTCAATCACCGCCGAAGTGTGTGCGTTGGCGGTCGTCATAGCGACCGCGACCGCACACACTTGGCCGCCAGTGAAAGAATGTGACCGACAACGTCGTCACGTTCGATGAGGAGCCGAGCCGTGCCCGAGACCCAGACCGCCGACATCGTCATTCTCGGCGCCGGCAGTGGCGGGTACGCGTGCGCGCTGCGCGCCGCGGAGCTCGGCCTCACCGTCGTGATGGTCGAGAAGGACAAGGTCGGCGGCACCTGCCTGCACCGCGGCTGCATCCCGACGAAGGCGCTGCTGCACGCCGCCGAGGTCGCCGACGCCGCGCGCGAGGGCGAGAAGGTCGGCGTCAAGTCGAGCGTCGACGGCATCGACATGGCCGGCGTCAACTCCTACAAGGACGGCGTCGTCACCCGGCTGCACAAGGGCCTCACCGGCCTGGTGAAGAGCCGCAACATCACCGTCGTGGAAGGCACCGGCAAGCTGGTCGCCCCCAATGCCGTCGAGGTCGACGGCACCCGCTACGAGGCGAGCAAAGCCGTCGTACTCGCCACCGGCTCCTACTCCCGCTCACTGCCCGGCCTCGAGATCGACGGGGAGCGGATCATCACCAGCGAGCACGCGCTCAAGCTCGACCGCGTCCCGTCGTCGGTCGTCGTCCTCGGCGGCGGTGTGATCGGCGTCGAGTTC
>JAVEEI010000166.1 GCA_030840525.1 Frankiaceae bacterium
CTGCTCCGGCAGGCCGACCTCGCGATGTACACGAGCAAGGGCTCGCGCAGCCGCGGCATCACGCTGTTCCACGACAACATGCAGAGCCAGATGGTCGCCCGGCTCGCACTCGAGAGCGACATGCACCGCGCCCTCGCCGAGCACGAGTTTTCCCTTGAGTACCAACCGATTGTCGACCTGAGCACCGGCACCGCCCCGTCCGTCGAGGCGTTGCTGCGCTGGCACCACCCGACCCGCGGCAGCGTCTCGCCGGCCGACTTCATCCCAGTCGCCGAGCAGACCGGCATGATCGTGCCGCTGTCGCTGTGGGTGCTGCGCGAGGCGTGCGCGCAACTACGCCAGTGGGACAACCGGCCGGAGACAGAAGGGCTCGCGGTCGCGATCAACGTGAGCGGCCGGCTCGTCATGGAGCCGGGCATCGGTGCCGCCCTCGCGCGCGAGCTGTTCCATGCCGGTGTCGCGCCGAACCGCGTCGTCCTCGAGATCACCGAGAGCCTGCTCATGGAGGATCGCTCCGAGACGGTCGCGACGCTGTGCCAGCTGCGGGCGCTCGGCATGCGGCTGTCGGTCGACGACTTCGGCACCGGCTACTCGTCGCTGAGCCGGCTCAACACACTCCCCATCGACGAGGTGAAGATCGACCAGTCGTTCGTCGCGCAGTTGCAGACCGACGGCCCGGCGACGACGATCGTCGCCGCGACCATCGCGATGGCGCACGGCCTCGGCCTGCGGGTCACCGCGGAAGGCGTCGAGACCGAGCGGCAGCTCAGCAAGCTCACCGAGCTGGGCTGCGACGAGGCGCAGGGCTACTACTTCGGCCGCCCCGTGTCGGCCAAAGGCCTCACCGACTACCTCGTGCCGGCGACCGCGACCGACGAGCCGGCGACGGACCAGGTGACGCGAGCCGTCGTACGCAGCCTGCCGGCGCCGCGGACCGGTACGGCGGTCAGCGCCGAATCGTCGCTGGGGCGCTGAACTCCAAGCCCTGGTCGGACGCCCAGTCGGCGTGCGAGAGCTTCACGTCGCGCTTGTCGACCCGGTGCTGCACCAGCAGGAACACGACCATCACGGCGACGAGCAGCGCGGGGAAGCCGGCCGCCTGACCGGCCTGCTTGAGGTCAGTCGCGAACGCGCGGACGACGCCGCGGTCGACCGGCCCGGTGTCCTCGCGCTGCCAGGTGGAGATCCGCGTCGCGGCCGGATGCGGCTTCGGCGCAGCCGCGGGCATCGGCGCGGGCGCGGTGGGCCGCTCGGGCGGCGCGGACGGCGCGACCCACGACGGTTCGGCGGGCCGCACGGCCGGCGCGGTCCAGGCCGCAGCCGGCGCCGTACGCGGCTTGAGCCGCGGCGCGCCGGGTGTCGGACCGTGCTTGGGCGTCGCCGCGCGGTGGTGGGCGGCGCCGGGCTTGCCGTGCGCTCCGCCGTGGTGGTGCGCCGGCGCGCTGGCGGCCGTAGTCGCGTGCGGGTGCGGCTTGAGCGCCGCGGCGTCCGCCGGTGCGGCCGCGAGTCCGACGACGGCCCCGGCCAGGGCGGCGACGAGGGTCGTGGCGGCGAGCGGACGGCGTACGGCCGCGAGCAACCGACCGAGTTCCGCCCTCACCGCACGAAGATCGGCAACTCCGGCGAATGACTTGAGCGGTTATGCCGGATTTGTTCTCTCAGCCGCTCGCCGTACGCCGCTGGCGAGGAACCCGCCGGGTGGCGGGGCCGGCGCAGGCGGCGCACACCTCGGGCGCGTCGTCGAGCGTGCAGCCGGGAAACACGAAGCGCACCCGCGCGCCGCCGCAGACCGGGTCCCAGCCGTCGACGACGTGGGTGACGCCGACCGGCAGCGCCCGCTGGCCCGGCGCCTGCGCGATGCGGTCCGCGCCGATCGAGCGGCGCCCGGCGCCCGCAGCCGCCACGGTCGCCGCGGACACGCCAGCGGTTCGCTTAGGAGCCGTAGAAGGGGTCACGCTGCAATCCAACGATGTCTTGCGGTCTCGTTGGGCCACCTCGTCCGGATTCGGGACGAACGGGCGATGCGGCCTGGTCCGACCGGGCCAGCCCCCCGGTGTCCAGAACCGTCACATGCACTCCGCTACCGGTCGCCTTGGCGCGGTACATCGCAAGGTCGGCGGCGTGCACGAGCTCGTCCGGCGAGCCGCTGGCCTCGAGCACCGCCGCACCGACCGACAGCCGCGGGGTGACCCGCTCGCCGCCGATGACGACGTCGACGCCGACCGCGTCCCGCAGCCGCTGCACCAGCTCGATCATCGCGTCTCCGCGCAGGCCCTCGACGACGAGCGCGAACTCGTCGCCGCCGAGCCGTACGACGGCGTCGTCGGCCCGGGCGACCGCGCGCAGCCGCGAGCCGACGGTCATGAGCAGCTGGTCGCCGGCCCGGTGGCCCAGCCGGTCGTTGACCGACTTGAACGCGTCGAGGTCGGCGTAGATGACCGCGACCGGGGTGCCGGTGCGGCGGCGGCGAGCCAGCGCCGTCTCCAGCTTGAGGTCGAAGATGACCCGCTGGCCGAGGCCGGTGAGCGGGTCGTAGAGCCGCTGGTCGGCGAGCTCCTGCGCCAGCCGGTGCCGGCGGTGGTTGAGCAGCACCAGCAGGATGACGACCATGCCGAGCAGCACGACGAGAGCGAGCACGACGCGGTCGCTGTGGCTCGCGAGCGAGCCGTAGAACACGCTTTCCGGCTGCACGGTCATCGCGCCCCAGCCGCCTACGCCGACCGGCGCGTAGCTCGCCAGCATCCGGCCGCCGTGCCCGTCCTGCCGCGCGAACGTCGTCGAGCCGAAGCGCCCGGTGAGTGCACCGGCGACGGCGCTCCCGGCCGCGAGCTTGGTACCGATGAGCGAGCGGTCCGCCGCGGCGGTCACCACGCCCTGCCCGTCGACGGTGTACGCCGACGCGCCCGGGCCGATGGCGAGCTTCTGCACGTACCCCTCGAGCGCCCACGAGCGGATGTCGGCGTACGCGAGGAAGACCGCGACGGGAACGCCGGCCCGCATGACCGGTACGGCGAACGCGACGACCGGCCGGCCGCGCACCGTCATGACCGCGGACAGCCCGGGCTTGCCGGCCAGCATCGCGAGCTTCATCGGCGCGTAGCCGGGGTCGGTCGCGGGCGGCAGCGCGGAGGTCGACGGGTAGTAGGAGATCGGCTTGCCGGTGAGCGCGACCAGCGCGGCGCCGTAGCCGGTCAGCGGTGACGACGAGACGAACGCCTTCAGCCGCGCGGTGTCGGCGGCGCTGTGCGACGTGAGTTGCCAGCGCTCGGACTGGGCCTCGGTGTCGACCGCGAGGAACGTGAACTGGAGGTACTGGCCCGTGAGCCCGGCGAGGATCCGCTCGGTCTGGTTGCGGTCGGCGAGGTGCACCGATCGCGCTTGGCTCGCGGCCGAGAGCTGCGCCCACCCGGCAATGCCGGCAAGCACGGTAACGATGAGGACGCTGCTGGCCAGCAGCGTGAAGCGGCGCCACTTCATCACACACGGCCCCTAACGCGCGCGTCTCTGTCGGCGCGGGCACCTGGGACAGGGGTGCCCTCGCAACCCCGGACATCGGCCGGTGTGGGCCCCGACGTGAAGCGTTTACGGCGAAGATGACGTGGACGGACTAGCCGACGTAGTCCTTCCCGGCGCTCGTGCGGTCAGGCCGAGCGGCGAGCGCGCGGTTCGAGCCAGCTCGCGTCAGCCCACTCCTCGCCGTACACGCGGCGCGAGTCAGGGCCGTGCTCGTCGAGCAGGTCGACCAGCAGCGTGAGCGGGACGCCGTGCGCGAGCAGGTCGAGCGGATCGGGCATCCGGTACATGTGGCCACCTCCGACGTCGGCACACTCGCGGTGCGTTGCGCCGTACACCAACTCATCGGCGGCCGGACGGCGGCGGAAGAACCCGCCATCCGGGTGAAATGCGGACAGACCGTCTAGTGCCGGGCCGAGTCGTGCTGGATGTACGGCGACTCGCCGCTCAGCGCCGGCCCTCTGACCTCGCGGATGATGACGCCCTGCATGTCGTCGGAGGCGCCATGCGTCGTGCCCTCCTCGTAGGACACCGTGTCGTCGTCGTTCTCGCCGTCGACGCGCTTGGTGCTGCACGAGAGGTACGTCGTGCACGTGTCGACGGCGGTCGCGAACACGCGGCCCTGGTCGATCGGCGACGACACGATGTCGAGGAAGTCGTACATACGCCCGCACCGGCCGCCGGACTCGCCACCGCAGTCACCGCGGTGCACCGGGTCGTACGACGGGTTGGCGATGTTGGAGAGGAACAGCGGGTTCGCCGACAGCGCGTCGGTCGACATCACGACGTAGCTGTTCCACGGCCGGGTCTTGTCCTTCGACCCGCCGGTCGAGGTGGTGCCGGGGAACGTGATCGCGATGCGACCCGGGTCGCCGACGTCGATGCTCGGGAAGTCGACCTCCTGCACACCGGGCGGCGCGATCATCAGCGGCGTGCTCCAGTGCTCGCCGTGGTCCTTGCTGATGCTGAGGAACGGCAGGTTGTGACCGCCGCCTTGCCACACGTAGTAGAGCGTGCCGTTGCGGTCGACCGCGACCGACGCCTGCTCGCCGTAGATGCTCACGTTGGACACCTGCACGGTGTGGAACGTCGTCGCGGCGTCGCTCGAGATCGCGAGCTCCGGGATGTCGCAGTAGCCGCGCGGGACGAACAGCCGGCCGTCCTTGTCGGTGACCGCGTGCCCGTGCAGCGAGCCACAGATCCCTTCGTTGTGGCTGTTGTCGAAGCCGGCGAGGTAGCCCGGGTTGACCGCCTCGTAGCCGGACTGGTTGCCCTGCGCGAACGTCTTGCCGCCGTCGAACGAGCGGATGCACGAGCCGTCGGCGATCTGGTTGACGCAGTAGTAGAGCACCTTCTGGTAGGCCGGGTCGGTCAGCGGGATCGGCACGCCCTTGGGCTCGACGCCGCTGACGAGCGTCTGGTGGTCGTTGACGCCGGCGCTGCTGAGCAGGGTCTGCGTCCACGTCTTGCCCTGGTCGTCGCTGAACGCGAGGTGCGCGCCGTTGACGCCCTGCAGGTCGATGTCGAAGATGCGGCCCGCGCTCTGCGGCACGTTCGGGTCGACGAAGATGTACGGGTCGGTCGAGACGACCATCGTGTTCTGCCCCGCGAGGTTCGGTTGCTCGTTCTGCCACGTGCGGCCGCCGTCGGTCGAGCGCATGACCAGCGTCTTCGGCTCGTTCTTCGGCGGGTTGCCGGGGATCGCGTCGAACGCCGACGCGACGGTGTAGATCGCGCCCTTGTGGTCGATGCCGAGGGTCGGCTCGGCGGCCTTGCGCCCGACGTAGCTCTGCGCAAGCACGAGCTTGGGGCCGTGGTAGGCGACCGGCCGGTTGGCCAGCACCGTGCTCGGGCTCTTCGGGTCGCTCGCGACCTTGATCGCGTGGTACGCGGCGAAACCGCCGGGGGCGGCGCCGAACGTCGAGCCGTTGAGCGCGCTGCCGGTGGCCTGGCTGGCCGCGGCGAGGACGAGCGAGGCTCCGACGGAGAAGCAGGCGAGGACAGCGACGCGGCGACGTGACATGGACACGAAGTTCGCCGTACGCCGGCCGTCCTCCTGCCTACCTGTGCTGCTTGCCCGCGAGCGCCGGCGCGACGCTGGCGCGCAGGCCGAGCGACGCCGCGGCCCGGCGGTAGGCGTCGCACGCGCCGTCGCCGTCGCCAACCTCGTCGAGCTCGGCGCCGAGCTGGTACCAGAGCTGCGCGGCCTCGCGGTCCGCGCTCGCGCCGGTGAGCGCCGCCACCGCCGCCCGGTACGACGTGCGCGCGGCGTCGACATCACCCCGCGCTACGGCGATGCGGGCCTGCAGCGCGTGCGCATGCGCGAGTGCCAGCGGCGCCTCCGCGGCCTCGGCCAGCGACTGCTCGGCCAGCCGCGCGGCCTCGTCGAGGTCACCCGACAGCAGCCGGGCGTAGCCGAGGTCGGCGTCGCAGCGGGCGAGGTCGACCTGCCCGGCGCCGGCGGCGACGAGGTCGATCCGCGCCCGGCTGAGCTGCTGCTCGGCGGCCTTGACCGCCGGCGGCTCGCTGGCCAAGAGCGACGTGCCGAGCTGCAGCCGTAGCCGGCTCAGGTTGCGCGCGTCGTCGCCCTCGCCGAACAGCGCCAACGCCTTCTCGGCCAGCCGGACCGCCTCGCGGTGGTCGCCGATGTTGTAGGCGATGACGCTCGCGTTCCAGTAGGCGCTGCCGCGCGCGGCCGGCGTACCGCGCTCCTCGGCGGCCGCGACGACCTGCTGGCAGAGCCGGCTCGCGTGGAACACGTCGCCGCGCTCGAAGTACGCGGCCGCCATCGTGAGGGTGAGCTGGAGCGACTCGTCGAGGCCGTCGAGGCCGCGCTCGGCGAGCTCCGCCTGCGCGCGCTCGCCGACGTCGATCGCCCGGGCGAGGTCGCCGGCCTCGCGGTAGCACCGGCACAGCCCGATCCGGGCGCGCAGCCAGCCCGGGCCGTCGGCGGCGCCGCCGAGCTGCTCGTAGAGGTCGGCCGCCTCGGCCAGCCGGCCCTGCGCCTCGTACGTCGCAGCGAGCAGCGCCTGCGCCTCCTCCTGCCACCGGCCCCGGAGCGACTCGGTCACCAGGTCGTTGAGCTGGCGCTCGGCCTCGGCCGGCTCGCCGGTGCGCAACGCGATCTCGGCGTACCGCAAGGCGAGCACCACGCGGTCGTCGTCGTCCGGGTCACGGCCGGTGAGCAGTTGGCTCGGGGTGGTGCCGAGGCGCTCGGCGATGACCGCGAGGACGCGGGAGTCGGGCCGGCGCTGGCCTGCCTCGATCCGCGAGACGTACGCAACGGAGATGTCGTCGCCGGCGACTTCGGCCTGCCGCAGCCCGCGGGCGAGCCGGAGCTCGCGGATCCGCGAGCCGATCGCGACCAGCTCGTCCGCGCCCGCCGCGGCGGAGCCGGACGTCGTGCTGGGAGTCCGGCGCCGTGGGCCCGAAGTGCCACCTCTCGGCACGGGATCCCCCACCTCCCCGTGGTAGCCGGCAGATGCCCTGTGACCGGCAACCGTAAGGGCAATTCGGCGCGCTGTCCCGTAAGCACGCAATTCCCAGTTTGGGTTGACAACTTTATTTGACTCTGTCTGACTGCTCTCTCCTGGCTATTTGCCAACTACGGGAGGGAGAGTCAAATGGGCCGCGCCCGTCTCGCCGTCGTGACACTGCTGCTGCTTGGCACGGTTCTCGGGGGAATGTCGTGGATCACCGGGCACGCGAGCGCGGGTCACGCCCGCGTGCTGGCCGGCGGAACGTGGTGCTGCTGACTCGCTGACAACGACTCGTAATGACTAGCCCGGGGCTGACGATGGACAGCGGGGGCCGGGTTGGGAGAGTCGGAGGCGAGAATGGCGATCGCGGTTCGTTGCGAGGCCTGCCGGATCGAAGCTAGCGCCATCGCTCCGCGCGACCTGCACGCGTTCCTCGATCGGCACCGCGACCCCGACCTGTGCGCCGAGCGCGCCAAGCGGGCCAACGACATCGCCCTGTGGCTGTCGATCCCGCTGCCGAAGACGGCGTGAGCTAGCTCGCGCCGTCGGTCCGGCGCACCGGTCGGGGTGCCACCGCGTCCGTCGGTGCCACCGCCGCGACGACGGTGTCGACGGCCGCGGCGATCAGCGCCCACGCCTCGTCGTAGCGCTCCGGCGCGCGCCGGTATGGGTCCGGTACGTCGTCGAGGCTCGGGTCGACCGGGCCGCCCTGGCCGCGGCGCTGCTGCGCGAGCGCGAGCAGCGCGCCCGCGCGGGCGAGCGGGTCGGACGTGGTCGGCCACCGGTCCCGGTTCTCGTCGAGCGTGCGGGCGAACTCGCGCAGCGTGAACAGCTTCGGCAGCACTCGCGGGGCCAGCCGCGCGACCGCGGCCCGGTGCTCGCGGGTCATCGCCAGGATCAGGTTCGCCGACTCGGCCATCGGCTTCGCGATGTCACGCGCCGCGAACCCGGTGCCGTCGACTCCGTTCTGGATCAGGAGCCGCTCGGCGTCCGGGTAGATCGGCTCGCCGACGAGCGCGCCGGTGCCCGCACTCGCCACCGCGAACGGCATGGACGGTCCGAGGCGGTCGCGCAGGCGGTGCGCCAGCAGCCGTTCGGCGGTCGGCGACCGGCAGATGTTGCCGGTGCACACGAACAGCACCGCGAACCGCATAGCAAGAGAGTGAAGCAGACCCCGGCGGGCTCTGGACGTCAGGCGATTTTCACCTTCGCTCCTAAGATCGCCTGCTATGAGGATCCTGGCGCACGCATTCGGGAAGCGCTACGACCTGCCGATCCCGCTGTACCTCTTCCTAATCGGCGGTGCGCTGGTCGTCATCGCGTCGTTCGTCCTGGTGGCGGGCCGCCCGGGCCGGGCCGAGCGCACCGACGTCGCCGACGTGCCGCACCGACGCCGGTGGTCGATGTTCTGGTCGCCGTTGAGCTTCGTCGTCCTCGCCGGGCTGGTCGCGTGCGGGCTGTTCGGCAACCAGGACGTGCCGGAGAACATCGTGCCGACGTCGTTCTGGGTAATCGCCTGGATCGCGGTGCCGTTGACGGTCGGCGTACTCGGCGACTGGACCGGCCCGGTCAACCCGTTCGGCTGGATCAGCCGGGGGTGCGACTCGGCGCGGCTGCGGCAGGCCGTCTTCGGCAGCCCGGACCCGCTGCCGTGGCCGCGGTGGCTCGGCTGGTGGCCGGCCGCGCTGCTGTACTTCGTCGTCGTCTGCGGCGAGCTCATCTTCAACCTGACCGCGACGACGCCGCGCAACACCGCACTCGGACTGCTGGTGTACGCCGTCTTCTGCGCGCTGTGCGGGCTGCTGTTCGGCCGCCGCTGGTTCGACCGCGGAGAGGTCTTCACGGTGCTCTTCGACACGTGGGGGCGGCTCGGCTTCTTCCGGTTCGGCGCGCCCGGCCGGCGCGGTTTCGCCGGCGGGCTCGAGGTGCCGTTCGCGCCGGCCGTGTCGCGGATCGCGTTCGTGCTGTTGCTGTTGTTCAGCGTCAACTTCGACGGTTTGCTCAGTACGCCGCAGTGGGCCGACCTCGAGCGCAACCTGCCCGGCGGCGACGTGACCTTCCACCCGACGACCCAGCACCTGTTCCGCGTCGGCAGCTTCGTCGTACTCGCACTTGCGCTGACGCTCGTGTTCGGGCTGTTCGCGTTCGGCGCCGCGCGGGCCGGGCGTCATGCCGGCGGCGTGCGCACCGCGGTCGCCGAGCTGCTGCCGAGCCTGCTGCCGATCGCGTACGGCTACCTGCTCGCGCACAACCTTCAGTACGTGATGGTCAACGGCCAGCTGATGTTCCCGCTCATCGGCAACCCGCCGGGGTCGGCGAGCTGGCCGATCCATCTGCCGTACCCGTTCAACGACAGCTACGAGCCGAACCCGCGAGTGCTGCCGCTGTCGTACTTCTGGTACGTCGCGGTGGCGGTGATCATCGCGGTGCACGTCATCGCGGTGGTGATCGCGCACCGTCATCTCAGTACGTCCGGACGGGACGAGCGCTCGGCGAAGCGCAGCGAGTACCCGTGGCTGGTCGCGATGGTCGGCTACACGATGCTCAGCCTCTGGTTGCTCGCGCAGCCGTTGACGAAGGAGACGAGTACGACGTCGTCGCTGCCGGCGCACCCGGTGGTGCAGACCACGACTGTTACGACGTCAGAGTGAACGCGTCGAGCCGGCGCAGCGCGGCGTCGACAGCGCGGGCATGCCAGCGCTGACCTTGCGGGCTGCGAAACTCCTCGCGGTTGAGTGCCGCCGCGATGCTCGCGGACGACGCACCGCTCTGGTGCAGCGCGACGATGCGCAGCAAGCCGTGCTCGGCGGTGATGTCGTCGCTCGAGCTCGCGCTACCGACCCAGGTGGGGTTGCCGAACCGCGCGCCTTGCAGGCCGTGCGCGATGCGCGGCAACGGGATCGGCTCGCTCCAGAGATAACCCTGCCCGGAGCCGCAGCCGAGCCGGCGCAGCATGGTCGCCTGCCGGGCGGACTCGACGCCCATCGCGACGGTGCCGGCGCCGAGACCGCGGGCGAGCTCGATCGCCGACGCGATGACGGTGAGCGCGTCCGCGCTGGTCGTCATCCGCTGGACGAATGACCGGTCGATCTTCAACGTGGCGAACGCGAACGAGCGCAGGTCGGCGAGGGTCGCGCCGCCGGCACCGAATGCGTCGATCGAGACGCCGATGCCGAGCCGTTGCAGTACGTCGACCGCCTCGAGGACGCCCTCGGTCGACAGCAGGCCGGCTTCCTTGACCTCGACCAGAAGATTGCGCGCCCCCAGTGCCGACGTCGCGAGCGCGGAGGTGAGCAGCCGGCCGATGTCGCCGGCGGCCAGCGTCTGCGCGGACAGGTTGACCGACACGTAGCCGTCGGCGCCGAGGACGCCGCGGTCGCGCAGCCGGGCCGCGTCGGAGCATGCCCGGCGCAGCACCCACGCGTCGAGATCCGCGGCGAACCCGGTCTGCTCGGCGAGCTCGACGAGCTCGCCCGGCGCTACCTGCCCGTGCTCCCAGCGCAGCAGCGCTTCGAGACCGACGAGCTCGCCGGTCGCGAGGTCGACGATTGGTTGGTAGTGCAAGGAAATCTCGTCATCATCGAGTGCGCGGCCGAGGTCGTTGGCGAAGTCGACCCGGACCTTCGCGGTCTGCGCCATCGCCGGGTCGAACACGACGACGCGGGACCCGCCGGCGCGCTTTCCGTGCACCCGCGCGGCGTTGGCGGACGCGAGCAGCTCGTCGGCCAACCGCGGAACAGTCGCGGCGTACGCACCGACGGTCGCGGTCACGTGGATGCGGTAGCCGCCGACGTTGACCGGTGTCGCGACCACGTCGAGCAGTGCGCGCGCGGCCGCCGGCAGCTCGGCCGGGCCGGTGCCGAACCGAAGTACGACGAACTCGTCGCCGCACACGCGCGCGACGTACCCTTCATCACCCGCCCACGCACTGAGCCGGGCGGCGACCGCGACGAGCAGCTTGTCCGCGACGTCGGCGCCGTACACGGTGTTGACGTCCGCGAACCGGTCGAGGTCGACCGCGAAGACACCGTACGGCGGTCCGCCTACGGCGACCTTCGCGTTGACCTTGCGCAACATCGTGAGCAGGGCGGGCCGGTTAGGCAGGCCGGTCAGCTGGTCGTTGCGTCGCGAGTCGGTACCGGGCGCGAGGTCGGTGGTGCTCATATCACTCATGTCGTCGGACCCGGGCTGGCCGACCTGAATGCCCCGAGCTGACGGTCGCCACCGTAGTCACTTCAGACCACAGCGGGCGCCGTACCACGGGCCGTCGGCTGCGCACAAGGCCCTTGTCCGGCCCTAGCACCTCCGCGATCCTCGCAAGACATTTCTACGGGAAGGAACCCAGTGAAGAAACTGCTCACCGCCGTCGCCGGCGTCACCGCGGTCGTGACCGCGCTCACGCTGCTGCCGGCCACCTCGGCATCCGCCGACGTCATCTGTGTCCCGATCACGGTCGACGGCCAGCCGCTGTTCTGCCAGGACGCCGCACCCGTCGACGCCGCGATTCAGGAAGTGACTCTCGAGCTGTCCCACGCGATCGTCACCGCGCAAGTCCTTGCGGAAGGCGCGGCGTCCCAAGCTCTCACGCTCGCGGGGTGCGCACGAATCGTGCCCACCCCCGGTGGCGCCGTCGTCTACGTCGCGACGACGACGTCGCTCACTCCGTACACGCTCACGTGCTCGGGCGAGAAGATCACCGTCACCACCCAGACCACCGGTCAGCCCGTCCACGTCCCGCAGATCTGCCTCACGACGACCGGAACGTGCGTCGGGCCGGTCGACGAAACGGTGCCAGTGCCCACGACCATGCAACCCTTGACCGTTTGCATCCAGCCGACGTCATGGACAGAGCCCAACGCGACCCCGGGCCAGTGGACCGACTCGTCGATCCCGGGGGACGTACTGCACCCCGCGCTGGGTTGCGTCAGCGTCCCGTAACGATCGATCCAACTCAGAGCGGGTGCCGTACCCAGAAGGTACGGCACCCGCTCTGTTTCGTCGTGAGGTTACTACTGCGCGCAGATCGCGTATGCCGTGACCGGCGCGGTCGGGTTGGCCAAGGTGACCTGCCAGCCGTTCGGGTTGGTGAGGCCACCGGCCGGTGCGGACAGGGTCACTGCCGCACCCGACGGGTTGAGGAAACCACCGCCCGTCGCGACCATCGGGGTCCCACAGGTCGCCGTCGCGGTGCCCTGCGATCCTGGTGGCGAGAACACGACCGTGGTGCTCGACGGGCCGGTTGCGCCCTGCGTACCCTGCGGGCCCTGCGAACCCTGGGAACCGGCCACACCCTGCGGACCGGCCGCGCCCTGCGCGCCCTGCGCACCTTGTGTGCCCTGCGGACCCTGCGTGCCCTGGGCACCCTGCGTGCCCTGGGTGCCGGCCCCACCCTGCGAGCCGACGCCACCCTGCGCACCGGTGCTGCCCTGCGGACCCTGCGGACCGGCCGCACCCTGCGCGCCCTGCGCACCCTGGAAGCCGGTCGCGCCTTGGGAGCCCGTCGCACCCTGCGTGCCTTGGGCGCCCTGCGTGCCCTGCGGGCCCTGGAAGCCGGTCGCACCCTGAGCACCGGTCGCACCCTGCGAACCGGCGGTGCCGGCCGCGCCCTGCGAGCCTTGCGAGCCCTGGGCACCTTGCGCACCCTGGAGACCGGTGGCGCCCTGCGCACCCTGCGAACCCTGGGTGCCCTGCGCGCCGGTCACACCCTGAGCACCGTCGGCGCCTTGCGCACCCTGCGGACCCTGGGTGCCCTGCGCGCCGGTCACGCCCTGGGCACCGTTGGCGCCCTGGGCACCCTGCGAGCCCTGCGTGCCCTGCGCGCCGGTCACACCCTGAGCACCGGTGGCGCCCTGCGCGCCCTGCGTGCCCTGGGCGCCTTGCGAACCCTGCGCGCCCTGAGCACCTGTGGCACCTTGCGTGCCCTGAGCACCTTGCGCGCCCTGAGCACCCTGCGCGCCCTGGAAGCCCTGGAAGGTGGCCGCGCCGTTCGCGCCCTGGGCACCTTGCGCGCCTTGCTGGCCGTTGGCGCCCTGCGGACCCTGCGTGCCGGTCGCGCCCTGCGGGCCAGCCGAGCCCTGCGGGCCGGTGGAACCCTGCGGGCCCTGCGTGCCGTTCGCACCCTGAGCGCCATTGGCACCCTGCGCGCCCTGCGCGCCGTTGGCACCCTGCGTTCCGTTGGCACCCTGCGTGCCCTGCGCTCCGTTGGCGCCCTGCGTGCCGTTGGCACCCTGGGCACCGGTCGCGCCCTGAGCACCGTCGGCGCCCTGCGGACCCTGCGTGCCGTCAGCACCCTGAGCGCCGTCGGCACCTTGCGCACCCTGCGCGCCGTCGGCGCCCTGCGGACCCTGAGCACCGTCAGCACCCTGGGCCCCGTTGGCGCCCTGCGCGCCCTGGATGCCGTTGGCACCCTGCGCGCCTTGGATGCCGTTGGCGCCCTGCGCGCCCTGGGTGCCGTTGGCACCCTGAGCGCCCTGCGCGCCGGTCGAGCCCTGCGGCCCGGTCGCGCCTTGCGCGCCCTGCGGCCCTCGCGCACCCTGCGGGCCGCGGATGTTCCAGTTGAGGTGGGTCTCACCGCGCACGCAGTTCTGCGTGGGGTAGTTGATGACGCGAACCGCGCCGTTCGTGTTGTAGCAGGCGTAGATCGTGCCGTTGGCGGCGGGGATCGTCGCCTCGGCCACCCCGATCCAACCCGCTGCGGCCCCCGACAGAGCGACAGCCGCCGCTCCGATCGTTCCGGCCTTCATGGCAACACGTGACTTGCGCGAACGCGACATTCCCGGTCTCCTCGTGCCGAACCGGGGCGAGCCCCCGTGCCAGCAAGGCCGTACTCTAATCACACCCCGGCCCCGATGGGAAGGACATTCCTTGAACTGCGTCAAAATGCCGCTCTGTCCGAATTACCGGCGGTACGCCGCCGGGCTCGTCGGTGCACTGGTGCTGACGGGTGGGCTGACCGCTTGCGGGGGCGGCAGCGGGGGCAAGGCGGCCGACGCCAACACGCTGCTCCAGGCCGGCATCAAGGAGCAGCAGAAGGGCGACACCAACGCGGCCCGGCAGCTTTTCGAGCAGGTGCTGGCCAAGCAGCCGAACAACTTCTACGCCCACTACGACCTGGGCGTGCTCGACCAGCAGTCCAAGGACACCGCGTCGGCGCTGCGCGAGTACGGCGCCGCGCTCACGATCAACCCGACGTACGTGCCGGCCCTGTTCAACGAGGCGACGATCTTCGCCCAGAGCGACCCGGCGCTTGCCATCACGACCTACCGCAAGGTGATCATCCTCCAGCCGCACGCGCCGACGGCCTACCTCAACCTCGGCCTGCTCGAAGCCGCGCACGGCGAGCTGGCCCAAGGCGTCAAGGACCTCAACACGGCGCTGCACCAGGACCCCTCGCTCGGCCCCCAGGTCCCGGCGGCACTGCGCAAGAAGGTCGGCGCCTACGCCAACCAGCCCACGCCCGCGGCCACGCCGACTCCGTCCACGAGTCACAGCTGAGATGCGGGTCTCGGTCTTCACGCCGAGCCACAACACCCGCTGGCTCGACGACTGCTACCGCTCGCTCGCCGCGCAGACGCTGCCGGACTGGGAGTGGGTGGTGCTGCTCAACGGCAAGGCCGGCAACTGGACGCCGCCGGAGGGCGAGCGCCGGGTCAAGGTCGTGCGCGCGGGCGTGAAAGGGGTCGGCGCGGCCAAGCGGGCGGCGTGCGAGGTCGCGACGGGCGACCTGCTGGTCGAGCTCGACCACGACGACGTCCTCGTCTCCGACTGCCTGGAGACCCTCGTCGTCGTCGCCGACGCCCGGCCGGCCGCCGCGCTCATCTACAGCGACTTCGCGCAGATCAACGCGGACGGCTCACCCAACTCGACGACGTTCAACCTCGACAACGGCTGGGAGTACACGCCGTGCGTCGTCGACGGCGTCGAGCAGTTGCGCTGCCACGCGATGAAGCCGAGCCCGCACAACGTCGGCTACATCTGGTACGCGCCGAACCACGTGCGGGCCTTTCGTCGTACGGCGTACGACGCGGTCGGCGGCTACGACCCGTCGCACGCGATCCTCGACGACCAGGACCTGATGACGCGGCTCTACCTGCACGGCGAGTTCGCGCACGTCGACAAGCTCCTCTACCTCCAGCGCTGGTACCCGGGCAACACCCAGGTCGACCCGAAGATCAACGCGGAGATCCAGGAGCGCACGGTCGAGTTCTACCGCGACCACATCGAGTCGCTGGCGCTCGCGTGGGCCGGCCGGGCCGGGCTCGCGACGCTCACCCTCGACACGCCCACGTCGCTCGGTAACCCCGACATCGACGCGCGGTTCGCGCGAGTGCGCATCGACCCGGCCGCGCCGTCGTTGCCGTACGACGACAGCTCGGTCGGCGCGATCAAGCTGCTCGACGTGCTGCAACGGGTGCCCGACCGGGCCGCGCTGCTCAACGAGTGCTACCGCGTGCTCGCGCACGGCGGGCTGCTGCTGACCGACACGCCGAGCACCGACGGCCGCGGCGCGTTCCAGGACCCGAGCCACGTCGCGTTCTACAACGAGAACTCGTTCGCCTACCTCACTCAGCGGGGGATGCGCGCCACGATCCCGACGCTGACCGCGCGGTTCCAGCTCAGCCACCTGGTGACCTACTGGCCGTCCGAGGCGCACGAGCAGATGAACATCCCGTATGTGAAGGGCAACCTGATCGCGATCAAAGAGGGCCCGCGTCAGGGCGGCCCGCTGTTCGTCTAGCGCTACTTGTTGTTGCGCGCGTAGATGAACTCGTCTTTCGCCTTGTCGAGGTAGCCGTCCGGGTACTCGTCGTGCAACTGCGTGACGAGGTGGTAGTTGGCCGCGAACCACTTGAGCAGGTCCGGGTTGAACGGGACGAAGTCGCTGTACGGGATCCGCAGTACGACGTAGTCGGTGCGTTCCAGCCAGGCCTGCCACTGCGCGACGAAGTCGAGGTTGAACGCCGGCGGTTCGAGGTGCGGCGTACGGCCGTCGTCTTCGGCGAGGAACAGGCCGAACGGGTCGACGACCTGCGGGCAGCCCAAGTAGCCGGCGGGGTAGCGGTCGGCGAGGATGAGGTCGGTCGGGAAGTCGTCGACGACACAGGCGCCGCTCGGGATCACGGCGCGGATTCCGGCGCTGGGATCCGACGCCTCGTTGACGTAGCGGTGCGCGAACCGCACCTGCTCGACGAACACGACGGTGACCAGGAGCGCCGCGACCGCGACGAAGACCGGGCCGAGCCGCGGCCGCGGTAGCCGGCGCCGGACACCCGCGACGAGGACGCCGATCACGGCGGCCATCGGCACCGCGGGGAAGTACGCGTAGTGGTCGAAGAACCCGGCCGACGCGAACATGCCAAGCGCGATGACGAGCCACAGCACGAGAACGAGCACGTCGGCCGCCGCCGGCCGGACCGGCGAGAGCACGAAGACGTAGACCGCGGCGGCAAGGATCAGCGCGAGGACGACCACCGCGAGCACGGTGCTGGTGCCGGCGCCGGGCAGGCCGCTGACGCCGGTCAGCAGCCGCAACCGCTCGCCCAGGGTGGTCGTGACGAACGTGTCGTGCCGGCCGAGCTGGTCGGCGACGACGTCGTGCCAGAACGCGCGCGGCGCAAGGGCGAAGAACGGCCCGCAGACGACCGCGACCGCGAGCGCGACGCCGCCGAGGAACCGTACGACGGCCTTCGGCCGGTGCAGCACGAGAACGGCGGCGAGGATCGGCAGCGCGGCCCAGACCTTGAGGTCGAACGCGACGCCGAGCCAGATGCCGGCCCAGACCAAGCGGCGGCCGGTCGCCAGCCGGCCGGTGTGCCGGTCGAGCAACAGGTTCGCACCGATGAGCGTGAACAGGACGAGGTACGGCTCGAGCTCGACCGTGCGGTCGATGGCGGCGGTGAGCGGCCACGCGGCGAGCGCGAGCGACGCGACCGCGGCCGCGACCCGGCCGCGGCTGCGCACCAGGTGACCGACGAGCACGACGTTCAGTGCGGTGACGGCGATGGTGAGGATGCGGGCGAGCTCGAGGGCGTGCCGGCTGCCGATGACGTTGCTCAGCAGCGCGAACGGGCTCAGCAGGTAGACGATGCCCGGAGGATGGACGATCGTGAAGTC
The DNA here is from genome assembly GCA_030840525.1 of Frankiaceae bacterium. GTDB lineage: Bacteria > Actinomycetota > Actinomycetes > JAFAQI01 > JAFAQI01 > BP-197. The sequence continues at coordinate 17,106 of JAVEEI010000166.1, forward strand.
GCGGTACGGCGCCGCGCCGTGCACGAAGCGCAGGGCCGCGCCGAAGTAGACGCCGTCGTCGTAGCCCAGGTTGTAGCCGAGCTCGCCGCCGAAGACATGCGGGTGCGCGAGCTGGAAGGCACCGACGGCCAGCGCGAGGAGCGCGGCGAACACCGGGACATGCCACGTCGTGAGGTTGCGGAGGCGGTCCACGACTGGCGCGAATTTTGGCTCAGATATTGAGGATTCCACCTTGGCGTGGGCCGTCCTTGATGGCGATGAGGTTGGCGTTGACATAACTGATGTTGTGCTGCTCGTGCCACTCGGAGGGGAAGTACGTCTGGATGCGGCTCACCTGGAACCGGCACTGGATCTGCGGCACGAAGTTGGCGTAGTTGGCGTCGGTGAAGTACCAGAAGCTGTTCTCGTTGTAAAACGCGACGTGGGTCGGGTCCTGGTAGGCGCCGCGGCCGTCGGTGCTCGGCGTGAGCGACAGCAGCATGCCGCCGTGCGCGAGCAACCGGTAGAGCTCGTTGAAGATGGCGATCTTGTCGGGGATGTGCTCGAGGAAGTCGACGGCGCGGATGACACCGACGGAGTTGTCCGGCAGGTCGATGCCTTTGGTGACGTCGCCGACGATGTCGACGGAGTCGCCGGGGTACTGGTCGACGCCGAGGTAGCCCGGCGGTTTGTTGTGGGCGGCGCCCATGTCGAGCGCGAGCAGCCCGCGCCGCTTGGCCCAAGCGAGCGCGTTGGCCTGGGCGTAGAGGTCGTAGAGCTGGACGGTCTCGACCTGGATGCGACTGTTGAGGTCGGGCTGGCGCTGGGTGTTGGCGCCGTGGATCCGTTGCAAGTACAGGCATTCGTCGATGAGGACGAAGTCGCCGCGCTGGTAGAGCCGGCACATCAGGTCCTGGTCGTCGCAGACGACGCGGTTCTCGTCGTACCCGCCGACCGCGTCGTAGATCGCGCGGCGGAAGGCGCGGACGTGGTTGGGCTCGTACCAGATGTAGCTGGCGTTGTGCGGCGACGGGACGAGCGAGTCGATCTGGAGGTAGCTGCGTCCGTCGACCTCGACGTCGCGGAACGTCCAGCCGTACCGCTCGTCGAACCGGCTGTCGTCGCGGGAGCCGTCTTCGAGCATCTGCGCGCAGTGGCTGTAGACGAGACTGGCGTCGGGGTTGGCGTCGAACGTCTCGACGACGCGCTCGAGAGCAGTGCTGGCGAGGATGTCGTCGTGGTCGAGCTCGACCAGGATGTCGCCGCGCGCGAGCAGGCAGGCCCGGCGCTTGACCGCGCCGACGCCGGTCAGCTCGTCGGCGATGACGACCCGCAGCCGGGGGTCGTCCTTGACCGGCCGCCAGCGGTTCCCGCCGTTGAGCAGGACGACCCACTCCCAGTCGCCGTAGGTCTGGCGGAGGAGCGACTCGAAGCACTCGTCGAGATGCGCGCCGCGATGGCTCGGGGTAAACACGGTGACGCGTGGCACCGGCGTGTGTTCGGGTTGCACAACAGACATCCTTACCCATACGTCGTAGCTCGGGCGCGCGCGCATCGCTGGCCCAACGCGCACTACATCGCATACAGTGTAGTGATGACGTCTCCAACCTCGATCCGCTTCGACGACTCGGTGTCCGCGCGCCTGTCGTCGTACGTCGCGCGCCATCCGGGCACTACGCGCTCCTCGGTCGCGGCCCGGTATGTGGACGAAGGTTTGCGGATGGAAGAGCATCCGGGCATCGTGTTCCGCTCGGGGCCGACCGGGCGCAGAGCAGTCCTGCTCGGCGGTCCCGACGTCTGGGAGGTCGTTCGCGCCGTCGGGGCAACCCGGCTCGCCGAACCGAAGCTCAAGGAGAATCAGGTGCTGACGTTGGTCGTGGAGAACACTGGCGTCAGTCGCGCGCACATCGACGCAGCCATCGCGTACTGGGGCGCTTACCCAGACGAGATCGACGCGATGATCAGGCATGCGGACGAGATCGAGCGTGTGCTCTCGGCCGCCGACCGCCGGATGGACGACCTGCTCCACCGGTGAGGCTTCTGCTCGACGAGATGATCAGCCCTCGCGTCGCCGAGGCATTGCGTACGGCGGGGCGTGACGTCATCGCGGTGGCCGAGGAAGCCGCGCTCAGAGCGAGTGCGGACCATGCCGCCCATCGAGGTGCGCGAGGCGGCGCTGCTCCCGGTGCGCGACGAGGTCGGGCACCGGCCGAGGCGGCCTCAGATCACCCGACCGCCGTCACCCCTGTACACAGGCACCAGGAGGCGAACGCTTCGATCAGAAGTACCGGGATTGGTTCGGATCCGTCCACGCCGCGGTCGACGCTGAGTTGCCAGCCAGGTCGTGGGCTCCGGTGCCCGGCGCCCAGGTCGCCTTCGACTTCTGGTTGCTGTTGTTCTGGGTGTTCGCAGTTCCTCCGGTCAGCGTTCCCAGCGTGATCGTCACAGTGGTGCCGTCGGCGCTGAGCTGCATCGATGACGATGGGAACGTGACGGAGGCGGAGAAGAACGCGAAGTTCGACGTGAACGTACCCAGGCCTGCGAGTTGAGCGGTGTTCCCGCTGTTGCCGAAGGTGAAGACGCCG
>JAVEEI010000168.1 GCA_030840525.1 Frankiaceae bacterium
CCGCGGCTTGACACAACCCCCCGGCGGATTGAGTCCACGCCCCTGGGGTGTTGAGTCAAGCTCTGGGGGGCTTTGTCGTCGGAGAGGGGGTGCACCCAGCGGCCACGCTGTGTGACCGCGCTGCGACCTCCGCGCGGGCAAGCCCGGCGCTGCCGTCGAGCGACTGGGGCCACCCGACCCACCCGGGCCACCGGGGCCACTCCGGCCACCGGGGCCACTCCGGCCCGCCCGGGCCTAGAGCGCCAGCTTGGACAGCGCGGCGATGCGCGCCTCGAGCTGCTCCAGGCTCGCCGCTGCCGCGGGCGGTCCGCCGGTACGCCGGCGCAGCTCGTTGTGGATCCACGCGTGCGGTCGCCCGGACGCCAGCGCGTACGACGAGACCATCGCCGACAGCCGGCGGCGCAGCGACGCCACCTGCTCGTACGCCGCGAGATCCTCCTCGGGCTCGTCCGCAGCGTCGGCCAGCGACGCCTTGGCCCGGCGCCGGTGCTCGAGGTCGCGCCGGGCGAGCAGCGCCGCGGTCTGCTCCGGCGAGAGCAGACCGGGGAGGCCGAGGTACTCCTCGTCGTCCGGCGACGCGACGGCCCCGCCGCCGGCAGCCGGCGTCGCGACGACCGCGCGGCCGCTGTGCAGCACATGCGCGAACTCGGCCTCCGACTCGAGCGCCTCGTACCCGTCGCCGACTCCGGTCGGCTCGGGCCGTTCGAGGTCGTCGGCGTCGAAGAGGTCGGTGCCGGCCGCGGGCGGCGGGATGACGTGGTTGCGCTCTGCCTCCAGCTCGGCCGCGAGCGCCAGCAGCGGCCGGACCGCCGGCAGGAACACCGTCGCCGACTCGTGCGGCCCGCGCGCCCGGACGACCCGGCCCACCGCCTGGGCGAAGAACAGCGGCGTGCGGTAGCTCGTCATCCAGGCGAGGCAGGCGGCCCGCGGTACGTCGACGCCCTCGCTGATCATCCGCACGCAGACCGCGATGCGCTCGCCCGACGACGTAAAGCGGGCGATCTTCGCGCTCGCCTTCGGGTCGTCGGACAGGATCACCGCCGGCCGCTCCCCCGTGACCTTCGCGACGATGTCCGCGTACGCCCGCGCGTCGTCCTGGTCGGAGGCGAGGACGAGCCCGGCGGCGTCGGGCATGCCGTGGCTGCGCAGGTGTGTGATCCGCTCGTCCATCGCCGCGATCACGTGCGGCACCCAGCGGCCACCGGGGTTGAGCGCGGTCTTCCACGCGGCCGCCTCGGTGCGCTTCGTCGCGGCCTCGGTGAGCGACGCGGCCATCACCTCGCCGGCGCTGTTGCGCCACCGCGAGACCCCCGTGTACGCCGCGAAGACGACCGGCCGTACGACGCCGTCCGCGAGCGCCTCGCGGTAGCCGTACGTGTAGTCGGCCGCGCTCGCCAGCCCACCCTCGACGTCGGCGTCGTACCGCACGAACGGGATCCGCTCGTCGGTCTTCGTCCGGAACGGCGTACCGGTGAGCGCCAGACGGCGGCGCGCCGGGCCGAACGCGTCCGCGACCGCGTCGCCCCACGACAGGCCGTCGCCGGCGTGGTGGATCTCGTCGAGTACGACGAGGCTGCGCTTGCTCTCGGTGCGGGCGCGGTGCAGCATCGGCGCGCCGGCGACCTGCGCGTACGTCGTGACGTAGCCGCGCATGTCCGCGCGTACCGGTCCGACCGCGTTGGACAGCGTCGGGTCCAGCGCGAGCCCGACGCGACTGGCCGCGGAAGCCCACTGCGTGCGCAGGTGGTCCGTCGGGCAGACGACGATCACCCGGTCGATCACCCGCCGCCCGAGCAGCGTCGCGGCGACCGCGAGCGCGAACGTCGTCTTGCCCGCGCCGGGCGTCGCGGTGACGAGGTAGTCGGCCGTGTCGGCGGCGAGGTAGCGGGCCAGCGCCTCGCGCTGCCAGCCGCGCAGCCGCGACGGCGCGCCGGGCGCGGGCACGCCGACGGAAGGTTGGGCACTCATGGGATGCGCCGAGCCTAACGCGTCGCGGTCAGGACACGCGTTTGTAAACGCGGACCGCGAGTGGCGCGAAGACGACGAAAATTCCGGTCAGCCAGACCGCGGAGAGCCAGAGGTCGTCGTGCAGCGGCAGCCCGAGGGCGAGCGCGCGCATCGCGTTCACGACGTGGGTGATCGGCTGGTTCACCGCGAACGCCTGCAGCCAGCCGGGCATGCTCGAGACCGGCACGAACGCCGACGACACGAACGTCAGCGGGAACATCCAGATCATCCCGAACGCCTGCGTCGACTCCTCGTCCTTCAGCCACAGGCCGATCGTCGCCGAGATACAGCACACGGCCGCGCCGAGCACGATCGCCAGCGCGACCATCGCGACCGCGCGGCCGAAGCCGCCGTGGAAACGGAAGCCGACGGCGTAGCCGACACCGACGATGACGAGGATCGTGATCGTCATACGTACGACGTCGGCGAGCAGCCTGCCGCCGAGGAACGCCGAGCGCGCCATCGGCATCGCGCGCATCCGGTCGATCACACCCTTCTGCACCTCGACCGCGAGCGAGATCGCCGTCGCGAAGGAGGCGAACGCCGCGGTCTGGCCGATGATCCCCGGCAACAGGTAGTTGACGTAGCCGCCGGGCACGTCGGCGTGGATCGCGCCGCCGAAGACGTAGCGGAACAGCAACGTGAAGATGGTCGGCTGGACGACGGTGAACACGAGGTACGCCGGCACCCGCAGCCACACGGTGAGGTTGCGCTTGGCCATGACCCACGTGTCGGCCACGGCCCAGGTGAGCTCGCTCACGCGCTCTCCTCCTCCGCGACGTGACCGGTCAGCGCGAGGAAGACGTCGTCGAGCGACGGCCGGCGGATACCCAAGCCGGTGACCGTCACCTTCGCCGCGTCGAGCCGGCGTACGACGTCGAGCAGCGCCTCCGAGCCGCGCGACCCGACCGCGACGCTGACGTCGAGCCCGGAGACGACCGGCGCGCCGTCGCCGACGTTCGCGACCGCGTCGACCGCTTGTGTCGCCGCGGCGGCGGACGCGACGCTGAACGCGACGACGTCGCCGCCGACCCGGTCCTTCAGCGCGTCGGACGTACCTTCGGCGATCACCTTGCCGCGGTCGAAGACGACGATGTTGTCGGCGAGCTCGTCCGCCTCGTCGAGGTACTGCGTCGTCAACAGCAGCGTCGTGCCTTCGCGGACGAGGTCGCGGATGACATCCCACATCGCGATCCGGCTGCGGGGGTCGAGACCGGTCGTCGGCTCGTCGAGGAACAAGACTTTCGGCTGGCCGACCAAGCTGGCCGCGAGGTCGAGCCGGCGACGCATCCCGCCCGAGTACGTCTTCGCCGTACGGTCCGCCGCGTCGACGAGGTCGAACTGCTCGAGCAACGCGGCGGCACGCGACTCGGCCTCGGTCTTCGGCAGGTGGTGCAGCCGGCCGACCATGACGAGGTTCTCCCGGCCGGTCAGCTCGTCGACGAGCGCGGTCGCCTGGCCGGTCAGCCCGATCAGGCGGCGTACCGCCGCGGCGTCGCGGACGACGTCGTGCCCTTCGACGTACGCGGTGCCGGACGTCGGCCGCAACAGTGTCGCGAGGATGCGCACGGCGGTGGTCTTGCCGGCGCCGTTCGGGCCGAGAACGCCGAGGACGCTGCCCCGCGGGACCGTGAGGTCCACGCCGCGCAGCGCCTCGACGTCACCGAACGACTTCGTGATCCCCTCGAGGACGACCGCTACGTCGGACACGCGCCGACACTAGCGAGTGTCCCGGTCAGGTCACGAGTGAGTTATCTCGCAACCGCCGTTGTTGTTGTTGAAGTCGTTGCCCCAGGTCGACTGCACGGCGAACGACCCGGTCGACAGCGCGATGTTCTGCGAGGCCCCCTGGCCGGAGGAGATCCACGCGCACTTGTCGCCGTTCTCGTTGCCCTGGAAGTCGGTCCAGCCGCCGGACGGGAACTGGTCGGTGATGGTCTCGGCGTACTCGTGCCCGAACACGATCGTGTAGCCGTCGGTGACGCCGGCCGAGCCGCTGTTCACGAAGTTCTCGCCGCAGTTCGCGCCCTGGTCGAGCTGGTACGGGTCGTTCGAGAACGCGAGGGTGCCGTACGGCGACGTGACGCCGGCGCTGTCGGTCGAGGAGTGCCACGCACACCAGTTGCTGCTGGCGGTGTTGTAGCCGTCGGGGTGCGTGCCGGTCGGCGAGAGGATCGCGTACTGCGCGTTGCGGTTGCTCGCGGCGGTGGTGTTGCCGAAGTGCGCGGCCGCGTTGACCGCCTCCTGGCCGAGCTGCGTCTGCGTGGCCTGGCTCGGCGCGGCGGCGGAGTTGTCGTACCAGACCCCGGCGAGTGCGCCGCCGGCCGGGTAGCCGACGTGCGCGGCGGACGCCGGGCACGTCTCGGTGCCGCTGGAGACGCCCTCGCAGTACTGCGTCATGACCTTCGACCAGCCCTCGCCGTTGGTGCCGAGGCCCTTGAAGAACTCCTGCACGACCGACGCGGCGCCGGCCGGGTCGTTCGAGAGCGTGGTGTCGCCCTTCGCGTTCGTGCCGGCGGTGCCCCACTGGGTGCCCCAGAACACGAGGTACACCTTGGGCGCGCCGGTCGTGACGCCGACACCGCCGTTGCCGCCGCCGTAGCTGAGGTTCTGGTCGAGCAGCGGGATGTTGATCGGCAGCCCGAGCCCGAGGACGTCGTTCTTCGCGCCTTCGACGGTCGGCACGATGCCGTGGCGCCACGGGTGCGCGGAGTCGACGACCTTCTTCGCGGTGTCGATCGGGGTCGCGGCGTGCGCGGGCAGCGCGGTCGCGGTGGCCATCGCGGCGGCGGCGACCGCCGCAAGCGCGAGCCTGGCGTTCGAACGCATGGATTGTCCTCTCGAGACGTGGCCCCCGTTTAGTCACAAAGGACTACGTCGCAAGGCGCTATTCCTCGCGGTACGTCCATGTACCGCCGAGGACAGGTGCCAGGTTGCGCCGCGCGAGCTCGCGGAACACAGCGGCGTCGAGGCGCGAAGCACCGGCCGGAACCATGCCCACCAGCGGCGCGTTCGCGTACGCCGCGACGTCGCCGACGTTCGCCCGCGCGGCGAGGTCGGGGTCGGCCGGCCACGACCCGAACACGACGCCGAGGCACTCGATGTCGCGGCGTCGCAGCGCCTCGGTGGTGAGCGCGATCGCGTTGAGCGTGCCGAGGCCGGCCGCGGCGACGACGACGACCGGCGCGCCGAGTGCGCGGGCGACGTCGGCGACCGTGCCGCCGGCGTCGTCCAGGTGTACGAG
>JAVEEI010000073.1 GCA_030840525.1 Frankiaceae bacterium
CGCCGAGGGCGACGCCGTATCGGCGTGGACGCTGCAGGCGGGCGAGGCAGCCGACGACGAGTTGTTGCGCGACCTCGAGTTCGCCTGGCGGGCGTGCCGGTCGGTGAAGTCCAACGCGATCCTGCTCGCGGCCGGCGGTGCGACCGTCGGTGTGGGCATGGGCCAGGTCAACCGGGTCGACTCCGCCCGGCTCGCGGTCGCCCGGGCGGGCGATCGCGCGAAAGGCGCGGTGGCCGCGAGCGACGCGTTCTTCCCGTTCGCCGACGGGTTGCAGGTGCTGATCGAGGCGGGGGTGCGCGCGGTCGTCGAGCCCGGCGGGTCGGTGCGCGACGAGGAAGTGGTCGCGGCCGCGGCGGCGGCCGGCGTCACCCTGTACTTCACCGGCACCCGGCACTTCTTCCACTGATGGCCGCCATGCTGCTGCCCGGAGGTCCGGTGGCCGACGCGGTGTTCGCCGACCTCGCGCCGCGGATCGCCGCGCTGCGCGACGCCGGTCACCCCCCAGGTCTCGCGACGATTCTCGTCGGCGACGACGAGCCGAGCGCGCGCTACGTCGCGATGAAGCAGGCGAAGGCGGTCGAGCTCGGGTTCAACCCGGGACACCACGCGCAGCTGTCGGCGTCGACGACGCAGGACGAGCTGCACGCCGTCATTCGTGGCTTCAACGACGCCGACGACGTCGACGCGATCCTGTTGCAGTACCCGATCCCGGCCGGGCTCGACTACGAGCGCGCGCTGTACGAGATCGACCCGGACAAGGACGCCGACGCGGCGCACCCGACGAACATGGGCCGGCTCGCGCTCGACATGCCCGGACCGAAGCCGTGCACGCCTGCGGGCATCGAGGCGATCCTCGCGTACTACGAGATCCCGGTCGCGGGGCGCTCGGTGTGCATCGTCGGGCGCGGCGTGACGATCGGCCGGCCGCTGTCGATTCTGCTGTCGCAGAAACGGCCGACGGCGAATGCCGCGGTGACGCTGGTGCACACCGGCGTACCGGACTGGGCCGAGCACACCCGGCGCGCGGACATCGTCGTCGCCGCGGCCGGCGTGCCCGGGATGATCCAGCCGGAACACATCCGGCCCGGCGCGACGGTGGTCGGCGCGGGGGTGCGGTACGAGGGCAAGCGGCTGCTGCCTGACGTGGATGAGTCGTGCGAAGAGGTCGCGGGTGCGATCACGCCGCGGGTCGGCGGCGTGGGTCCGACGACGATCGCGATGCTGTTCCGCAACTGCGTCGAAGCCGCCGAGCGTCGTTCCCACCGAACGGTGCAGTAGCTCTCCACTCCGTCGAGTGTGACGTTGTTCGTCTTTTCAGGCCCTGAGAAGACGAGGAACGTCGCACTCAACGCGCGGGGGGCGGAGCCGTGGGCTAGCCGGCGCGGCGTACTCCGTCTGCTTGGTCGCCGGGAACGGGGCGTACGACGCCGAGCGCGACGACCTCGTTGGCCAGCCGGCCGCGCCGGTTGCCGCCCTCCGCGATCCGGAACTTCGAGTACAGCCGGAGCAGGTGCTGCTTGACCGCGGCCTCGGTGACGACCAGCTCGTCGGCGATCTCCTTCGCCGTCGCCGGCGCCACGAACGCCTCGTGGTTGAGCGCCGGGCGGCACAGTGCCTGGAGCACCTCGGCCTCGCGGCGGGTGAGGTCGGGCGCGGCGACGCGACGCATCTCGAGCGTGTCGGGCGCGGCGGTCTCCGACTCGCCCAACCCGCCGACGCGGGCCCGGGCCGCGCCGAACGACAGGACGTCACCGTCGGCGAGCACCTTGCGGCCGACCGGGCGCCCGTTGACCCGGGTGCCGTTCGAAGACAGGCCGAGATCGGCGACGTAGACGTGCGGCCCGCGCCGGATGAGCTCTGCGTGCAGCCTCGACACGCTCGGGTCGGACATCGCGATGTCGACGCCCTCGCCGCGACCCACCGTGGTGACGTCCTTTTCCAGCTCGAACACCGTGCCGGTCTCCTCGACGCGTACGTACGGCGTTTCCACGGTGTCTCCCCTTCGCTTACGGTGCACGTCTCCGTTCTCTGCCGACCTACCCGTTGTGGCTGGCGCGACACGTCGAAAGGCCGCCGGAGGGGGCGTCGTTAGACTGCGCCGGTGACTGCACCGTCGCGCGGTTTGGCCGACGTGGTCGCCGCCTCGACCGCCATCTCCGACATCGACGGTCAGGCCGGCCGGCTGTCCTACCGCGGCTACGACATCCACGACCTCGGTGGCCACGTGTCGTTCGAGGAGACAGTCCACCTGCTTCAACGCGGCTCGCTGCCCACGCGCACCGAGCTCGACGGCCTGGTCGACGAGCTCGCCGCCGCGCGCGCCGTGCCGCCGCTCGCCGCCGCGTCGCTGCCCGCCATCGCCACCGCGGCGGCGCCGATGGAGGCGCTGCGCAGCCTGCTCTCGCTGGTCGGTCATGACGACCCCGACAAGGACGACAACGGGCCCGCCGCGAACGCGCGCAAGGCGGTCCGGCTGGTCGGCGTGATGCCGACCCTGGTCGCGTCGTACCAGGCGGCCCGCACCGGCGCCGACGTGCCGGCACCGGATCCGAAGCTAGGCGTCGCCGGCAACTTCCTGCTCCAGGTCACCGGTCGTGAGCCGCAGCCCGAGGCGGTCGCCGCGTTCGACGAGTGCCTCGTCCTGCACGCCGACCACACGATGAACGCGTCGACGTTCGCGGCGCGCGTGTGCGCCGCGACGCTGTCCGACATGCACTCCGCGGTCGTCGCCGCCGTAGCGACGCTGAAGGGCCCGCTCCACGGCGGCGCGAACGAGGCGGTGATGCGCACGCTCGAGTCGATCGACGGAGTCGGCGCGGTGCCCGGCGCGGTCCGCGACATCCTTGGATCCGGCCAGAAAATCATGGGTTTCGGCCATCGCGTCTACCGCACCGAAGACCCGCGCGCGACGCATCTGCGCCGGCTGTCGCAATCGATCGGCGAGCTCGCCGGCGACACGACCTGGTACGAGATGTCGGTCGCGATGGAGCAGACGGTCATGGCCGAGAAAGGCCTGTACCCGAACGTCGACTTCTACGCCGCGAGCGTCTACCGCTCGCTCGGCATCCCCACCGATCTCTTTACGCCGGTGTTCGCGGTCTCGCGCATGGCCGGCTGGACCGCGCACGTCATGGAGCAGCACGCCGACAACCGGCTGATCCGCCCGGACAGCGACTACGTCGGCGAGCGCGACCGCCGCGTCGTGCCGCTCGCCGAGCGCGGTTGAGCCCCGCGATGACCGCGCTCGCCGACCTGCGCCCGACGCTCGACCCGACCCACCTCGCCGTCGTCCGGTACCCCGCCGGCTGGCAGCCGCCCGCGTTGCCGGCGGGCGCGTTCGCGGCCGTCGTCGCGAGCGACCTGGAGGTGACCGTCGTCGGGCCGGAGGCGCTGCTCGACGACGACGCGTGGGCGGCCGCCGCGCTCCAGGTCGACCGGGCCTGGCGCCGGGTGACGTTCCCCGGGCCGCTGCCGTGGGAGCTCGTCGGCTTCCTCGCCGACGTCGCGGCTCGGCTGGCCGGCGCGCAGATCCCGTTCACGACGATGGCCGGCTTCACCACCGACCACGTGCTGGTCCGCGCGGCCCAGGCCGACCTCGCGGTCGCCGTACTGTCCGGGCAGCAGCCACCGCCGCAACGCCCCGGGACCAACCCGTGACCGAGCCGCCGCCGGATCCCAGCCGCTCCGATCCCAGCCCGGTGGATCCGGGGCCGGTACGCCGCTCGCCCGACCCGCTTCTGCTCGTCCTCGCCGGCATCGCGGCCGGCGTCGGGCTGATCGTCGACCGCGAGGTGCAGACCGGCCTGTACGCGTGCGCGGCCACTCTGCTCGTCGCGGCGTTGCTCCGGCTCGCGCTGCGGCCGCGCGCGGCGGGCAACCTCGTCGTCCGCAGCCGGCACGTCGACGTCGCGGTCCTGCTCGCCGCGGCGGCCGCCATCGCCGTCCTCGCGGCCGTCACGCCGTTCCCGCGCTCGGGATAGCCTCGCGGCGGACCAAGACGCCCAGGAGACTTCTGATGACCACGCATCGCGTGACCCTGATCCCCGGTGACGGGACCGGGCCCGAGCTCGCCGACGCGACCCGTCGGGTGCTCGAGGCTGCCGCCGGCACCGTCGGCTCGTCCTTCGACTGGGACGTGCAGGAAGCCGGCATCGACATCATGGAGACGGCCGGCACGCCGCTGCCGCAGGAGACCATCGACTCGGTGCGCCGCAACGGCGTCGCCATCAAGGGCCCGATCACGACGCCGATCGGCACCGGTTTCCGCTCGGTCAACGTCGCGCTGCGCTACGAGCTCGACCTCTACGCCTGCCTGCGGCCGTGCAAGTCCTACCCGGGCGTGCGGTCGCGGTTCGACAACGTCGACGTCGTCATCGTCCGCGAGAACACCGAAGACCTGTACGCGGGGATCGAGTACGAGGCGCACTCGCGCGTGGCCGACGAGGTCATCGCCTACCTCAACGGCTTGCAGGACAAGAAGATCCGCGAAGGCTCGGGCATCTCGATCAAGCCGATGAGCGAGTTCGGGTCGGAGCGGATCATTCGCTACGCGTTCGAGTACGCGCGCAACAACGGCCGCAAGCGCGTGCACTGCGTGACGAAGTCCAACATCATGAAGCACACCGACGGGCTGTTCCTGTCGGTGTTCCGCGAGGTCGCGAAGGAATACCCCGACATCGACCCGTGGGAGAACCTCGTCGACGCGACCTGCATGGGCCTCATCCAGCGGCCGGACGAGTGGGACGTGCTGGTGCTGCCCAACCTCTACGGCGACATCCTGTCGGACCTGACCGCGGGCATGGTCGGCGGTCTCGGCGTCGCGCCCGGTGCCAACATCGGCCAGAACACCGCGGTGTTCGAGGCGACGCACGGCTCGGCGCCGAAGTACAAGGGCCAGAACAAGGTCAACCCGACCGCGATGATCCTGTCCGGCATGCTCATGCTGAAGCACCTCGGCGAGACGGCGGCCGCGGACAAGCTGGAGCGCGCCGTGAGCGATGTCATCGCCGAGGGGAAGAGCACGACGTACGACATGAAACCCAATCGCGACGACCCGACCGCGGTCGGGACCAGCGAGTACGCCGACGCGATCATTTCGAAGCTCGAGGAGATGAAGTAGTTCATGGCGCGCAAGGGCAAGGTCACCGTCGTAGGCGCCGGCTTCTACGGGTCCACGACCGCGCAGCGGCTGGCCGAGTACGACGTGTTCGAGACCGTGGTACTCACCGACATCATCGAGGGCAAGCCGGAAGGTCTCGCCCTCGACCTCAACCAGTCCCGCCCGATCGAGGGCTTCGAGACGCGCATCGTCGGCGCGACGACAGGTGTCGACGGGTCCGGCTACGAGCCGACCGCCGACTCCGACATCGTCGTCGTCACGGCCGGCCTGCCGCGCAAGCCGGGCATGAGCCGGATGGACCTCATCGAGACCAACGCGAAGATCGTGCGCGGCGTCGCCGAGAACGTCGCGAAGTTCTCGCCCGACGCGGTCGTCATCGTCGTGTCCAACCCGCTCGACGAGATGACCGCACTGGCCGCGTCGGCGACCGGGTTCGCGAAGCAGAAGGTCATCGGCCAGGCCGGCATGCTCGACACCGCGCGGTTCACCAACTTCGTCGCCGAGGCCGCTGGCGTGCCGGTCGCGTCGGTCAAGACGCTGACCCTCGGCTCGCACGGCGACACGATGGTGCCGGTGCCGAGCGCGTGCACGGTCGACGGCCGGCCGCTGTCGGAGGTGCCCGACCAGGCGAAGATCGACGAGCTCGTCGACCGCACCCGCAACGGCGGCGCCGAGGTCGTCGCGCTGCTCAAGACCGGCTCGGCCTACTACGCGCCGTCGGCCGCCGCGGCCCGGATGGCGAAGGCCGTCGCGGAAGACAGCGGCGACGTGATGCCGGTCTGCACCTGGGTCGACGGCGAGTACGGCATCTCCGGCGTCTACCTCGGGGTCGAGGCCGAGCTCGGCGCCGGCGGCGTCAGGAAGGTCGTCGAGCGCGACCTCACCGAGACCGAGCTCGCCGGGCTGCGCGCGGCCGCGGAAGCCGTCCGGTCCAAGCAGTCCGACGTCGCCACCCTCTAGCTACGCGCCCTCACCCCGGTCGAGTGTGACGTAATGCGTCTTATGGACCCCCTCATAAGACGAGGTTCGTCGCACTCGACGGGCGGGGCGCGGTCCCGAGGGAACCGCTGATGCCGGTCTGGGGCAGTGCGCTTGTCGTCGTCGCGCTCATTGTCGTCGAGGCGGTGTTCGTCGCCAGCGAGATGGCGCTCGTCACGTTGCGCGAAGGCCAGGTGCGCGCGCTCGCCGACAGCGGCCGCCGCGGTGCGAAGGTCGCCCACCTCGTCGAAAACCCCAACCGGTTCCTGTCCGCCGTACAGATCGGCGTGACGACGACCGCGCTGCTGTCGTCGGCGTTCGGCGCGGTCACGTTGTCGGACTCGCTCGCGAGGGCCTTCAGGCGGGCCGGGCTCGGCAACACCCTTGCGACCGTGCTCGGCTTCCTGCTCGTCACGCTGGTCATCGCTTACATCACCCTCGTCGTCGGCGAGCTCGCGCCGAAGCGGGTCGCGCTGCAACGCGCGGAGAGCACCGCGTCCGCCGTGGCGCCGACGCTCGACCGGTTCGCCCGCATGATGCGTCCGGTCATCTGGCTGCTGAGCGTCTCGACCGACGTCGTCGTACGGCTGCTCGGCGGCGACCCGAACGTCAACCGCGAGCGCATCACCGAAGAGGAGCTGCGCGACCTCGTCACCGCGCACGAAGCGCTGACCCGCGAGGAGCGGCGGCTCATCGACGAGGTGTTCGAGGCCGGCGAGCGGCAGCTCCGCGAAGTGATGGTGCCGCGCACCGAGGTCGAGTTCCTCGACGCCGGCTGGAGCGTCTCCCGCGCGGTCAAGCTTGCGGCCGCGACGCCGCACTCGCGGTTCCCGATCGTGCGCGGCTCGCACGACGAGGTCGTCGGCTTCGTGCACCTGCGCGACCTCTACAGCCCGGCCGGCACCGCGCGGCGCGGGCTGAAGGTCGGCGAGCTCGCTCGCGACGTACTGATGCTGCCGGCGACGAAGCGCGTGCTGCCGGCGCTGTCGGAGATGCGCCGCTCCGGCGACCACCTCGCCGTCGTCGTCGACGAGTACGGCGGCACGGCCGGCATCGTGACGCTCGAGGACCTGATCGAGGAGCTGATCGGCGAGATCCGCGACGAGTACGACGTCGTCGACGACGACGCGAAGCGGCTGCGCGGCGGCGACATCGAGGTCGACGGACTGCTCAACCTCGACGACTTCGCCGACGAGACGCGGCGCGAGCTTCCGGAAGGGCCGTACGAGACCGTCGCGGGCTGCCTCATGTCGCAGCTCGGCCGGCTGCCGCGCCAGGGCGACGCGGTCGAGGTCGCCGGCATGCGGCTCAAGGTCACGAAAATGGACGGCCGCCGGGTCGCGCGGGTGCGGGTGACGCTGCTCGACGAGCCGGCGCCGACGGAGGCCGCTCCCACCGACGGGAGCGGTACGGGAGAATGACGTCCATGGCCGCCGACCGACCTCGCGTGCTGTCGGGCATCCAGCCGACGGCCGACTCGTTCCACCTCGGCAACTACATCGGTGCGGTCCGGCAGTGGGTCGCGTTGCAGGAGACGCACGACGCGTTCTACTGCGTCGTCGACCTGCACGCGCTGACTAACGGCGAGTGGGACGCCGACGAGTTGCGGCGGCGCAGCCGGGTCGCCGCGGCACAGCTGCTCGCGGCGGGCGTGGACCCGGATCGCTGCACGCTGTTCGTGCAGAGCCACGTACCCGAGCACACGCAACTGTCGTGGGTGCTCACCTGCCTGACCGGCATGGGCGAGGCCGGCCGGATGACGCAGTACAAGGACCGGGTCGCGCGCTACGGCACCGACCGCATCGGCGTCGGCATGTTCACCTACCCGATCCTGCAAGCCGCCGACATCCTCGTCTACCGCGCGGACCAGGTGCCGGTGGGCGAGGACCAGCGCCAGCACATCGAGCTCACCCGCGACCTCGCGCAGCGGTTCAACCACCGGTTCGGCGACCTGCTCGTCGTACCCGAGCCGTACATCCTGAAGGCGACCGGAAAGATCCTCGACCTGCAGGACCCCGCCGCGAAGATGAGCAAGTCGAGCGAGTCGCAGGCCGGCGTCATCGACCTGCTCGACGAGCCGGCGGCGATCGCGAAGAAGGTGAAGCGCGCGGTCACCGACACCGACAGCGCGGTGCGCTTCGACCCCGACGCCAAGCCCGGCGTCTCCAACCTGCTCACCATCTTCTCCGCCCTCACCGGCCGGCCGGTCGCGGAGCTCGAAGCGGCGTACGACGGCAAGGGGTACGGCGCGCTGAAGAGTGACTTGGCCGACGTGGTGGTCGAGTTCACGACCCCGTTGCGCGAGCGCACCCTCGGCTGGCTCGACGATCCAGGCCGGCTCGACGACGTACTCGCCGCCGGCGCGGCGCAGGCCCGCAAGGTCGCGGCGGAGACGCTGGCCCAGGTGTACGACGCCGTCGGTTTCCTCAAGCCGCGCGAATGACGGCAGCGACATGACGGCACCGACATGACGGGGCCGGCCCGCAACATCGGCGTGGCCGTCGGCATCCCGGAGCCGTACGGCCGGGAGCTGCAAGGCTGGCGCGAGCGGCTGGGCGACCCGAACGCGAAACGAATCGTCCCGCACGTCACGCTCCTGCCGCCGACCGAAGTCATTACCGAGGCGCTCGAGAGCATCGAGGAGCACCTGCGCCGGATCGCCGCGGCGGAGTCGCCGTTCGACATCCGGCTGCGCGGCTCGGCGACGTTCCTGCCGGTGTCGCCGGTCGTGTTCGTCCCACTGGTGCAAGGGATCAGCGAGTGCGAGCGGCTCGAAGCGCGGGTGCGCTCCGGCCCGCTCGGCCGCGACGTTCGGTTCCCGTACCACCCGCACGTCACCGTCGCGCACGACCTGCCGCCGGAGGCGCTCGACCGCGCGTTCGACGCGCTGCGCGGCTACGAGGCGACGTTCCGCGTGTGGGGCTACACGTTGTTCGAGCAGGACTTCGACGGCACCTGGCGGCCGCAGCGCGACTTCGTGTTCGGCACCGTCGGCGCGCCCGGCCCGGGCTCGCGGGACGGCGACGACGGCTGGTGATCCCGATGTGCGCGGGCAGGTTCTTCGGCGCGGGTGCGGGGGTAGGAGCGAGTCGACCGAGCTGACTTACGCCGGAGGTAACCCCGTGTCTGATCGCTCTCGTGACCCGATCACCCCAGCAGAACTCGCCGCCGAAGGAGTAGTCGCGCTGCCGGAGAAGGAAGTTCTCTCGCTGCTCGACCTCAACGCCAACCTCGACCTCGCGCTCGACGCGGCCGCTCCGATCGACCTCGCCGTCGGCGCGAACGCGAACATCGCCGCGCCCATCGACGCCGCGGTCGGCGCGAACGTCCTGTCGCCGGGTGCGGCGGCGCTCGCCGACACCCAGCAGGCCGGCGGCATCCACCAAGGCATCGTCGGCGACGCCAACGCGGCCGCGGTCCAGGGCAGCTCGATCAGCCAGGGCGCACCGCCGTCGACGACCGACGGCGGCGGCACCACGACCGGCGGCACGATCGGCCCCGACGGCAACCTGCTCGACGTCAACGTCAACCTCAACGGCGACCTGCACCTGGCCGCGCCGATCGATGGTGCGGTCGCGGCGAACGTCAACGCCGCCGCGCCGATCGATGCCGCGGTCTCGGCCAACATCGGCTCGCCGCTGTCCGAGGCCGCCTCGGTCGCGCACCAGGACGTCTCGATCGACCAGTCGATCGACGGCAACGCCAACGCGGTGGGCGACCAGACGTCGGGCATCGACCAGACCTCCACGCCGTAACCGATGACCGCCGTAACCGGCGGTCCCGACGGCGACACGCAGGTACTGCGTGCCGCCCCGGGGGCCGCGCGCGCCGACGTGCCCGTGCCGGCCCCCGGGGCCGAAGTGCTGGGCCCGCAGTTGGGGTCCGGCTACGTCGACCCACCCGCCCTCGTCCGCCGTGGCGACGGCCAGATCCTTCAACTGACCCCGATCGTCCACGCCATCCTCGGCGCCATCGACGGCAACCGGACGTACGACGAGATCGCGGCCGAGGTCTCGCGTACGGTCGGCCGGACGCTCTCGGCGGACCATGTCCGTGCGCTGGTCGAGCAGCGGCTCCGGCCGGCCGGGCTGGTGCTCGGCGCCGACGGCAGTGAGCCGGAGCTGCGGCGGGCGAGTCCACTGCTCGCGCTGCGCCCGCGCTTCGTCGTCTCGTCGCCCGCGCTGACCCGACGGATCACCGCGCCGTTCGCGTGGTTGTTCCACCCGGCGGTCGTCGTACCGGTGACGGTCGCGTTCGCCGTCGTCGCGTTCTGGGTGCTGTTCCAGAAAGGTCTCGCGTCCGCGGCGTACCAGGCGTTCCGGCAGCCTGGGTTGCTGCTTGCGGTGTTCCTCATCACCGTCGTGTCGGCGGGGTTCCACGAGTTCGGCCACGCCGCCGCACTACGACGCGGCGGCGGCACGCCCGGCGCGATGGGCGCCGGCCTCTACCTGATCTGGCCCGCCTTCTACACGGAGGTCTCCGACAGCTACCGGCTCTCTCGCGCCGCGCGGGTCCGGGTCGACCTCGGTGGTCTGTACTTCAACGCGATCGTCGCGCTCGCGATGTTCGGCGCGTGGGAGGCCGTGCGGTGGGACGGGCTGCTGCTCGTCATCGCCGCGCAGATCCTCCAGATGATCCGGCAGCTACCGCCGCTGGTGCGGTTCGACGGCTACCACCTGCTCGCCGACGTCACCGGCGTACCCGACCTGTTCCACCGGATCGGCCCGACGCTGCGCAGCTTCTTCCCGCACCGCTGGCGGCACCCGGAGTCGCGCGCGCTGCGGCCGTGGGTGCGCGCGGTCGTCGCGCTGTGGGTGCTCCTCGTCGTCCCGCTGCTGCTCGTCTCCATGGTCGTCACCGTCATCGCGTTGCCGCGGATCATGGCGACCACGGCGAGCAGCGTTTCCCTGCAGGCGCACCGGTTCGGAACGCTGGCCGGCCACGGCGACATCGCCGGCGCGACGGTCAAGGCGCTCGCGATTCTCGCGCTGCTCATCCCCGCGGGCGGCGTCGTGTTCATGCTCGTCCGCGCCGGCCGCGGCTACGGGCTGCGCATCTGGCGGCGTACGTCCGGCCGGCCACTGCAGCGGGCGGTCGCCGTGCTCGTCGGCGTCGCGATGCTCGGCGGCCTTGCGTACGCGTGGTGGCCGCACGGCAACTACCGGCCGATCCAGCCGTGGGAGCGCGGCACCATCACCGACGCGCTGCCGGCGGCGATGTCGTCGGGTCTGCAGCCGGGCCGGACCGCGTCGGCGACGACGGTCTGGGCCGGCGACGGCGGGGCGCTGCCGACCGCCGACCACCCGGTCGTCGCGGTCGTCATGACGCCGAAGACCGGCAACGGGCCGACGTGGGTGTTCCCGTTCAACAAGCCGGCCCCGGCCGGCCCCGGCGGCAACCAGGCGATGGCCGTCGTCACCCGCAACGGCGGGGTCGTCTACAACGTCGCGTTCGCGTTGGTGTGGGTGACGTCGGACGTGTCACTGAACCGCAACGAGGCGTACGCGTTCGCGAGCTGCACCGGCTGCCGCGCCGTCGCGATCGCGTTCCAGGTCGTGTTGCTCGTCGGCGACGTGCACGTCGTCGCGCCGCAGAACATCGCGGCCGCGGTGGGCTACCACTGCGTCGCGTGCGTGACGCAGGCACTCGCGACGCAGCTCGTCGTGTCGGTCGACTCGTTGTCGCCGCAGGCCAAGGCGGCGCTGCTCGCGCTGTGGGCGAAGATCTCGGCGCTGAGCACGCAGCTCGGGCACCTGACGTTCGCCCAGATCCAAGCGGAGCTCGCGACGTTCGAGCGCGAGATCCTCGCGATCGTCAAGCCGGCCGCGCTCGCTCCCGCAGCGACCGCGACGCCCACCGCCGGCGCGAGCAGCTCTCCGGCGCCGTCGGCGAGCGAGTCGCCGTCGTCGGTCCCGACGCAGAGCGCGTCGCCGGAGTCGTCGGCGTCGGCCAGCGCGAGCGCCTCGCCCAGCGACTCCAGCTCACCCAGCACGTCACCGTCGCCGAGCGCGAGCCAGACTCCTTGACGGCGGGAGTTGGCCGCCCGGCGGTGGCGGGTAGGTGATCACGGTGAACGGTTTGCTCGCGTGGCTCGACCGGTTCCAGCAGGGCCACCGGTGGGCGGCTTTCCCGTTCGCCGTCGTGAAGAAGTTCGGCGAGGACCAGGCCGGCAACCTCGCCGCGCTCGTGGCCTACTACGCGTTCTTCTCGGTTTTCCCGCTGTTGCTCGCGTTTTCGACCGCGCTCGGGTTCGTGCTGCACGGTCACCCGGACTGGCAGCACAGTGTCGAGCACTCGGCGTTCGCGCAGCTACCGCTGGTCAGCAGCACCGACCAGCCGGCGCCGTTGCACGGCAACATCTTCGCGCTGGTCGTCGGGCTGCTGCTCGCGATGTGGTCCGGGCTCGGCGTCGGCAAGACCGCGCAGACCGCGTTCAACACCGTCTATCTCGTGCCGCGCACCGACCGGCCTAACTTCCTCAGCTCGACTCTGCGCGCGGCCGGGCTCGTGGTCGTGGGCGGCGTCGGGCTGATCGTGACGACCGCGCTGTCGACCACGGTCACGAGCGCCGGGTCGATCGGCGGGGTCAACCTCGGTCCGGGGTTGCGTATCGTCGGCACCGCGCTCGCGGTCGCGCTCAACACTGCGCTGTTCCTGGTGCTGTTCCGGTGGCTCACCGTACGCCGGGTGCCGTGGCGGTCCGCGTTGCCGGGCGCGGTCATCTCCGCCGCGGCGTTGCAGGTGTTGCAGCTCGCCGCGACCGCGTTCATCGCGCACAAGCTCAAGGGCGCGTCGTCGACGTACGGCAAGAACTTCGGCACCGTCGTCGTACTGTTGTCGTGGTTCTACCTGCAGGCGCAGGTGGTGCTGCTCGCCGCCGAGGTCAACGTCGTACGGCAGTACAAGCTGTGGCCGCGGGCGCTACGCGACCCGGCCGCGACCGACGCCGACTACCGCGCGTACGAGGCGTACGCCGAACGCGAGCAGTACCGCGAGGACGAAGAGGTCGACACGCACTTCGGTCGCGACGCCAAGCCGTAGCTAGACGACGCGGACCTGGTCGGCCTGCGGCCCCTTCTGGCCCTGGGTGACCTCGAGCTCGACCCGCTGGCCTTCCTCGAGCGACTTGTAGCCGTCGGACTGGATCGCGCTGTAGTGGACGAAGACGTCACTACCGCCGTCGACGGCGATGAAGCCGTAACCCTTCTCCGAGTTGAACCACTTGACCGTGCCTTGTGCCACGACGACCCCAGGTTGCTCGATCTCTGCACCGAGCCGATCCTCGGCGCGCGCCGTACCCTACCGAAATATCCCCATTTGGGAATGGACGTTCGGCGGCGCTGCGCAGCGGCGGCCGGGTCAGAGCGGCGGCAGGCTGAGCCGCGGCCGCCGGCGCAACCGCCGCAACGTCACGATGACGGCGGTCGACGCGGAGACGGCGAGCAGCACGATCTCCCACGTCGCGACTCCCTCGCTGGTCGGCACCGGGCGTTCGGCCGCGACCACCGGCTTCGCCTGGACGCTCTCGACGACCGGCCGCGCGTTCGGGTCGACCGGTGCGACGAGGGTGCCGACGGGGACGACCTTGCCTTCGGCGGCAAAACCCCAGTCGAGCAGCTTGCGCGCCTGCGGCCAGAAGTCGGGGTTGGCGTGCATCAGCGTGACGATGACAGTGTGCCCGCCGCGGGTCGCGGCACCGATGTACGTGCCGCCGGCCTTCACCGTGTAGCCGTTCTTGACCCCGATGTCGCCGCGGTAGGTCGTCAACAGCCGGTTGTGCGTGTAGATCTCGAAGTGCGCGCGGCGCGGCGCCGGCACGGTCGCGCGGACGACGGTCACGTAGTGCCGGAACGCCGGCATCGACAGGCCCTCGCGGGCGATCAGCGCGAGGTCGTACGCCGACGACGACTCGCCCGGCGCGTCGAGCCCGCTGGGGGTGCGGGCGACGGTGTCGTCGGCCTGCAGGTGCCGGGCCTCGGCGTTCATGAGTGCGACCGTGCGGGGCAGGCCGCCGGCGGCCTCGGCGAGTGCGCCCGCGGCGTCGTTGCCGGACACCACGAGCATCGCGGTGAACAGCGTGTCGACCGTGTAGCCGTAGCCGTTGACGAGGCCGACCTTGCTGCCGTCGACCGCGACGTCGTCGTACGACGCCTTCTGCACCTGCGTGGGCGACAGCCGCGGGATCAAGGTGACCGCGGTGAGGGTCTTCAGCGTGCTCGCCGGCAGGAAACGCTCGTGCGGAGCCTTCGCCGCGAGCACCTCGCCGGTGTCGGCGTCGGCGACGAGCCACGAGCCCATGTCGAGCCCGCCCGGCAGGGCGGGCGCGCCGGGCAGCCGCTGCACGACCACGCCGTCCGAGCCGAGAAGCGGGCCGCCGATCGGGCCGCTGGTGTCGTCGTGCGGGGTGCGGACCTGCGCGGGGGAGGCGACGGCAGCCGCGGCCGACGTGGTCGGGGCGGCGATCATCAGGCCGGCAGCGAGCGCGGCGAGGAGGGAGGTCCGCATCTTTCGCAGCAGGCTACCGGCTTTCCGACCGCCGCGCGGGCCACTCTGTGGTTAGGGTGTCGCCCGTGGCCATCAGACGCGCGAAGCAGAAGCAGCAGGTCATCGAGAAGCTGCGGGAGATCGCCCCGCCGGGGGAGACGTTCGAGGCGTGCGTCCACTGCGAGACCGGCGTCAGCCCGTACGTCGCGGCCGCGCTCGGCGAGATCCCCGTGGTCGGGCTGGTCATCGCCATCACCCGTCGCTACTACTTCTTCACCTTGACCAGCCAGCACGTCGTGCTCAACTCTGCGAACCGGTTCACCAACCGGCCCGGCGACGTGGTCGGGTCGTGGCCGCGGGACGCGTTCCCGATCACGCGGGTCAAGCGCGGCACGGTGTGGAGCTCGGCGTACGTGCAGTTCGCCAACGCGGACAAGCCGACCCGGCTCAACATCCACCGGTTCTGGCGCGGCGAGTTCGACCAGCTCATCGCCGGGACGGTCGGCCAGCCGGCCGAACGGGCCACGCCGGCTTCTTAGTACGCACGAGGCTCGGGCAACCGATGCGGCCGGACGCGCGTCGGTAGGACATGCGGCGCCGCTGGCTCGTGGCAACACTCGTCGTCGTCGCGCTGGCCGCCGCCGGCGCGACCGGAGGTGCCCTGGTCAAGCTCCGGTACGGCGGCACGCGGGTCGTCGCGGCGGGACGTCCGGCGGCGCCGCAGCCAACCCGCGCGCACTCGGCCTCGCCGTCACCCTCGGCGCCGTCTGTGGCTCCGATGCCCTCGGTGCCGATGGTGCGCTGGCGCGGCCCGGTCGAAGGCCTGTTCTTCCACCCGTTGGTCCTCCAGCCGCGGCTCGCGTTCACCGGCGACCGGCTCGGGCGCGGGTTCGCCGACTACTTCGTCACGGCGCACGAGTTCCGCGGCATCCTCGACGGCCTGTGGCGCAACGGCTGGACGCTGGTCGACGCGCACCGCGCGGCCGCGGGCACCGTGCGAGTGCCGGTCGGGCGCAAGCCGCTCGTGCTGTCCGAGGACGACGTCAACTACTACGGCTACTTCGCCGGCCGCGGGCTGGCGAAACGGCTCGTGCTCGACCCGGCCGGCAACGTCAAGGCGGAGTACGCCGTCGGTTCCGGCGTACGGCTGACCGACGACGACGTCGTGCCGCTCGTCGACGAAGAGGTCGCCGCGCACCCGGAGTTCTCCGCCGACGGCGCGAAGGGCGTGCTCGCGGTCACGGGTTACGAAGGCCTGTTCGGCGAGCACGACCTCACCACCTCGGCGGCGCGGGCGCGGGTCCGGGCACTCGTCGTGCGGCTGCGCGCAACTGGCTGGCTGGTCGCGAGCCACACGTACGGGCACATCGACCTGTCGAAGGACTCGCTCGGCGCGATCGCGCGCGACACGGCGCGGTGGAAGGCGTTGACTCGCGACGTAGTTGGCCCGACCGACCTGCTGATCTACCCGTTCGGCGCCCGGCCGAGCGCTGCGGGCCGCGCGCTGCTGCGCGACGCCGGCTTCACCGTGCAGTTCGACATCGACATCGGTGCGCGGCGGCGCGCCGTCGACGGCGTCGTCGTGATGAGCCGCCGGCACATCGACGGGTACGCGTTCGCCGGCGAGGCGCGGGCGTTGCGGCAGTTCTTCGACGTCGCCGCGGTCATCGACCCGGACCGCCCGCGCCTATCGTGACCGCGTGGACCTGGAGTTCAGCGGCGAGGTGTTCTTCTGGAAGGGACCGGCGCCGTGGTACTTCGTCACCGTGCCGGAGGCCGAGTCCGACGCGATCGCGGATGTGTCGGCGATGGCGAGCTACGGCTGGGGCTGCATCCCCGTCACCGCGCGGCTCGGTGACACGTCTTGGCGGACGTCGCTGTTTCCCAAAGACGGCAAGTACTTGGTGCCGTTGAAGACGTCGGTGCGCAAGGCGGCGGCGGTCGATCTCGGTGATGTGGTCAGCGTCCGGTTGACGGTCGACGTGTGAACGCGGCGAACTAGCATCGCTGGCATGACCAGCGGCGAGGGGCGGGGTTCAGAGTCGGGCTTCCCGATCCGCCCGACGTACGGCGCCGCGGACCTCGACGGGTTCGACCCGGCCGCGCGGCTCGGCGAGCCGGGCGCGTTCCCGTTCACCCGCGGCGTCTACCCGTCGATGTACACCGGCCGGCCGTGGACGATCCGGCAGTACGCCGGCTTCGGCACCGCGCGCGAGTCGAACGAGCGCTACCACCAACTGGTCGAGGCCGGCTCGACCGGGCTGTCGGTCGCGTTCGACCTGCCGACGCAGATGGGCCACGACTCCGACGAGCAGATCGCGCACGGCGAGGTCGGCAAGGTCGGGGTCGCGATCGACTCGATCGACGACATGCGGCTGCTGTTCGACGGCATCCCGCTCGGCCAGGTCTCGACGTCGATGACGATCAACGCACCGGCCGCGCTGCTGCTGCTGCTCTATCAACTCGTCGGCGAGGAGCAAGGTGTCGCGCCGTCTGCACTGACCGGCACGATCCAGAACGACATCCTCAAGGAGTACATCGCCCGCGGCACCTACATCTTCCCGCCGCAGCCGTCGCTGCGACTCGTCACCGACGTGTTTCGCTACTGCCGCACGGAGATCCCGAAGTGGAACACGATCTCGATCTCGGGCTACCACATGGCCGAGGCCGGCGCGACGCCCGCGCAGGAGATCGCGTTCACGATCGCCGACGGGATCGAGTACGTCCGCGCGGCGGTCGCGACCGGGCAAGACGTCGACGACTTCGCGCCGCGGCTCGCGTTCTTCTTCGTCGCCCGTACGACGCTGCTCGAAGAGGTGGCGAAGTTCCGCGCGGCCCGGCGCATCTGGGCGCAGGTCATGCGCGACGAGTTCGGCGCGAAGAACCCGAAGTCGCTGATGCTCCGGTTCCACACGCAGACGGCCGGCGTACAGCTGACGGCGCAGCAACCCGAGGTCAACCTCGTCCGGGTCACGACGCAGGCGATGGCGGCCATCTTCGGCGGCACCCAATCGCTGCACACGAATTCGTTCGACGAAGCGATCGCGCTGCCGACGGAGAAGGCCGCGC
>JAVEEI010000108.1 GCA_030840525.1 Frankiaceae bacterium
CTCACGAGCGGGCACCCCCGGACCTACGGTCGACGTTCACGCGCGGGATCTCCTAGTACTTCAGCAGGTTGGCGTCGTCGACCGACGCGGAACGGCGGGTGCGGAACACGGTCATGAGGATCGCGAGGCCGACGACGACCTCGGCTGCCGCGACGACCATGACGAAGAACGCGATGACCTGACCGTCGAGGTTGCCGTCGATCCGGGAGAACGTGACCAGCGACAGGTTGACCGCGTTGAGCATCAGCTCGACGCACATGAACACGACGATCGCGTTGCGCCGGATGAGCACGCCGAGCGCGCCGATCGTGAACAGCACGGCGGACAGGTAGAGGTAGTAGTCGGGGCTCACGTCGGCGACTCCAGCTCCCGGCCGACTGCGTCGGCGTGCGGTCGCGCGTCGGAGATCTCGAGGTACTCCGGCACGCTGTTCACCGCGATACTGCCGTCGGGCAGTAGCGCCGGGGTGTCGACCGCGTCGTGGTCGGCGTACACGCCCGGGCCGGGCAGCGGCGCCAGCGCCGCGCCACCACGCTCGACGCGTTCGAGCATCCGCTCGCGTTGCGTGCGCCGTGGCGCGGTCCGCTCGCGGTGCGCGAGCACCATCGCGCCGAGCCCGGCGGTGATGAGCAACGCGCTGGTCGCCTCGAACGCGAACACGTAGCGGCTGAACAGCAGCTCCGCGATCGCGACGACGTTGCCCTTCTCACCCTGCGCGTCGG
The DNA here is from genome assembly GCA_030840525.1 of Frankiaceae bacterium. GTDB lineage: Bacteria > Actinomycetota > Actinomycetes > JAFAQI01 > JAFAQI01 > BP-197. The sequence goes on from JAVEEI010000108.1 coordinate 723, forward strand.
CGAGCCCGTGCGCGTGGAACGAGTCGAGCGTGCCGGCCAGCGCGACGATGAGGAGTACGGCGAAGCCGAGCGCGATGAGCGTTCCGGCGACGCGTTGGCCCCGTAACGTCTCGACCAGCGAGTCGGACGAGTCGACGCCGACGAGCATGAGCACGAACAGAAAGAGCATCAGCACGGCGCCGGTGTAGACGACGACCTGCACGACCGCGAGGAACGGCGCGGCCTCGGCGGTGTAGAACGCGGCCAGCGACAGCATGACCAATGCCAGCAGCACCGCCGCGTGCACGGCGCTGCGGGCGAAGACGAGACCGAGCGCGCCGATCACCGCGACCGGCGCGAGGATCCAGAACACGACGGCCTCGTGGGTGGGCGCCGACCCGGCGGCAAGGATGGCGCTGCTCATGACGGCGGGGGTCACGACTCGGCCCCATCCGCGTGCAGCCGGCCTTCGACGTCCGGGTCGCCGGCGACCGGGCTGATGCCGCCACCGAGGTAGTAGGCCTTCTCATCCTCGCCGAGCCGCATCGGGTGCGGCGGCGACTCCATCCCCGGCAGCAGCGGCGCGAGCAGCTGGTCCTTGGTGAAGATGAGGTCTTCGCGGCTGTCGTCGGCGAGCTCGTACTCGTTGCTCATCGTCAGCGCGCGGGTCGGGCAAGCCTCGATGCACAGGCCGCAGAAGATGCAGCGCAGGTAGTTGATCTGGTAGACGCGCCCGTAGCGCTCACCCGGCGAGAAGCGCTCCTCGTCGGTGTTGTCCGCGCCCTCGACGTAGATGGCGTCGGCCGGGCAGGCCCACGCGCACAGTTCGCAGCCGATGCACTTCTCCAGCCCGTCGGCGTGCCGGTTAAGCACGTGCCGGCCGTGGTAGCGCGGCGCCGTCGGCACCTTCTCTTCCGGGTACTGCTCGGTGACGATCGGCTTGAACATCGTCTTGAACGTCACGCCGAAGCCGGCGATCGGGGCGAGCAGCGACTTCACCGGCCCGCCGGAGCTGGCGGACGTCCGCGGCGGTGCGGGCTCGTCGCGAGACTTGTCAGCCACCTCGCACTCCCTCGATATTCGGCTCGATGTCGTGGACCGGGGGCGCGCCGGTCAGCACCGGCACCGGGTAGCTGTTGCGGTCGGCACCGGCGGCTGCCGGCGGGTCCGGCGGCGGCTCAGTCTCGGCCGTCTCGACGGTCTTGTTCTCCAGGAAGAACGACGCGACCAGCACGATCAGCGCGAGCGGGATGCCGACGTACGCCAGCACCTGGAAGCGGGTGTAGCCGAGGTTGGTGAGCTGCTTGAAGCTCGCGACGATCAGGATCCAGACCAGGCTCGCCGGGATGAGGATCTTCCAGCCCAGCGCCATGAACTGGTCGTAGCGCAGCCGGGGCAGTGTGCCGCGCAGCCAGATGAAGCCGAACAGCAGGGTGAACATCTTCGCGAGGAACCAGAGCACCGGCCACCAGCCGTGGTTCAGCGCGTTGTGGTCGATCAGCGACAGTGGCCACGGCGCGCGCCAGCCGCCGAGGAACAGCGTCGTCGCGAGCGCCGACACCGTGGTCATGTTGATGTACTCGGCGAGGAAGAACATCGCGAACTTGATCGACGCGTACTCGGTGTGGAACCCGCCGACGAGCTCGCCCTCGGCCTCGGGCAGGTCGAACGGCGCGCGGTTGGTCTCTCCGACCATCGAGACGAGGTACATGACGAACGACGGGAACAGCGGCAGGGCGTACCAGAGGCTGTGCTGGGCCGACACGATCTCCGACGTGGACAGCGACCCGGCGTAGATGAAGACGCCGGCGAGCGCGAGGCCCATCGCGACTTCGTACGAGATGACCTGCGCCGCGGAGCGCAGCCCGCCGAGCAGCGGGTACGGCGACTGCGACGACCAGCCGGCGAGCACGATGCCGTAGACGCCGATCGACGCCATGGCGAGGATGAACAGCACCGCGACCGGAAGATCCGTGATCTGCAACGGAGTCTTGTGGCCGAAGATTGACACCTCCGGCCCGACCGGGATCACCGCGAACGACAGGAACGCGGGGATCGCCGACACAACCGGCGCGAGGATGTAGAGCGGCTTGTCGACGAGGGCCGGGATCAGGTCTTCCTTGAGCATGAGCTTCACGCCGTCGGCGAGACCTTGGGCGAGACCGAACGGGCCGACCCGGTTGGGGCCGGGGCGCTGCTGCATCCGGCCGACGATGCGCCGCTCGGCCCAGATCATCAGCAGCGTCGTCAGCACCAGGAACAGGAAAATGACGACGGTCTTGAGCAGGATCAGCCACCACGGGTCGCGGCCGAACGCACCGAGGTCCGCGCCGCCCGACGTCGCGGCCAGGATCGAGGCGGCGTTCATGCGCCGACCCTCACGACGGCACCGCTCGTCACGCCGAGCTGCTCGTGCACGTGGCAGCCCTCGGCGAGCGTCGGCAGCCACACGACGCGGTCGGGCAGGTCGGCGATCGCGTACGGCAGCGTGACCGAGCCGCGGTCGGTGCTCACGGTCACCGTGGCGCCGGCGCCGATCTCCTTGGCAAGAGTCTCGCTGAGCAAGGCCTGCGTCGGGCGGCGGGTGCCGGCGAGGTAGGGCTCGGCCTCCTGCAGGCGGCCGTCGTCGAGAAGCTGGTGCCAGGTCGCGAGCACCGCTTCCCCGACAGCGGGTGTAGGAGCCGAGTTCGGATTCCACTCCCCCAGGGCACCGCGCGAGCCGCCTTGGTACGCGCCGAGTTGCTGAATCTCGGCCTGGGTGGCCTCGACGCTCGGCAGCCCGAGGTCGACGTGCAGCACCTCGGCCAGCCGGTGCAGCACCCGCCCGTCGGACAGCGCACCGGTCGACTCCAACGTCGTACCGAACGGCCGCACCCGGCCCTCCCAGTCGACGTAAGAGCCGGACTTCTCGACCGCCGGCGCGACCGGAAGTACGACGTCGGCGCGGTCGGTGATCGGCGACTCGCGCAGCTCGAGCGAGAGCACGAACGGCGCGTTCTCGACCGCCCGCAGGGCGAGCTCGGGGTCGGGCAGGTCGCGGACGTCGACGCCGGCGACGACGAGGGCGATCTCGCCGGCCGCGGCCGCGCGCAGGATCTCGTCGGTCGACCGGCCGACGTGGTCGGGCAGCGCGTCGACGCCCCAGGCCTGCGCGACCTCGGCCCGCGCGGCCGCGTCGGCGACCGGGCGGCCACCCGGCAGCAGCCCGGGCAGGCAACCGGCCTCGACTGCGCCGCGGTCACCGGCCCGGCGTGGCACCCACGCCACCTTCGCGCCGGTCGCCTCGGCGAGCGCGGCCGCGGCGGACAGGCCGCCGGGGACCGTGGCGAGCCGCTCGCCGACGAGGATCACCGCGCCGGGTTCGCGCAAGGCCGCTTCGTCGAGCCCGGTCAACAACTCGGCCTCGTTGCCGGGCAGGCACTGGAGCAGCCGGCCGGAGAGCTTGCGCAGCCCGCGGGTCGCGAACGGCGCGACGTCGAAGACCTTCGTGCCGCGGGTCAGCACCGCCTTGCGCAGCCGCAGGAACACGATCGGCGACTCCTCCTCGGCGTCGAGGCCGACCGTGAGCACCGCGGGCGCCGACTCGAGGTCGGCGTACGTCGTCTCGAGATAGCGGCCGGCGACGCGCGAGGTGAGGAACCGCGTCTCCTCGTCGGAGTGCGGCCGGGCGCGGAAGTCGACGTCGTCGGTGCCGAGCACGAGCCGGGCGAACTTCGCGTAGGCGTAGGCGTCTTCGACGGTCAGCCGGCCGCCGGTGAGGACGCCGACCTTGCCGAACCACTCGTCGAGGCCGGCCGCCGCGCGTTCGAGCGCCTCGCTCCACGAGGTCTCGGCGAGGTAGCCGTCGCCGTCGCGGGCCAGCGGCTCGCGCAGCCGGTCCTTGGAGCGCGCGTACTGGAACGCCCAACGACCCTTGTCGCAGTTCCACTCTTCGTTGACGTCGGGGTCGGCGCCGGCGAGGCGGCGCAGCACCTTGCCGCGGCGCCAGTCGGTGCGCTGCTGGCAGCCGGACGCGCAGTGCTCGCACACCGACGGCGTCGAGACGAGGTCGAACGGCCGGGCGCGGAAGCGGTACTGCGCGCCGGTCAGCGCGCCGACCGGGCAGATCTGCACGGTGTTGCCGGAGAAGTAGGAGTTGAACGGCTCGTCGGTGTAGATCGCGACCTGCTCCAGCGCGCCGCGCTCGAACAGCTCGATGAACGGGTCGCCGGCGATCTGCTGGCTGAACCGGGTGCAGCGCGCGCAGAGCACGCACCGCTCGCGGTCGAGCAGCACCTGCGACGAGATCGCGATCGGCTTCTCGAACGTGCGCTTCTCGTCGCGGAACCGCGACTCGGACGGGCCGTTGGTGAGCGCCTGGTTCTGCAACGGGCACTCGCCACCTTTGTCGCACACCGGGCAGTCGAGCGGGTGGTTGAGCAGCAGGAACTCGATCGTGCCGCGCTGCGCCTTGTCGGCGACCTCGGAGGTCAGCTGCGTCTTGATGACCATGCCGTCGGTGACCGTCGTGGTGCACGCGGTCAGCGGCTTGCGCTGGCCCTCGACCTCGACGATGCACTGCCGGCAGGCGCCGAGCGGGTCGAGCAGCGGGTGGTCGCAGAACCGCGGCACCTGGATGCCGAGCTGCTCCGCCGCGCGGATGATCAGGGTGTTCTTCGGCACCGTGATCTCGATGCCGTCGATCGTGCAGGTCACCATGTCGGTCATCGGGCCGCCCCGCTGGTGGCGGCGAAGAGGGTGGCCGCGGCCGGGTCGAACGGGCAGCCGCCCTGCTCCCAGTGCGCGACGTACTCGTCCTTGAAGTACTGCACCGACGACGTGATCGGGCTGGTCGCGCCGTCGCCGAGTGCGCAGAACGAGCGGCCGAGGATGTTGTCGCAGGCGTCGAGCAGGGTGTCGATGTCCTGCGCGTCGCCCTCGCCCTTCTCCAGCCGGTCGAGGATCTGCACCATCCAGTAGGT
>JAVEEI010000114.1 GCA_030840525.1 Frankiaceae bacterium
TGGATCCAAGGAGTCTGCGATCCGCCTCGGCTGGGCTGCTCGGCTCTGACCCTTTCAATTCGGATGAAGAGGTGCTCGAACGGCTCAGAACGTGCGCGAAGGAACTCCTGAACCGACTTGTTCTCGAACGACTCCAGGCTTCGGTCAACTCTAGGCTCATTGAGGCAATCGAGGTGAAGGGACCCCCTAACACGCAAGCGCCGGCCCGAGACCTTCTTCCCTCCATCGAAGGCTCCGTGCAGCGCCTCGCAGAGATTCACACACAACTTACCGAGCCGGATCTCAGTCGAGAAGCAGACGAGCATCGAGCACGGCTCTCAGCCTCTTTGGACGACGGCACATGGATTAGGGAGTTTCCGGGGCGACTCATCCTGCGACGCTTCTGCGACAGTGTGCACGGCGGCGGCATCGACACCACCCTCTACTGCAACGCGGTGCTGGACAAAATGGTGGAGAGCAACGTCAAGCCGACCGGAATGGCGACGGTGATCACCGAGATTGCCAGTCGCTAACAGCGGGTCGTGGCGTGGGGGTGGAACCACGCACGACATCTCCGATCCAGTCGAACTCAAACGTCCGTGCCGATGAATCCGGGCAGACGATTTTCGTTCTCCGGTGTAACGGTTGACGATGTATCGGTAGCCGATATAACGTCCAACACATGCCAGTCGGACGTATCCTGCTGGGACTTGCCGGCGTCGCCGCGCTCACCCTCGCGGCCTTCGTCGTCGCCCTCGTCGTCAACATCTCCACCAGTGCCGGCGGCGGTTGCGGCGGTGGCTGACCCTCGCCGCTTCCCCTGGATAGTCGGTGCGGTCACCGCCGGCGGGCTCGCGATCCCGGCGCTCGTCGCGCCCGGCACCGGCCTCACCTGGCTGCTGTTCGTCGGCTCGTCGGTACACGTCGCGTCCACGGCAGCGCTGTTCGCGTTCGCCGACGTACGGCGGCACGCCCGCGCGCACCCGCGACGGTACGTCGCCGCTCCGCTCGCCCTCGTCGGCGCCGCCGCGGTGACGGCCGCGCTGCTGCCGACCACCGCGCTGCAGGCCGCGCTCCTCGGCTTCTTCGGCTGGCAGCTCTGGCACTACCAGCAGCAGAACCTGGGCCTCGCCGCACTCGCCACGCGCGCCACTCGCCGGCCGCCGCTGACGACGACCGAGCGCCGCTGCATCCGCGCGTCCGCGGCCGCCGGCATCCTCGCGCTCGCCGCGCATCCCCAGGTCACGCAGGCGGTCACACTCAAGCCGCCGGCCGCGGTCACCACCGCCGCATCGGCGACCGCCTGGCTGCTGCTCGGCGGCAGCGCCGCGCTGCTACGGCGGCCGATCCCGTTGCTCGCGGTCGCGTTCCCCTTGCCGTTGCTGCTCACGACGTCGCCGTACGCCGCACTCGGCGGGATGACGGTCGCGCACGGCCTGCAGTACCTGCTGCTCGTCGGCATGGTCGTCGCCGGACCGGCCAACAAGCGCACCAACAAGCGCGTCCCCGAGGCGATGCTCCTGCTCGCCGGTGTCCTCGCCGTCGCGGGTGCGCTCGCCGGCGCGCCCCACCTCCATCACGGACCCGCGGCGACCAGAGCAGTCTTCGGCGTCTACCTCGGCGTCGTCATGACCCACTTCGTCCTCGACGCCGGCCTGTGGCGGCTGCGCGACCCGTTCCCGCGCCAGTGGCTCGGCGAGCGACTGCCGACCCTGCTGCTCGCCGATACACCGGTTTCCGATATAGAGTCCGTCCCGTGGCCGCGCCCAACACCGCCGACACGCTCGTCCTCGCCAGCCTGGCCGACGGGCCGAAGCACGGCTACGCGCTGACCAAGGACATCGAGCAGTTCGCCGGCGTTCGGCTCGCCCCCGGCACCCTGTACGAGGCGCTGGCCCGGCTCGAGGGCAACGGGCTGATCGCCGCGCTGCCGGCCGAGGAGCGGCGCAAGCCCTACGAGCTCACCCCCGCCGGCGCCGCCGAGCTGCACGAGCAGCTCGACCGGCAGAAGCAGGTCGCCGCCGTAGGCCTGCGCCGGCTGCGGGCCGGCTGGACGATCTCGTGAGCAGCCCCGAGACGCTGCTGCGCTGCTACCCCCGCGCGTGGCGGGACCGGTACGGCGAGGAGTTCGCCGCGCTGCTGGCCGACGACATCGCCGAGCGGCCGCGCTGCCTGCGCCGCGACCTCGACGTCGTCCGCTGCGGCCTGACGGCCCGGCTGGCGACGCCGGCGACCGCGCTCGCCGCGCTGCTCGTCTTCGTCGCCGCGGCCACGTCGATCTGGACCCAGCTCGCCCGCGGCACGCTCGGCGCCCGGCCGGACACCACGGCGGTCACCCTCGGCCTCGTCACCCTTACGGTCTGCGGGCTCGCGGTCGCCGCGGTCGCGCTCACCGGCACGGCGCTGCTGCTGGCCGCGACGGTGCGGACCGTTCGCCGCCAAGGCGGCCGCCCACTCGTCCGCCCGGCACTGACCGCGCTCGCCGGGGCGGTCACCCTCGCCGCCGGCGCGGTGCACATCGCCGCGCACGCGCATGCGTCCGCGCCGGTCGTCCGGTGGACGTGGGCCGCGACCGAGGCGATCAGCACGTACTGGGTCCACCCCGGCCGGCTGCTCGGCCTGCCGCCGTCCGAGCTCGCCTGGATGGCCGCCAGCCCGATCGCCGCCGCGGCCTGCTGGCGCGGCCTCGCCGGGCTGGCCCACCACACCGGACTCACCAGCACCTGGCAGCGCCTCGCCCGGCCGCTGATCGCCGCCGTACTCACCCCCGCCCTCGTCGCCGCCGCCACCTGGGTCGTCGGCTCGCAGCGCGACCCGAACGCGAGCCTCCGCGCCGGCAGCCTCGACCTCGCGCTGATCGCCGCGATGACCGCCGCCGTACTCACCATCGACGCCGCGGCCGGGCGGCGCGAGAGCTCACTCGCCTGACGCGATCCCCAGCGCCTGCTGCAGGAACTGCACCTGCAACCGCAGCATGTTCTCCGCCACCGCTTCCTGCGGGGTCATGTGCGTCACGCCGGTCAGTGGCAGCACCGTGTGCGGCCGGCCGTTCTCGGTCAGCCGCTGCGAGAACAGCAACGTGTGCGCGGCGACGACGTTGTCGTCGGCCAGCCCGTGGATCAGCAGCAGCGGCCGGCGTAACGAGGGCGCGTCGTCGAGCAGCGACGAGCGCGCGTATGCGTCCGCGTTGTCGGCCGGCGCACCCAAGTAGCGCTCGGTGTAGAAGGTGTCGTACAGCGCCCAGTCGATGACCGGCGCACCGGCCACCGCGCCGTGGAAGACCTCCGGCCGGCGCAGCACCGCGAGCGCCGCGAGGTAGCCGCCGAACGACCAGCCGCGGATCGCGACGCGCGCGAGGTCGAGGTTGTCGGGGTAGAGCTCGCCGATCGCGCGCACCGCCTCGGCCTGGTCGTCGCTGGTACCGGCCCGGTCGTGCAGCGCCAGGCGGTCCCACGCCGGGCCGCGGCCGGCCATCCCGCGCCCGTCGGTCACCACCACCGCGAAGCCTTGCTCGGCAAACCACTGCGAGACCAGGTAGGCGCGCGCG
>JAVEEI010000123.1 GCA_030840525.1 Frankiaceae bacterium
CGCAGCTATATCGGGCGTCCGTCACTCATCACCGAGGTGCCCAGGTTCGCCGAGCATGCCGGCGGCGCCCGGATCATCCTCAAGCGCGAGGACCTCAACCACACCGGCTCGCACAAGATCAACAACGTGCTCGGGCAGGCGCTGCTGACCAAGCGGATGGGCAAGACCCGGGTCATCGCCGAGACCGGGGCGGGTCAGCACGGGGTGGCCACCGCGACCGCCGCCGCGCTGCTCGACCTCGAGTGCGTGATCTACATGGGCGAGGTCGACACCGAGCGCCAGGCACTCAATGTCGCCCGCATGCGCCTGCTTGGGGCCGAGGTGGTCTCGGTCAAGACCGGGTCGCGCACGCTCAAGGACGCCATCAACGAGGCGCTGCGCGACTGGGTCTCCAGCGTCGACCACACCGCCTACCTGTTCGGCACCGCCGCCGGTCCCCACCCGTTCCCCAGCCTCGTGACCTCCTTCGTGCGCGGCATCGGCGTCGAGGCCCGGCGCCAGTGCCTCGAGCTGACCGGCGCCCTGCCCGACGCGCTGGTCGCCTGCGTGGGCGGCGGCTCCAACGCGATCGGCCTCTTCTCGGCCTTCCTCGGCGACGAGGACGTGCGGATCTTCGGGTTCGAGGCCGGCGGCGAGGGCGTCGACACCCCCCGGCACGCGGCCACCATCGGCGGCGGTGACGTGGGGGTGCTGCACGGCGCCCGCACCTACGTCCTGCAGGACGACGACGGGCAGACCCGCGAGTCGCACTCGATCTCGGCCGGGCTCGACTACCCCGGCGTCGGCCCGGAGCACGCGTACCTGCACGACACGGGCCGGGCGTCGTACCGGCCGATCACCGACGCGGACGCGATGACGGCGTTCGAGCTGCTCTGCCGGACCGAGGGGATCATCCCGGCGATCGAGAGCGCGCACGCGCTGGCCGGCGCGCGCGAAGTCGCCGCCGAGCTGGGCCCGGACGCCGTGTTGCTGGTGAACCTGTCCGGGCGCGGCGACAAAGACGTCGCGACCGCGGGGAAGTGGTTCGGGCTGCTCGACGAGTCCGGCGCGACCAAGCCGTCGTGACGCGCGTGGCGAGCGGTGGCGTCGTCGACGCCGCCCGGACGTCGGGGCGCGCCGCCCTCGTCGGTTACCTGCCCGCAGGGTTCCCGTCGTACGACGGGTGCGTGGACTTGCTGACCGCGATGGTCGAGTCGGGCGTCGACGTCGTCGAGGTCGGGCTGCCCTACTCCGACCCCGTCATCGACGGGCCGACGATCCAGGCCGCCGCCGACGTCGCGCTGCGCAACGGCACCCGCACCGCCGACGTGCTTCGCACCGTCGAGGCGGTCGCGGCCACCGGCGCCGCCGTGCTCGTCATGACCTACTGGAACCCGGTGCTGCGCTACGGCGTGGACGCGTTCGCCCGCGACCTCGCCGCGGCCGGTGGTGCCGGGCTGATCACGCCCGACCTGATCCCGGACGAGGCCGACGAGTGGGTCGCGGCGAGCGACGCGCACGGCCTGGAACGCGTGTTCCTCGTCGCGCCGTCGTCGTCGCCGGCCCGGATCGAGCGCACCGTCGCGGCCTGCCGCGGCTGGGTGTACGCCGCGTCGACGATGGGCGTCACCGGCGCGCGGGCGGAGACGTCGTCGGTCGCGCCGGGCTTGGTCGAGCGGGTCCGGGCCGTGACGTCGCTGCCGGTCTGCGTCGGCCTCGGTGTCTCCAACGGCGCGCAGGCGGCCGAGGTCGCGTCGTACGCCGACGGGGTGGCGGTCGGCTCCGCGTTCGTGCGCTGCGTCTTCGACGCCGGGACCGAGCGGGCGGCGAAGCGAGCAACCGCCGCACTGGCCGCCGAGCTCGCCGCCGGCTGCCGCCACCCCCACCCGGGTTGAGTGCGACGAACCTCGTCTTCTCAGCACCAGAGAAGACGAGGAACGTCGCACTCGACGGGGGTAGGTAGCCTTCGGCGCGTGATCCTCGCGTCGATTCCCAGCCCGTCGACCGGGGTGCTCCACCTCGGCCCGGTGCCGATCCGGGCGTACGCGCTGTGCATCATCGCCGGCATCCTCGCCGCGGTCGTCGTCGGCGACCGGCGGCTGGTCGCGCGCGGCGGGCCGAAGGGCGCGATGGCCGAGATCGGCACGTGGGCCGTCCCCGCCGGGCTGGTCGGCGCGCGGCTCTACCACGTCGCGACCAACCCCGAGCTCTACTGGGGCGCGCACGGGCAGGGCACCGTCGCGGCGCTCGAGATCTGGCACGGCGGGCTGGGCATCTGGGGCGGCGTCCTCGGTGGCGCTATCGGCGCGTGGATCGCCGCCCGCCGCCGCGGCATCCCGCTCGACCTCGTCGCCGACGCGCTCGCGCCCGGGCTGGTGCTCGCGCAGGCGATCGGCCGGTGGGGCAACTACTTCAACCAGGAGCTGTTCGGCCGGCCGACGTCGCTGCCGTGGGGCCTCGAGATCTCGCGGCAGAACCGCCCGCCGGGCTACGAGAACGCGACGACGTTCCACCCGACGTTCCTCTACGAGTCGCTGTGGGACATCGGCGTCGCGCTGCTCGTCATCTGGGTCGACCGGCGGGTGAACCTCACCCGCGGCCGCGCGTTCGCGCTCTACGTCGCGGCGTACACCCTCGGCCGGTTCTGGATCGAGTCGCTGCGGGTCGACGACGCGCACAAGTTCCTCGGGCTGCGGCTCAACGACTGGACGAGCATCGTCGTGTTCGCCGGTGCGATCGCGTTTCTGTTCCTGCGCCGACCCGTCAAGGTGGCGGAGCCGGAACCGGGACATACGCTGGCGGCATGACGTTCGCCGCTGCCGCAGGTCGCACGGCGGCTGAGGCGCACCACGACCACCGCGACGTCGCCGGCGGCTGGCTGCGCCCGGCGGTGTTCGGCGCGATGGACGGCCTGCTCACCAACGTCGCGCTGATCACCAGCGTCGCCGCCGCCGGTACGTCGCACCACGTCGTCGTACTG
>JAVEEI010000228.1 GCA_030840525.1 Frankiaceae bacterium
GGGATATCGCTCAATGGTACTCCATAAGCTTGTTCTAGAACAGTATTATCCTGATTCTCCGAGTCCAGTCAGCAACTGAGCGGGTAGACAAAATGCAGCTTTCTACCCTCCTGATTTCCCGCCTTCCCCTCAAACACTTCCATCTGAACACCCCAACTGCGGTTATGAGAACTCCAATGATCGTAGCCACTAGCCCGGTCACACTAACACCGCCCTCGCTTCTCTTCCGGAGTATTGCTGCATGTTGTGGTAGTATTGGTTCGCCGTTTGTAACAGAAACAAGTTGGGAGAGTGCAAAAACCCCTGACACAGTTATTAGCTACAATCACATAGTTCTTCTGCGATGGTAAAGGCTTACACAAGATCTGAATGCGGGGGAAAGCCATTCGTATGGGATTCAGAACTTCTATATGGAGAGGGAAGCAGTGGCAATGATTATACTTAAACTACAATCATTCTGAGGAGCAGAGGGTATGTTCTTAGTCTACTTAAGGTTCTATCGCCTTCATTTTCCCATCATTCCCAATGTGTAAGGCTGGAGAGTAGAGGACAATGACGTGCATACCAAGTCTACCTTATGACAACTGATTTGCTCATTTCTTTCTAGTGTTTGATCTATGATGTATGTTGACGTGCGCCACCCAATCCTTTGTAATGTCCTCAGTTAAATTCAGCACGGAATGGATAAAATGGCACTGGTTGAACGTGCGGTGATATCGTTGGTTGTGTATGTGTATTTCAGCTTCAAGGTCAAGAGGATAGCATTGAGTATGTACTCGGAAGTCGGCTTGTTTGTCACGAAGTCAACTTTGCATGGAATCAAAGAGAACTATGCTGTTGCAGCTGGCGGAAAAGATCTTTCATTGAGTGGCTATGTAACTTCTTGCTTGTGAAGTTGACTGCTGATATATCTTTTCTGGTAAGCTGACTGCTTGCCAATTAGGGTGGTTGTTATGCAAAAATGACTGACCAACAAGCCGATTTATCTTGATACCCACCGTAGAGTTTGGATTAATCCGTCTTGTAGTTATGCAGCTTGCATAAATAGCTTCAACAGCTGTTTTGATTCGCCCCCGAGTCATGTAGTTGCATATCTCACCAACTCTGGAGACGAGATATATCGATAGATTAAAGTGACGTATTGAACACACATATGTATCCTGCACCTCTTCCAAAAGGGACTGATTGTTCCAGACTACTGTAAGGCGGAGCAGTTGTATGATCCAGGGCAAATTTCGGAAACGTGTGCACTTATGCTTTGAGCGCTGTAGTTTCTGCCATGGCGAAGCGAGGCGAGCATTAGGAGTAATTCGCTCACGACTAGGCTATATCTTGATAAGATACTGCATTGATCGATGGTTAGGTGTATGTTTACTGTCCACGCGTACCGCGGCTTGAAGAAATCAAGTGCGTAATGGTAAACTTAAACCCGATATGACATGATATGATTGGCTAAGATATTTAAATGTTACGTATCCTCTTTAGCGAGCCTTTATTTTTGCTGAGTTTTCCAGTGCACCTGGCTTACTATGTTTGGTGCGGAACTGCCTTGTAAAGTTAGAACTGAGTAGTTGGAATCTACTCCTTTTACACGGACCATCCTGGCAGTGCAAGAATCCTTGTTGTGTGATAAGGCGAGTTAAGAAATTCTGCCTGGTAAGGTCAGCTGAAAGATATGTTAAACAAGAAGTTCCTTGGAGATTATATAAGTACTATACTGACCACGCCGGGCTAAAATCAAAAGAAGCGAACTGTCGATCACTATTTCCAGTTTCATTTCTTACTGCCGGAATAAACCGAACTGATGGCGAATAACCGGACATGATCGAAGTAAGAAAATAGTTTCCAAACTTACTTCATACGTAGGGTATTGAATGTTTTGTGCTTGGTTCTAGATAGATGCATTCTCGATGTGGCGAATTAAGAAGTGGTTTACAAACTTTATGGTGGCACTACATGATTGAATAAATCAGACCCGAAAATATTGTTCGTATTTCGTTCATTTCCGCGTTCTGAGAACACGGAATCCACGGCATATTTAGGATTGTCAGATAGTTCTGGGTAGTGGTGACTACGGGAGGCTGATGCAACCGGGTTTGAAACTGTTGTGTATAGGGCACAGAGTCTGTAGTAGATATCCAAAAATCTTACGGCCCACCGTGCGAACGGTAAAGATAAATTGCGCTAGCTGTTCAACTATTACCGGTATCAAACTATCACATACTTTTAAAGGATTGGTTTGTCGTTTGAACTGCGAACTACGCATCGGCAACAAGAATAGGTTCCATCCAGGCAACCACTAGCATTACCATTATCCCCTACGGGCCCGTTTGTATTCTGGTTAGTTACATGTTCGGGCCCTGTGAACTCATTGGTCGATCAATGTAAGGCTGAATATTTTCAAGCCGTTAATCCGATTCCATGGGACGCAGTGTGGTCTCGTCCCGAGAACCAGATTCTTCTTGTACATTATCTGTAACTAGTGGTCGTTTAGAGAAATGGACCGACTAGTTTCCGTTCTTTATTTGGGTCTTTCGAAATAAATTGCTTTCTAGCGAGCTTGATGGATTCACCACCCCCAAGACACAACAGCTTGAAATTTTTTAGTAACCGTGGCACTACTCCGGAGGTTTTCCTGCCTGAAACGTGCTTGTAAGCTTACCCTTGCACAATTGGCCACGATAGTTAATGTAATATGTGGCCACATATTCTGTATGGTACGATGATCCCCGGTGTAGCTTCCCGATGCACATACAAGGGTATTGCGGAACTGGTACCGCTCCTGGACAA
>JAVEEI010000225.1 GCA_030840525.1 Frankiaceae bacterium
CGGATAGGTTCGAAGTTTTACATTTTAGAAGGGATTTCACTTTGTACACGCTTCCTGTTTTCGTATTGGGTACGATGCATTCTTTGCTTGTGGGTCTTTGGGTCTTTGCTATTTTTTGTTTGGCAAGGACTGGTGGCAGTATACTTAGTACACCATATTCAGTTATTCATATGGGAACAGGATTTTGGTGTGCAAATAACATGTACCCTTGGAGCTGACGTATAGTGCCTTCAGGATGGCTCTTTCAGCAGTGGTATTTGGTGTGGCTGAGTGATATTTTATGACGAAGAGCGATTTTCATCGCTGTGGACATCGTGCATTCTTGAACTGCTCTAGGCAGCAACCATTCGACAACAGATAACAAGCTTGTATTCACTACTGAGGTTTTGACTAGGAATCGACAAGATGGCTAAGTATCTTAGGATGTGAATGCGGTATTTGAAGCGGTACTTCAAAAATCCACTGTGCGGTTACTCCAAAACCCCGTAGCGAATACGGTAACCTCCATTGATTTCAAGTCAGCGCGGGAGCCGACAGAGGCCCCCTCGTTGCGGGGGTTTGTCCTTCTGACGTGGCGGTAGGGTTGTCTGGTAGTAATATTATCAGGATTTCAATATGCACGATTCAATTCATGTTTTTTATTTCCCTTTCGGTGCCAATGCATGGTGTTCGCCGGTCACCGCGATAACCATGTGGTGCGGGGTAGCAAAGAAAATGGGTGGGTGGACTCAAACATCTCGTACATAGGTGTGGCTTGTTTACTCTTTCGTTGACGTGATAAATACCGCACATAGAGTCACCTTCCTCCACCTTTCGTCTCATGAGCTCCGACAAGTCAAAGACGTCCTCAGCATTCTCCGGTTTGAAACGACTTTTGACAACCCGGCGCAAAGACCACCAAGACACCCCTTCCCGCACTCCTATAGTTCAATCGCCGGTGATTATCCAACATCTTCCCCCTTTCTGATCTTTTGGGAAGGCTTTTCTAGGTCTGACGGGTAGTAGCTAACATGGAACCTTCATTCCGTTTGAAACTGCAGGTAATAACGGACTGCGATTGTAACATGTCGGCTAAGAACCCGAACACCAGCACCTCAGCGAAGGGCAAGGACAAAGCTACCGGCCCAGGTGCAAATGACCCTGCGGCTACTCCGGAGAACGCATTGGTGTTCCTGCAAAAATGTATCGACATATTCAGTAATTGTACTCCGGTAATGCCAGTGCTTGAAAAGCTAGGTCAGGCTATGAGAGACAACGAGAACTTGAAGGGTCACCTGGATACGATAGAGAAGGAGATGAGAGACAACGAGATGAATCTGCGAAAAACCATCGAGCAAAAAGAGGCAGCGTTGATTGAGGCTAGAAAGGGTCTGTTGGATTCGGTCTGGAAGGACTTTTCCGCTAAACACGACTCCACGGCCAAGCTTAAGGAGAAGGACCAAGAAATGCAGCAAAAGTTGCAAGAGAAGGATAGAGAGATTTCGAAACTGATGGCCAAACACCAAAGCGAGCTTACAACTCAAAAAAAGCATCTGGAGGAGCAGGGAACAAAGCAACAAAACGAACTAAAAAGGCAGATTGTGAGATTGACGAATGAGAAGGAAGAGGCAGCGAGAGATCTCGAGGAATCAAGGTCGCTCATTGAAAGAATGAACACCGAGCAACAGGAGACTACTATGTTGCTGAATGCCGCGGGAGTGCGCGAACGGGCTAGGGAGAGGGAGTTGGCCACTATGCAGGAGGAGATGGGTTTGAAGGAGGTAGCGGATGATGAATTGTCAGTTATATACTTAACTATTTGTCCAGGCTCATCACGCTGACTATTCCAAAGTGCACGACAGGCGGATGAACTGGAGATGAAATTTCACAGTCTTTGCAAACGGTTCTTCTACAAGCCTGACATCGCGCAGAATCCGACAGAGGTTTGTACTGCTTTCGTAACGAGACTCCAATTTGCTAACCATAGCAGCCCTTCAATGAAAGTCTCAAGAGCCAACTTGTCAGATCCGGGTTCATGTCCAGGTCAGAGGTGGAACGCAATTTCCCAATATTGCTCAACAATACCTCTTGGTCCAAGTGCCTCTTGATGGCGCTTGCAGAGAATACTATAGCAAACGAAATGATCACGTTTATATTCCGAGTGGGCCTACTGGATCCGGCAGCTGGCCAGCAAGTGACGGAATATCTGGAGGACGTTTCTGATTACCTCTTGCATGAAAACCCTCGTAACGAAGCGCGATGGCGCTCAATCTCCTGCGTCGCCATGAATAAAAAAGAAGTCGAAAATGCGATTGTGCAAGTAATTCTTGACAGAGTGGAAGACATATTCGGACCCCTTTTCGACGGTAAAAAGATGGAAGAGTTTCACAATAGCCTTGGCAGTATATTACGTGACGCAATTGCTTTTTGGAAGATAGCTCAACGCTCGAATCGGAAAATCATAGCAGACTTCGACGAACTCGCTGAGGGGCCTAACGACTGCCAAACCCATCCTGAACATACGGAAATACCTGTGTCAAACGAGGAACGCCAGGAGGGAAATCCAGCGGTCGATTTGATGC
>JAVEEI010000202.1 GCA_030840525.1 Frankiaceae bacterium
TCTTCACCGTGGCATCGCTGCTCTGCGGGGCCGCGCCGAACGCGGGCGTTCTCGTCGCAGCGCGGACGATCCAAGGGGTGGGCGCCGCACTGATGGTGCCGCAGGTTCTCACCTGCATCCAAGCCCTGTTCACCGGACGTGCCCTCGTCACCGCCGTCGGCCTGTACTCGCTGATGCTCGGGATCGGCGTGTCCGCGGGCCAGGTCCTCGGCGGCGTCCTCGTGACTGCCAACCCCGCCGGGATGGGTTGGCGCGCGGTGTTTCTCGTGAACCTTCCCATCGGGGCCGCGGTACTCCTCATGGCAGGGCGGGTGCCCAGAGTTCGCGCAGTCGGCCGTATCCCTCTCGACCGCGCGGGCACCACACTGCTTGCGTTGGCGATGCTGCTGCTGTTGGTGCCGGTGACCTTCGGTCGCGAGTACCACTGGCCGGCGTGGACGTGGCCCACGCTGGCTGCCTCGGTCGGTGTCGGCGCGTGGTTCGTCCGCACCGAGCGCCGTGTCGCCGAGCGTGGTGGCGCACCGCTCCTCCATCCCGATCTCGCCCGCGCTCCCGGCTTCCTCGGCGGCATCGCGGCGATCTTTGTCTCCTACGTCGGGTACGGCGGCCTGCTGTTCTGCGTCGCGGTACACCTTCAAACCGGCCTCGGCTACTCGCCGCTGCGGTCCGGGCTCGCCTTCGTTCCGTACAGTTTCGGGTTCGGCGCGGTCAACATCTTGTGGTCACGGCTGCCGCACACGTGGCACAAGTGGGCGCCGGTCGCCGGTGTCGGCGCGCTCATCGTCGCGAACGCCGCGATCGCCGCGGCGCTCACCGCAGGTAGCGGCGGTTGGACCGGATGGGACAGCGCCCTGCTCGCGCTCGCCGGCGTCGGTAACGGCCTGTCGTTCGGCGCGCTCGTCGCGCAGATCGTCGCCCGCGTCGCCCCTGCGCACGCGTCAGGTGCCAGCGGCGCGATCACGACGATCGTCCAGCTCGGCATCGCGGTCGGCGTCGCGGCCGTGGGCGCCGTCTATCTCGCCGGCGGCAGTTCCACTGACCCGGGTGCCGATGCGCGCGGCTTGGCGACCGCGGCCGCTGCGCTCGCCGCGGCCGAGACGCTCGTGCTCTTCCTCGTCGTACGCGTCGCTCGAGCCGGCTCCGGCGTAGCCGTCGTGACCCGGCCCCTTGTCGCCGTACCGGCTCCGGCTTCGACGGTCGCAGCTACGGCGGGGGCCGCGAAGGACCCTGCCGGAGCAGAGCTGCGCGCCACCGAGCCCGACGCTTCGATGACGTGCGGGCAGCGATAGAAGCAGAGCTTGGGTTAGGCGCCGGTGGGGACGCGGCGCAGCCGGTCACCGAACGCGGCGGGCGCGGCGGCGTCGTAGCTGCGCCAGGCGCGGGCGAGGCGGGCAACGCCTTCGCGAAGCACGTCGACCGGCATGCCGTACGCGATGCGCAGGCAGTCGAGGTGCTCCCCGTCGGCACAGTGAACGCTGCCAGGGGTGACGTCGACGCCGTGGCGAACGGCGTGCTGGTTGAACCCGTCCGCGTCACCGCGCGGCAGCCGAACCCAGAGGGCAAGGCCGCTGTCGGGCGGGCGCCAGCTCCACTCGGGCAGCAGGCGCGCCAGCTCGTCCTGTAGCGCCTCCGCCCGTGCGTGCAGAGTCGCGCGGCGGCGGCCGGCGATGTCATCGAGCCGGTCGAGGACGGCGCAAGCGGTGATCTGCGGTTGCACCGGCGTGCCGAAGTCGGTCGCGGCCTTGAGCCGGGCGACCCGGTCGATCACGTCGGCGGGACCGCGCATCCATCCGGTCCGCAGCCCGCCCCACGCGACCTTGCTCAGCGACCCGAGCGTGATCACGCGGCCCGACCGGCTGAACGCCGCGACCGGCGGGATGCGCCGGTTCTCGAAGGCGGTGTCCGCGAGGATGTTGTCCTCGATGAGGTACACCTCGTGCTGGTCGATCGCGTCCGCGACCTCGCGGCGACGCCGTTCGGTCATGACCGTGCCGAGCGGGTTGTGGCCGCCCGGCATCAAGTAGACGAGCCGTGGGGCGTTCGCGCTGATCGCGGCCCGAAGCCGCGACACGTTCGGCCAGTCGGTCGCGGGCGGCAAGGTGACGAGCCGGGCGCCCATGCGGCTGAACGCGTCGACCGCCCCGGGATACGTCGGGCTCTCGACGATCACCGCATCGCCGGGCTTCAGGACGAGCTGCGCCACCAGGCTGATCGCCTGCTGCGCGCCGACGGTGACGGCAACCTGGTCAAGAGCTGTGTCGGCGCCGCGCTCGGCGTAGTACGTCGTGATTCGGTGCCGGAGAGCGGGCAGGCCGAGCAGCAGGTACCCGTGGCCCCCGCCGAGCCGTTCCAGCGTGTCGCGAGAGGGCGCGCCGAACACGTCCTCGGGCAGGTCGTCCATCGCGGACACGGCGCTGATCGTCAGGTCGATGACGCCCTGCGTGTCTTCGAGCAGGCGCGCGGACAACGCTCGGGACCTGCCGGCGAGACCGATGTCGTTGAGCCGGTCGATCGGGCGGGCCGCGTCGAGTCGGATCCAGGTTCCGCTGCCCTGCCGGCTGTCCGCCCAGCCGAGCTCGCGCAACCGCTCGTACGCCGCCATCACCGTGCCGCGGCTGACGGCGAGAACCTTCGCCAGCGGCCGCTCCGCGGGTAGCCGAGAGCCCGGCGAGATGTCACCACGCTCGATTGCGGCGGCGATCGCGGCGGCGAGCCGGATGTACAGCGGCCCGCCTCCGACCGACCACCCGCCGAGATGCGTGAGCATCGTCGTGCGATCGATGCTGCGGATCGGCTCGGCCACGGCCCCTCCCTCGTCCCGGCCATTATCTGAGCCAATCCGGCCACTGGACAGGGCCAATCCGGCCCAACTGGCTCCGCGGCGAGCGCGGCGTCGCGGGTCAACGCGACCGCAGCGCACCCTCGATCGCGCCGACGGTCCGGTCGACGTCGCCTGCGTCAGTGCGCCACCCGGACACGCTGATCCGCAGTACCGGCCGGCCGGCCCACTTCGAGGGGGTGACGAACGCCTCGCCACTGGCGCGGACGGCGGCCGCGACCGCGGCCGGGTCGGCATCCGCGAACTCGACCAGCACTTGGTTGATGACGACATCGTTGACGATGCGCACCCCTGGTAGTGCGCCGAGCCGGTCGGCGAACAGCCTTGCCATCGCGCCCGTCCGGTCGACGAGATCGGCGACCCCGGCACGGCCGAGGTGGCGCAGGACGGCGTAGAAGGCGAACCCGCGAGCGCGGCGGGACATCTCCGGGACCTTCGCGAGCGGGTCGACGGTCGTCTCGTTCGGGGTGAGGTAGTCCGCGTTCGTGGACATGGCCGCGAGCAGCGCGTCGGGATCGCGGACAATCACCGCGGCGTTGTCGTACGGCGCGTTGAGCCACTTGTGCGCGTCGAGGGCCCACGAGTCGGCGAGGTCGACGCCGGTCGTGAGGTGCCTGGTCGTCGGGCTCGCAGCCGCCCAGAGGCCGAACGCACCGTCGATGTGGGTCCACGCGCCTGCGGCACGAGCAACGGGGATGAGCTCCGCGAACGGGTCGAACGAACCGGTGTTGACGTTTCCCGCCGCGAGGCAGACGAGCAGCGGACCACCGGCTGCCGCGGCGATCGCATCGCCGAACGCCGCCGGGACGATCCGGCCTTGTCCGTCGCAGTCGACCGGGACGACGCTGTCGGTGCCCAGACCGAGGTAGCGCAGCGCGGTGTCGATCGTGACATGCCGCTCGCGACCGGCGACGACGCGGACCGGCGGCGCGCCGGCGAGGCCGCGTCGCTCGACGTCCCACCCGACCTTCGCGAGCTGGGCGTTGCGACCGGCGGCAAGAGCAGTGAAGTTCGCCATCTGCGTTCCGGTGACCAGCCCGGTCATCGCGCCGTCAGGGAGACCGAGCAGCTCGACGAGCCATCGGCCGACGATGACGTCCGCCGCGTTTGCTGCCGGCGATGCGGGTCCGGGCCCGGACAACTGGTCCCAGGCGCTGGTCAGCCAGTCCGCCGCGATCCCCGCCGGGTACGTGCCGCCCGTCACCCAGCCGTAGAACCGGCCGCCGGCGCTGGCGACCAGGCCGGGATCGAACAGGTCGACGAGCTCGCGGACGACCGCCTCGGCGGCCTCTCCCCCGTTCGGCAGCGCGGGCGGTGCGGCCGCGACGATCTCCGCCGGGCCGGACCGCGCGTCCACGGGGCGGGCGTCGAGATCCTTGAGGTAGCGAATCGCGTGGTCGCGCGCAACGTCGAGCGCGGCCCAGTCGTCAGTCTCGAGCATCGTGTCTCCCTTCGGGCCGACCGTAGGCGCGCCAACCCCGACGCGCGCGGGCCAACGACGCGGGATGCGGCCGGTCAGACGAGGAGGTCGAGCGTCGCGACGGTGACGGCGGCGCCCGTGAGCAGGACTCGACCGCCGCGCAGCTCGACGAGCAGGTCGCCGCCGCGCTGCGACGCCTGCCGCGCGACCAACCGTGGGCCCAGCGTCGGCGCCCAGTGCCAGCCGACGGTGCAGTGGGCACTGCCGGTCACGGGGTCCTCGTCGACGCCGCATGCGGGCGCGAAGTACCGCGTGAGTACGTCGTAGCCGGGGGCGTCGCTCTCGGCGGTGACGATGGCACCGCCGCACGGCAGTGCCGCGACCCGCGCGAAGTCCGGCCGCAGCGCGCGCAGTGTGGCCGCGTCCGTTACGAACAGCGCGTTGCGCTCCAGCTCGCCGGACCCGCCGGTCCGGCCGACCCATCGCAGGTCCGCGCCGGGGAACGCGCCTTCCCACCCCGGCGGCTCGGCCCGGTCGACCACAGGCACGACCGGAAAGTCGAGCGTGATGTACCCCCGATCGGCGCGCCTCGCGGTCAGGGTGCCGCCGCGCGTCGCGAACCGGATCTGCTCGGCGTCGGTCTCGCCGCGCTCCCACAGCCAGTGCGCCGCGGCGAGCGTCGCGTGTCCGCACAGCTCCATTTCGACCGCGGGCGTGAACCACCGCAGCCCATACTCACCGCTCTCCCGCGCTACGAGGAACGCCGTTTCGGAGACACCGAGCTCCCGGGCGACCGCCTGCATCCAGGCCGGCTTCGCAGCCGTGGCGGATCCGAGCAGGACCAGGCCGGCGGGGTTCCCGGCGAACGGAACATCGGTGAACGCGTCGACGACGGCAGCAGGCAGCACCAGGACTCCTCGATGGGCGCGTACGACGCTGCCCCGTGGCGACATGGCTGCCAAGGGCCGCTCGCCGCCGTACTGGCCGTTCCGCTCGAGGCATGACGCCGGCGGCGCCCGAGTGGCGACCGTCGAATAGCGGGCCAACCTGGCAACGAGTGGCATGCTCGCGTTTCAACCGCTCGGTCACGACCCGGCGTCGAAGTACGCCCGTTTGCCTTCATCGGTGATTCCGAGCAGCAACTGCGGGGAGTTCGGCGATGGCGCCGTCCATGCCGCGTCATCCGACAGATCGGGCGCAATCCCACCCACCTGACGGAGGCGCACCGCCGCGGCCGAGTCGTCTGGTCGCCCAAACCACTCCACAAGTCCGCCGTTGAGCAAGTTTTCGATCGCCGAAATGATGCGACCGCGTTCCACGGGAACTTGAACGGCGATCTCCCACGGCCCGTAGTAGTCCTCCGTGAGAAGGCTGAGGACTTCTTGCTCGACGGGAGTCATTGGAATTCAGGAGGGGCAGCGGCCGCACTTCATGCGAGTTCATCGCTCGCGCTACTTGTGCCCGGCGAGTCATCCGCGGCGCTCGATCGCGTCCTGAATGTCCTTCACTGGCGGCGAATACTCACGCCGACTTTGCATTCTGAAGTCTCGAAGCCGGGGCAGTCCGGCGATAGGCCCCAGGTCGCCATTCACGACTTTGGTCGATCCGTAGAGGTACAGCCGCTCCAAGAGAGAAAGCCCCGCCAATGGAGCGACGGTCGGAACGTCGCCGGCATCACTCAGCTCAAAGAAACGTAGCGCGGCAATCGAGGCGACGGGCCGGATGTCTGTGACGTTGCGGCATGCCGGAAGCTGCAGTGTCTCCAAGACGGCCGAAGCGGACCGGGTCAACGCCGTGATGTCCTCCAACTTCTTCGCGAGGTGGACGCCTAGCTCGATGAGCAAGGGAAGGTCTTCGACGCCGTCAAGGGACTCGACCGCCGGGTAGTCCTTCATCACGACGCTCACAAGCGAAGACACCGACGTTAACGGGGTGAGGTCGCGTTCCGTATAGGACAGGAGAAACAATCGTTCGAGCCTCTGAGCGAACATGATCGAGTCACGCACTTGCTGCCAGGTCGCCGACAACGTCCGCAACTGGGGCAATCGTTCGAGTTCGATAGTCGCGCGAGGGTCAGACTGAACCCGCAGCGACACGAGCCGGTCGGCCAACCCGTACATAGGGCTTAGGTCCGTGACGGTCCGCGCAAGTACGTGTAACCGTCGGACGGGCAAGCCCTTCAGGAAGCTCAGACTTTGCTCCCGATAGCCCCTTGCGTAGTTCAGCACCAGCCCATCAGCGCGACCGTCGAAGAGGCACGCTTCAGCATCTGAAGACCAACCGCCAGTCACCACCAAGTCGACGCCGTCTGGCGTCTGCTCGAGCGCGAACGTCACCGGGCGTATCCGTTGGGCATGAGATCGAACCGTCGCGGGCCAAGATCTCCGGGACGTGCGCCGGCTAAGCGAGCTCCTCTAGGCAGCGCAGCGACGAGCCTCACCAGCAGCAACGCGCCCCGAAACTGCATGGGATCTGATCTTGCTATCAGGCCGTCGAGTGTCGGGCGATCCACATGAAACAAGCGGTCCGCATGCTCGATTGCGCGCAAGTGGTCAGAACGGGTTGGCAATGCGCACGCCACCTTCCCAGAAGTCCACGTTGCCGAGTTGGCCACCATCGTGGAGTTGCCGCATCTCCCAGTCGAACCCCGTGCCACGCCCCGCTGCTGAGCGCTGAACTGCAGACATGACTCGACCGTACGTGGATGCGCCCTCGACGTCATCGAGCGCCACGCCG
Organism: Frankiaceae bacterium; assembly: GCA_030840525.1. GTDB lineage: Bacteria > Actinomycetota > Actinomycetes > JAFAQI01 > JAFAQI01 > BP-197. The sequence goes on from JAVEEI010000202.1 coordinate 6,996, forward strand.
ACCCGGCACTGGGTTCGGAGCTGCGTGAACTTGCCCTCCATTCAAGATCGTTCAGACGATGGCGGTCGGCAAGACGGCAGATAAGGCAGCCAGCCCAAGGCCCAACCCAGCACTGCGTGACTCCTCGGCGTTTGGTCTTGGGAGGTCCCGGCGAGTCATCCGCGGCGCTCGACCGCGTCCTGGATGTCCTTCACTGACGGCGAATAACTCACGCCGGATTTGCATGCCGAATGCATACATCGCCGCCGCGTATAGCTCGTCAGGCAACGGCAACTCGCTCTAGGTCCAGGAGGTCCGGGTTCCGGTCTCCGAGGCGCTTCTCAAACTCGGACCAACCAAATTCCGAAACGAAAAGCGCTTCCGACGCGTGAATGGGCACCGCCCACACGAGCTGCACCTTGTCACCGTTGCTCAGGCTGTAGACGCCGAGAGAGTCGGGCCAATACACGGGAAGAGCGAAATAGATCGCTTCCAGCTCGCCTGCGGGAAAGAGGCGCCCGCGCGGACCGACTGTCTGTCCCCGGAGGTACGCGGTTTCCGTGGACAACGCCTCCAGCCCCAGCTGCTGCAAGATCGCGGGCACGTTCCGCGCAGCGAATGCGTCGCGGCACGCGAAGAGCAGTTCCAGCCGCACGTCCCGGCCAGAAGGCGCGCGAAGAGGTACTCGGCTGATACCGAGTGAGGCGAACGTGGTGGCTCCGGGAAAGGGCGCCGCATCGAATCGAACGATCTGGAACGACAGTTCCTGACCGTCGACATCTCGGGACCCAGCCCTCCTGGACAACGCCCAGGAACCTTTCTAAGTGACCGATAAGCCCGCTCCCAGGTGTCAACTCATGGAGACTCATCCCGCGCCCCGAGAGCGGTTGCCCGCCGGACACTCCAAGTTTGTGCCCTCCTGATAGTTCTCGATCACTTCGGCCCTCGTGACATCGGCCGGGAACGTCCGCTGACTCCACGGAGGCATCAGAGCGATCAGCACCCGGCAGTGAGTCACGTCGTCACTCATCCTCGGCGCGGAACGGCCACTCCGGATCCGCCTCGTAAAGGGTGTCGCCGATGTCCTGCTGATGGAAGCCAATCTCAGTGAGACGGGTAATGAGTTGCCGTGGGTCATCGGCCGCTCCGCAGTCCATGAAACGTTGTCGCCATGAGAGGGCGTCACGCGGGCGAGATAGCCGCCCTCGACACGCAGAATAGTGAGTTGCACGGGCCCTACTTCAGAAACACGCGCATGTAGTTGGTGTAACCGCGCTTTGCGATCTCATCGAGCTCCATGGCAGCCACACCCAGGAGGGTCGCCGTCGCGTACGCGGAATGCCCCCCGACCGGCAAAACGTCGGATAGGGCAGCCGGCCGAAACAAGCCCAACCGAGCGCTACTGGACTCCCTGGCGATTGGTTTTGGGAGTGTCGGGCGTGTCATCCGCGTCGCTCGATCGCGTCTTGAATGTTTTTCACTGACGGCGCATACTCACGCCGGCTTCTGAAGTCTCGAAGCCGCTGCAGTCGGGCGATGGGCCTGCGCGCGGCACCGGCGATCGGAGTGATGGCGTCCTCGACGATTTCACGCGCGATTCCAAGCGCCGCACGCATGACCTCCTCGTCCGTCGTTGAACGCTCTCTCACAGTCCCAACGAACCTAAGCATCTCTCGGCGCGGCGGAAACTCGTCGTGAATTCGACTGTCATGTCGCCGCCATTCTCAGCGCAGGCCCAATCTCCGGCCATCATCAAGCGCTCTACGTTCCCGGTCCTCGTTTCCGGCCCAGTCACCCTTGAGTAATAGCACCTCGTCGCTGGTGGTCCCCTCTATCGCCCACCCGGCGAAGTTGCCATCGTCACGCCACGCGAGCGTCCCTTCTTCGTTGAAGAACGCGATCGACGATTCGGTCAGATGGAGCACGCCCGTGTCGTGAACTTGGCGGACACTTGCCATCCGGAGTCCGTGGTCGCTGACCCGGTGCAACACAATTGGCGGGTATGCAGGCACACCCGTCCGGAGATCGCAGGCAAGTACGAGACTGCCAGCGTACGGAAGGATAAGTAACCGACCGAGGCTCTCGTTCAGCAGCAGGACGGCAGCAGGCAAGTCCGACGCGACTTGCTCGGGAAGCTCGACCTCTTCCGCCATCGTCGGCTTGAGCACGGCGGTTGCCGGTCCAACCAACTCCAGACGTCCCCACGCGCCTAGGCGAGCCACACCGCTCTGGACCGGCACGACATCCATGGACATTGAGATCATCATGCTCCCGATGAGAACCAACGAGCTTC
>JAVEEI010000214.1 GCA_030840525.1 Frankiaceae bacterium
CGTGCAGGGCCTTGACCATGGCCTTGAACTCCTGCACCTGCTGCCCGCGCTGGCCCGACGCGGCGTAGTCGTTGTGCGGGGCGAAGTAGCCGATGGTGTTGTAGCCCAAGTAGTTGCGCCGGCCCTGCTCGACGAGATGGCTGTCGTGCACGAACTGGTGCACCGGCATGAGCTCGATCGCGGTGATGCCGAGGCGGGCGTAGTGCTCGAGCATGACCGGGTGCGCGAGGGCGGCGTACGTGCCGCGGATCTCCTCGGGGATCTCCGGGTGGCACTGGGTCAGGCCCTTGACGTGCGCCTCGTAGATGACGGTCTCGTTGTAAGGGGTGCGCGGCGACCGGTCGTTGTCCCAGTTGAAGAACGGGCTGATGACGACGGACTTCGGCATGTGCGGCGCGGAGTCGTCGTCGTTGAACCCGTCCGGGTCGTCGAAGCGGTAGCTGAAGCAGGCTTCGTCCCAGTCGACCTCGCCCTCGACCGCTTTCGCGTACGGGTCGAGCAGCAGCTTCGCCGGGTTGCAGCGGTGACCCTGCTTCGGGTCGTACGGGCCGTGCACGCGGAAGCCGTAACGCTGGCCGGGGCCGACGTTCGGGAGGTAGCCGTGCCAGACGAACGCGTCGCGCTCGGGGAGCGCGAGGCGCGTCTCGGTGCCGTCGTCGTCGAACAGGCACAGCTCGACCTTGTCGGCGACCTCGCTGAACAGCGCGAAGTTGGTGCCGCTGCCGTCGTACGTCGCCCCGAGCGGGTAGGCCGTTCCCGGCCAGACGCGTGCGGGGCTAGTCGGCATAACGCAGCAATGCTCCAATCCCGTCGGTCGGCGACTGCTCGACGCCCTCGGTGACGAACTGTACGTCGGCGCCCGTTACCCACGTCGCGCGCGGTCGTAGAGCGTACGGCGTGGAGAGCGTGCGGGCGTCGATGCCCTAGGCCGTGCCCCGTTCAGCCGCGCTTATGCGGCGCCTCGGGGCGCTAGCAGGACTCGTCGACGAGGACGAGGTGGCGCCCGATCCGGTCCACGAACTCTGCCCCGACAACGCTGGCATGCCGCGACTCGGCGAGCCGCGTCTGCACCGCCGCCCAGAACTCCGCACGTGCCTCGCCGGGTATCTCCGTGACACTGCCCAGGTAGTGACGCCGGACGATGACCTCCGGGCGCATCGTCCTGCGCTGCAGCGTCTTGCCTTCGAGCAGCGCGCCCCGGCGCCGCCAGCGGATGCCCTCGTCGTCGACGTACTCCCGCGTCGCGGCGACGTCGAGATAGGTCCTTGTACCGTCGGCGTCGATGCCGGCCACCCTAGTTCGAGGCCAAGCTACGGGTCGCTTCCGCCCATTAGCGTGAGGCGGTGCGGCTTGGTGGAGTGCTTGCGGGGTTGGCCGTCGCTTCGCTTGCCGCCTGCTCGGGCACGTCGACCGCGCCGGCCGCGAAGCCCGCGCCGACATCTACGCCTACTCCGACCGCGCCGACGCCGACCGCCTCGCACCCGGCTGGTCCGTGCGGCCAGCCCGGCGCCGCGCCGGTCAAGCACGTCATCTGGGTCTGGATGGAGAACCGCACGTACGCCGACGTGCTCGGCTCCGGCGGCGGGCACGCGCCGCGCCTCTCGTCGTACGCGCGCGCCTGCGGCCTCGCGACCAACTACCAGGCGATCACGCACCCGTCGCTGCCGAACTACCTCGCGGCAACGTCAGGCGACACCGGCGGGGTGAGCAGCGACTGCTCGCCGGCAGACTGCCCGCAGCACCGCACCTCGCTGTTCGCCCAGCTCGACCGCGCCGGGCTCGAATGGCGGACGTACGCCGAATCCATGCCCAGCCCCTGCGACCGTACGACGCAAGGCCGGTACGCCACGAAGCACAACCCGGCCGTGTACTTCCCGGGGGTCCGATCCCGTTGCGAGCAGTGGGACCTGCCGATGGGCGGCGCCAACGGCCCGTTCGCGCACGACCTCGCGAACAAGACGCTCGCCGCGTTCACGTTCGTCGAGCCCGACATCTGCGACGACGGCCACGACTGCACGACGCGCTTCGCCGACCAGTGGCTCGGCGCGCTCCTCGACCGCATCACCGCATCGCCGTCGTACAAGCAGGGCGGCGCCGCCGTGTTCGTGACCTGGGACGAGGGGATCGGCGACGACCAGCACATCGCGACCGTGGTCATCTCGCCCGGCGTCCCGCGCGGCACCCGCGCGGCGCAGCCGTTCACCCACTACTCGCTGCTGCGGACCACCGAGGCGCTGCTCGGCCTGCCGCCGCTCGGCAACGCCGGCACCGCCGGCGACATGCGCGCCGCTTTCGGCCTCACCGCCCCGCCGACCCGTTGAGTGCGACGAAGCTCGTCTTCTGAGGCGCTGAAAAGACGAGTTACGTCGCACTCGACGGGGAGGGACGGACGGGAGAAAGCGACCTACGCGGGGGCGTGCAGCAGGCCTTCGTGCCGGGCTACCCGGAACGCGATCGCGATCGTCGCGGCCACGCCCAGGCACGCGATGCCCGGCGTCAGCACACTCTTCACCGCGACGAACGTCGACAGCGGCACCGACTCGAGCAGCCACAGCGTCGCGGCCGCCTTGACGAGGCACACGAACGCCCACAGCAACGTCAGCCGCCAGAACAGCCGCTGGATCCGCGGCCGCAGCGCGACGTCTTCGGTCATCGGGTAGAAGTCGCCGGCCAGCCGGGCCACGACCGGCCGCGCGGTCGCCAGCGACGCGAGGAACATCAGCGCGACGGCGCTGTCGTTCACCGCCGGCTGGACGAAGTAGAGGAACGTGCTCCCGGTCGCGACCGACAGCGCGGTCTTCACTGTCAAGCCGATCGCGGTCAGCCAGAGCAGGCCGGAGGTACGGCGCCGGGTCGACAGCCGCCACGCCATCGCGCCGTAGCACCACACCAGCGCGGCGATCAGCGCGGCCCAGACGTTGCCCGCGGCGAAGCAGAGGTAGAACAGCGCAGCCGGTACGACGTTCGCCCAGAGCAGGCTCAGGCCCAGGTGGCGCAGGATCGCCCGCAGCCGAGGCCGCGCGGCAACCGCGGCGTCGACGACGTCACTGGGCATGTGTTCTCTTCGGCGCGTGCGCGCCCGGAGTTGACCCACCGAGGGGCTCTAGCGCTTCGCCGGCTGGATGACGGCGACGTACGTGTACTGGTGCTGGTGCCCGTTGCCCTGCTTGAAGCTGCAGTTGCACGGCTCGCCGCGGTACTTCGGCATGGCGACGTTGTGCACCAGGTAGACCCGCCCGTTCGAGGCGAAGGCGAGTTGGTTGTAGTCGCCGAGGAAGGCGCCGCCACGGCTGAATGCCGCATAACCGACATCCGACCGCACCGTGTTGACCCGCACCGGGTTCGTCCAGCTCGCGCCGTCGTCGTTCGACTGCTGGAAGTACGTGTCGACGTACGGCGACAGCCCGCTCGCCGACCGCAGCGACGGCGCACCTTTGGTCTCCACCCGCTGCTGGTAGCCGATGCTGATGACGCCGTTCGCGATGTCGACCATGGCGTTCCAGTGGTCGATGTGGCTGTTCTCGGCGTCCTTGTTGACCCGCCGCGGCGGCGACCAGGTGACGCCGTTCTTCGACGTCGAGAAGAACAGGTCGTTCAGCCCGTCCTTGCGCAGCCGGCCGTCCTCCCACGCGACGACCATCTCGCCGGTCTGGTGGTCGACGGCCGCGGCCGGCAGGCTGCCCGCGCGCTGCTCCGCGATCCCGTTGTCGTTGTTGGCCGAGATGCCGGTCGAGACCGGGGTGAACGTCAGCGGCGCCGGCCACGGGACCGCGCCGGCCGCCGGCGCGAGCGCGATCTGGAGCTGCGAGCCGCCGACCGCGACGTCGGCGGGGTTCTCCGTCGACGGCGGGTTCTGCACGCCGGGCGGGCCGCCGAAGTCGCCCTGGAAGATGACCGCGAGCGTCCCGTCCGGAAGGACGAGCGGGTACGAGCCGATGCCCGGCTGCGCGTTGTAGACGTAGAACGTGTTGTTGCCGGTCGTGGCGTCGGCCCAGTTGGAGAGCTTGTCGCAGCCGGCGTCGCAGTAGGTGTAGACCATCGGCGTGATCCGGTCCCATACGACGTAGACGCGGCCGGTCTTGTGCCCGGTGCCGGTGCCGTTGTCGGCGACGATCCAGTTCTTGTCGTTGAGGCCTTCGAGGCCGTCCTGCTCGAGGATGACCGCCTTGGTCCAGTGCAGTCCGTTGTCGCGGGAGACGTTGATCGCCATGCCGCTCTTGCTCGTGTCGCCGGTGGGGCCGCTGCCGTCGTTGAAGACGAGGCTGTTGGCGTAGACGAGGTAGTGGCCCTTCTGCGCCGGGTCGGCGCCGAACGTGACCACCGCGTCGGACGCGCGGTCGAACGGGCCGCCGGTGTAGCGGGTCAGCCCGGGCAGGTAGCCGTGGTGCCAGGTCTTGCCGCCGTCGGTCGTCGTGGCCCAGCCGTTGCCCGCGTCGCCGCCGGCGTCGACGCGGTCTTCCTGGAACGACGCGACCGCGTTGTTGGGGTTGGCCGGGTTGACCGCGATCGACGGCTCGATCTGCGTGTCCGGCTGCGGGTGGTTGCCGTCGACCGGGTAGCTCACCCCGTGTAGCGGGATGTCCGCCACCGAGGCGCGAACGTCGCGGATGACGACCGGGCCGCCCTTGGCGCCGGCCGTCGTCGGGAGCAGGGCCGCGGTCAGTCCGGCGAGCGCGGCAGTGGCGAGTAGCAGCGGTCGGGTCGCGCGCACGCTTAGCTCCCTCTCAACAGCGCTGCCGCCCCCCACCAGTAGGCAGGGCACCCCGTGGGTCAGGACGCGGCGGTCAGCGGTTGTCCGTTGGTTTCGCCGTACCCGTCGCGGATTCCTCCCGCGGGGACACTGACGATGTCGCCGGGCCGCCGGTCGACGCTCGCGACCCAGCGACCGCTCGCGGCGTCGTACCTCGCCGGCACCTGCCGCTGGTGGCCGTCGACGGACGTGATCAGCACGACCGCGCTCGCCACCGTTCCCACCGTCGCCCACGGCCGGACCGTGCAGCGCTTGCAGACCACGCTGTAGACGTAGTTGCCGGCGGCGTCGACCAGCCCGCCCTGGTCGTCGGCGTAGAACCTGAGCTGCGAGTGGTGCGCGGGCAGCCGCGGGTAGCGGATCGGGTCGACCACGAACGACGCCTGGTTGCCGCTGACGGTGAGGTCGCGGGCGGTGATGCCGGTCCACGGCACGACCGTGAACGGCGCCGAGGCCAGGTGGTACGGCGCGACGGCGCCGCCGGTGTGGATCGAGCCGTCGACGACGAACCGGTAGACGCCGTCCGCGACCTGGCCGCCGACCTGGTCGACCCGCGGGCTGGCGTCGAAGACCTCGAACGACGCGGTCCAGTGCCACGCCTGCTTGCCGGTGCGGTAGTCCGGCGTCGAGGTGACGAAGCTGCGCGGCGTCCCGAGGCTCACGACCACCTCGCCGCTCTGGTCGGCGTACGGCTGCCAGCTCCCGTCGGCCGCCTGCCGCTCGACCCGCGCGGTCGGGTTGTCGGTCCAGTTGTCGCCGCCGGTCCACGTGAACGTCGCGTCGTCGAACCGCTGCACCTGCGCCGCCGGCTGCGTCTCCGCCGCGGCCGGGCCGGCGCTGTCCGGGATCTGCGCGGTCCACGCGTCGTAGTACGCCGACGACACCTGGCCGAGCAGCGTCGCCTCGGCCTGCTGGCGCTCCTCGTCCGCGGTCGCGATCGGGTCGGTCGGCTGGGCAAGCAGCGGCGCGCCGCACTTCAGGTTGGCCGCCATCGACAGCAGGTTGGTGTTCATGTAGTCGGCGGTGTGCGGCCCGTACGTCGTCAGCGCCTTGCGGTAGGCGTCGCGGGACATGTACTCGCGGTAGGACACCGTGTAGCCGTCGTAGTCGCCGGTGTGCCCGAGGCCGACGCTGACGGCGTAGCCGCGGCAGGCCGCGAAGGCGCCGGCGCCGAGCTCGGTGTGGGTGAAGTTGCCCTTGATCTGGGTGATGTCGCTCGGCTCCGAGCCGGCCTGCGCGGCGTACGACGGGTCGTTCCAGCCGGCCGCGTCGTTGTTGACCTCGGCCTCCATGTGGTCGAACGCCGCCTTCGTCACGGTGAGGCGCCGCTGGCCGAGGTAGTCGCGCGGGTCCGGGCAGGAGTACGACGACCCCGTCGCGTCGACGGCGAAGCAGGCGCGCACCTCGGTCGCCGGCTGGCCCTGGTCGTAGCCGACCGGCCAGGCCTCGTCGACGTGCGCCTGGTTGGCGTAGTCGAAGCCGTACCACTGGTCGCCGACGCTGCGGTCGGTCCGGCTCTCGAGGTTGCGGATGAGGTCGGCCTGCGCCTCGCACGAGCACGACGCGAGCAGGATGTCGCCGATCCGCACGGCCTGCAGCTTGATCCGCGCGTTCTCCTCGACGGTGCCGAACGACGTCGCGTCGTAGTTGTCCGGCACCGGGACACCGGCCGCCTTCAACGTCTTCAGCAGGCCGGGGCTGAACGGCAGCGTCTGGCCGAACGCGTCGCTCGACCGCTCGCAGTCCGGCAGGCCGGCGGCCGGCACGCCGGGGTCGCCCGCGTCGGTCGGGCCGGTGCGGCAGTTGCCCACGGAGGGGTACGGGTGCGACAGCGGGCCGGCGACGAAGTGGGTGAGCATCAGCACGGGCACGTTGCTCGCCGACGGCGACTGCACCGACGGGTCGCCGCGGCCGATCGCGCTCCACGCCGTCACGACCTGCTCGGCGAGCAGGTGCGCACCGCGCTCGACCTGCGCGTACCCCATGTGCGCCCAGACCGCGTGCACGGGGTCGCCCGCGTCGGCGAGCACCGGCGCGCCGCCGCCGCGGTTGGCGTACGAGTGGTCGTACGGCCCCTCGGCCGAGCCGACGCCGCCCTGGCTGAACACGACCGGCACGCCGGTCATCCGGTCGACGTAGCGCTGGAACGGCGCCAGCCAGTCGGCCGAGAACATGTCGTAGTCGTCGAGCGACTCGCCGTGCTCCGCGTAGTTGACCCAGGTCGCGAGCGGCTTCGGGTGGCTGCGGTCGCTCATGTCGTCGAAGCGCATGACGACGAGGCCGTGGTCGTTGTCCTGCAACGGGTAGCCGGTCGGCGAGCCGTCCTCGTTGACCTCGGCGCCGGCGATGTTGCCCTGCATCCACGGGAAGTTGACCGTGGTCGCGCCGACCTGCGCCGGCACCATGCGCGCGGTGGCCTGCTCGATCGCGGTCGCGGCCTGCCGGGCCTGGTACTCGAACATCCGCAAGTCCGCCGCGTCCTGGAACAGCCAGACGCCGGCGGCGGGGGAGGAGTAGTACGGCGAGTTGTGGTCGTGCGTCGCCGACACGAGCAGGTGGTCGTAGGTGACCGGGTTGCCGTCGGCGCTCAGGATCTGCGCGATCCGGCGCTGGAGCATGTCCTGCGCGAGGTAGTTGTCGATCTTCACCAGCGCGACCGGCGCGTCGCCGTTGCCGTCCTGCGCGACGATCGCGCGGATCTGGAGCCGCGACGCCACGCCGTACGACGACGCCTGCTTGACGTGCTGGACGTTCGGGTCCCACTCGTTGTTGATGTTGGACGGGTCGTTGGTGGAGGCGTACTGGCCGGCGCCCGCCCCGACGTGCCAGCTCGCGTCGACGACCGCGACGCCCGCGCGCAGGCCGGTCCAGCCGGAGGTCGGGCTCTGCGTCGGGCTTTGCGCGAGCGCGACGAGGCCGCCCCCGGCGGCGAGGACCGACAGGGCCGCGGTGGCGACGACGACGCGCTTCATACCTGCTCCGTTCGGCGGCAGCCGGGTGGTTACCTGCGGCTCAACGAACAAGGTGGCCCGCCCGCATTGGTGACGGATCACGAAACTCCGGCCTCGGGTTCGGCATAACCCTTGCAGGGATCCGCTCGTTGCACAGGGAAGGAGTGTGTGATCCCGCCCCAAGGAGATGCTCGTGCGCCGTCCCGTGGTCCTGCTCGCCGTTGCCGCTCTCGCGGCCTCCGTCATCCCGGTCGCGGTGGCCGAGAGCCAGGACGGCGGTCACGGCGTGCGCGGCGCGGTCTACCTCGTCGGCGGCGGCGTCGCGGACATCAACCCGACGCCGGCGATGCTCGCCAACCACGACTTCTACCTCGGCGGCTACGGCTTCTCCGACTTCAAGGCCGGCAACGCGGTGCAGCTCCCGTCGACGTCCGGCCGTGCCGCCGACGGCGTCCTCGGCGACGGCGCGCACAGCCGCGCGCTCGCGGTGAGCGACTTCAACCACACCATCGTGTTGGCGCAGATCGAGACGCAGGGCTACTTCGCGGCGTACAAGCTCGGGCCGTTCGGGATCACCGACATCCGCAAGGACGCGTCGGCCGAGATCGCCAGCCTCGCGGCCGCGCACCACTTCCGCGGGCCGGTCCCGACCGCGTCGCAGATCCTGGTCGACTCGGACCACTCGCACGGCGGTCCCGACACGGTCGGCGTCTGGGGCGGCGTACCGACGTCGTACCTCCAGCTCGTGCACGACCGCACCGTGCAGGCGATCGTCGACGCGTGGCTGCGGCTGCGCCCGGCGGTGCTGACGTACGGCGCGGTGCACGGTGGCGTGGCCGGCGAGGCGGCGTACACGCCCACCGACGGCGACTGGCTGATCCACAACCAGTTCAGCGACGACCCCAACAACCAGGTGATGGACGACGAGGTGCGCGTGCTGCAGGCGCGCGACCCGCACACCGGGACGGTGCTCGACACGTACGTCAACTTCTCCGCGCACCCGACGGTGCTCGGCTCGAGCAACACGAAGGTCACCGGCGACTACGTCGGGCGGCTGAACGACAAGCTCGAGTCGACGTTCGGCGGCTTCGGCATGGACCAGGTCGGCACCCTCGGCCGCACCCAGCCGGAGCGGGCCGACTGCCCGGGCCTCGGCGGCGACGACTCGAACCCGACGGTCGCGCTGTGCAAGCTCGACTCGTACGCCGACCGGGTCGTGACGAAGGTCAAGGAAGCGCTCGCGGTCGCGAAGCCGTTCCTCGGGGCGCCGCAGGTCGCGCTCAACAGCTACCTGCTGACCGACGCCGCGACCAACCCGGTGTTGCTCGGCTCGATCTACGGCGGCAAGGCGATCGGCGCGGAGGCCGGCCGGGCCGCCAACACGCCGTGGTTCACCGGCAACGTCATGGGCACCACGTACTTCAGCGGCCGGATCGGCGACGTGCTGCTGTCCGGCGGGCCGGGGGAGATGTACCCGCAGATCGTGCAGAAGGTCCGCGACACCGTCACCGGCATGCGCGGGTACATGAGCCTCGGCACGGCGGGCGACTTCCTCGGCTACATCATCGCGCCGCTGGAGGCCTACCCGTGCCCGGCGACCGCGTCGCTCGTGTCCGGCGCGTGCAACATCTCGTCCAGCTCGGACCCGACGCAGATCAGCCCGGATCCGATCGGCAACGACAACTACTTCTTCAACGTGTCGCACACGTTCGGCGAGCGGCTCACGTGCGACCTGCTGCGCGGTGCCGGCGACGTGCTCGCGGGCGACGCGCAGAAGTACTGGTCGACGTACAACCGGTGCGCGGCGTTCGCGAACGACCTCGCGCTTCCCGCCGGCTCCGACACGATGTGGCCGAGCCAGCCCGACCTGTCGAGCGCGCAACCGCACATGTAGTCGGCAGGGTCAGGCGGTAGTCGTCAAAGGTCAGGTGGCGCCGGCGCGGCGGTTGCGGCGCCGCTCGGCCTTCAGGGTCTCGGCCTCGGCCAGCACGGCCGGCAGGAACCCTTCGGGCACCGCGCCGGTGAGCCGCAACACCGTGCGCTCGTCCGCCGTCAGCGACTCCGCGACGATGTCGCACGCGACGACGAGATCGGCCATGCGGTCGCCGCGGATCTCCGAGGTGATCGAGCGTTTCGCCATGACGCCGCCGTTCGGCACCTTCGCCATGCCGCGGTCGGAGACGTACGTCGAGTTTCCGCCGGCTTCGAGAATGCGGAACAGCGCGAGCCACCATGGCCGGGACCGTCGTATCAACATGGGCCGGACCGCGAGGAATGCAAGCTGCGCGTCGGTCACGTCCGCCGTGACGAACGGATCCAGCGGTCCCTCGACGCTCATCGGCTGATCGTCGCCCGGATACGACCGCGGCGCAACCGCTTCCGAGTTGTCAGCGCCACCCGGGGCTATAGCCCCGCCACGCGCTGACAAGTCGGGCTAGCCGACCTTCGGGGTTGCCCGCTCGACGATCGCGCGGGTGTCGACCGACGGCGGGAGGGTGCCGAACGCGGTGCCCCAGTCGCCGCCGAGCCGCGACGCGCAGAACGCGTCCGCGACCTCCGGCGGCGCGAACCGCACGAGCAGCGAGCCTTGCAGCACGAGCGCCATCTGCTCGACGAGGCGCCGTGCGCGCACCTCGATGTCGGACGGGTCGGCGACCGCCTGCTCCAGTGCGTCGTACGACGCGTCCAGCCGCCGGTCGGCGCCGCGGGCGAGCGCGACCTCCGCGCGGAACGCCTCCCAGGCCGACGGCTCCCGGCCCAGCGCGCGCAGTACGTCGAGCGCGTTGACGTTGCCGGAGCCCTCCCAGATCGAGTTCAGCGGCGCCTCGCGGTAGAGCCGCGCCATCGGGAAGTCCTCGACGTACCCGTTGCCGCCCAGGCACTCCAGCGCCTCGGCCGCGACCGATGGGCCGCGCTTGGAGACCCAGTACTTGCCGACCGCGAGCGCGATCCGCTTGAACGCGGCTTCCTCGGCATCGACGGCCGCCGCGAGCCGCACCATCAGCGCGGTCGCGGCCTCCGACTCGAGTGCGAGGTCGGCGAGCACGTTGCGCATCAACGGCTTGTCGACGAGGTAGTCGCCGAACGCCTGCCGGTGCCGCGCGTGGTGCGTCGCCTGCGAGACGCACGCGCGCATCAGCGCGGTCGACCCGATGACGCAGTCGAGCCGCGTCATCATCACCATCTCGATGATCGTGCGCACGCCGCGGCCCTCGTCGCCGAGCCGCCACGCCACGGTGTCAAGAAACTCCGGCTCGCTCGACGCGTTGGACCGGTTGCCGAGCTTGTCCTTCAGCCGCTGGATCCGGAACGGGTTGCGGGTCCCGTCCGGCAGCACCCGCGGCAGCACGAAGCAGGTCAGGCCCTCGGGTGCCTGCGCGAGAACGAGGAACACGTCGCACATCGGCGCGGACGTGAACCACTTGTGCCCGGTCAGCAGGTAATGGTCGCCCGAGGGCCGGGCGACGGTCGTGTTGGTGCGCACGTCCGAGCCACCCTGCTTCTCGGTCATGCCCATCCCGGCGAGGCAGCCCTGCTTCGACGCCGGCGGCCGCAGCCCGAAGTCGTAGACGTACGACGTCAGCCGCGGCACCCACTCGTCGTACAGCGCTTTGTCGGCCCGCAGCGCGGGGACCGCGGCGTGCGTCATCGAGATCGGGCAGCCGTGGCCGCCCTCGACCTGCGACCACACCGAGAACCCGGCGGCGCGGGCGACGTGCGCGCCGGGTCGCGGGTCGACCCACGGCGAGGCGTGCAGGCCGGCGCCGACCGCGACCTCCATGAGCCGGTGCCACGACGGGTGGAACTCGACCTCGTCGACCCGGTTGCCGTAGCGGTCGAGGGTGCGAAGCTTCGGCGGGTTGTCGTTGGCGAGCCGGCCCCACTCCTGCGCCTCGTCGGTGCCGGCCCGCTCGCCCAGCGAGGTGAGTGCGTCGACCGCCCATGCCGCGTCGTGCCGCCGTACCCCTTCGACCAGCGCGGGGTCGCTGCCGAACACGTCGTAACCGGTCAGCGGCGGCGGCTGGTTGGTGACGAGGTGCGTGCCCGGGGTGTCTTGCACTGTCATGTGTCGCAGTGTCGCAGAGGTGCCCGGCAAAGTACCCCGTACCGTTGCCATGTGGTGACCGCGACGGGCGACGCCGACCGGGTGATCGACCGCCCGGCCGGCGGCAAGTTGCGGGTGACGTGGAGCCTCGTCCGCAGCACGGTCTCGCGCGCCTGGAACGACCGGGTGCTCGGGCTGGCCGCCGAGGCCGGGTTCTGGCAGCTGCTGTCGCTGCCGTCGTTCCTGCTCGGTGTGCTCGGCGTGATCGGTTACTTCAGCGGCCACCTCGGCCCCGAGGACATCCGCAGCCTCGAAGACGCGATCGTGCGCGGCCTCAAGCACGTCGTGGTGCCGAGCGCGGTCGACTCGACCGTCCGCCCGGCGCTCGACCGGATCCTGCACAACGGCCGGGCCGACGTCGTGTCGATCGGCTTCGTGCTGTCGCTGTGGACCGGCTCGTCGGCGATGGCGACGTTTGTCAACACGATCACGATCGCTTACGGCCTGCGGCACATGCGCGGTGCGGTGTCGAGCCGGCTGCTGGCGCTGCGGCTCTACATCGGTTTCGTCTTCGTCGGCATCGTTTTGCTGCCGCTGCTCGTCCTCGGCCCGTCGCTGATCACCAAGCTCGCGCCGAAGAACTGGCAGAACGTCGTGCACTGGGTCACGCTGGTCGGCTACTGGCCGGTCGTCGTGGTCATCTCGCTGGCGCTGCTGACGACGCTGTACCACCTCGCCGTGCCGGTGCGGACGCCGTGGCGGCGCGCGCTGCCGGGCGCGATGCTCGGCATCACGCTGTGGGTCGTCGGCTCGTTCCTGCTCCGGCTGTGGCTGGAGTGGGCGTTCCGGTCGACCGCGACGTACGGGCCGCTCTCCGCGCCGGTCGCCGTACTGTTCTTCCTCTACCTCACCGCGCTCGCGATCCTGCTCGGCGCGGAGCTCAACGCCGAGATCGACCGGCTGTGGCCGCTGGCGGCGACGTCGCGCGCGCGCCGGGAGGACGAGTCGACCGAGCGCACCGAGCAGGCGGTCTGAGAGGATGCCGGCCGTGAGTTCGAACTCGGGAGCGGGCGGCGGTCACGGCGCCTCGATGAAGTCGTGGTTCGCCGCGACCGTCATCGTCATCGGCTTCATCGTCGGCGGCGTGGCGATCATCTACTGGAACTGGCCGATCTTCTGGGTCGGCGTCGGCATCGTCGTGGTCGGCTCGGTCTTCGGCGCCGCGGTCGGCATCATGAACGAGGTCACCGAGTACGGCGGCTCGGGCGGCGGCGGCGACCCGGAGTCGGCGTCGTACTAGCGGGCTGACCGAGCGGGCGTCGTTACGACGTCACGTCGTTGAGGGTGGCGCCGAGCTCGTCGAGCAAGCCGGTCAGGTCGCCGCCCTTGAGCACCCACGCGGACGCGCCGGCGTCCATCGCCTGGTCGCGCAGCCGCTGGTCGTCGTGGCCGGTGAAGACGATGATGCGCGCCGCCGGCAGCACCGCGCGCAGCGAAGGCAGTACGCCGATGCCGTCGACGCCGTCGATCGACAGGTCGAGGACGACCGCATCCGGGCGCTCGCGCGCCGCGAGGTCGAGGGCCTGACCGCCGCTGGTCGCCGTACCGACGGGAATGAACCGCCCGTCGAGCTCGAACGTGATCTCGAGCAGCCGGGACAGCTCCGGCACGTCTTCGACGACGAGCACCTTCGCGGTCTCCATGCCTGCGCTGTCTCCCGGACGTGACGAACAGTGGCATCGAAAGGGTCCCGCGCCGGACGGGCTTTGTCACGTTTATCCGCGAGGTCAGGGTGCTGCTTGCGGTGCTTATCCGGACAAGCGGTCCGGGATCACCTCGGGCACCCGGGTACGGCGCGGTCGGATCGCCTTGTCGAGGAACGAGCTCAGGCCCGCGTCGGTCACCGATGCCTGCAGCGCGTCGAGCGCGAGCAGCCGCGTCGCCTGCTCGTCGCGACGCGCGTTGAGCTCGGCCACGAGGGTGTCGATCTGCTCGCTTAGCGCACTGACCGCGCGGACCTCGCTCTCGATCGAGCCGAGCAGGCTGCGCATACCGCCGGCGAGATCGGCGACACCGCCCTGCGTCGTGCTCGCGGCCGCGGTCGCCGTACCGGTCGCTCGCGGTGCGCGTGCGGGTGCGGCCTTCCGCGTCGTACGGCGCGCGGCCGCAGCCGCCTTCTTGCGCGGGCGGGTGGTCGTCTTCTTGCTGGCCGTACGAGCCATCGTCGGGCTCCTCCCGGTCGGGGTTCGCACCGGAGGTTACGCCGGACGGGTGGTCTCAGGCTAAAGCCGCGAATGCGGCGTACCGTGAGATTGAACGCGCATGCGGGCGGGAAGGTCCACGTGGCACGACCGCCCGCGACGACGGGCGCCCGACCAGGGGGAGGCCGACGATGGATGCCGACCAAGCAGCGACCGTGTTCGTGGAGATCTGCACGCGGCTCGACGAGCTGCTCGCGGCCCAGCGGCGGACCAACGAGCTCCTCGGCGGCCTCGAGTCCGCCCTCCGCGACCACCTGCAGGCGCGCACCGACGACAGCCCGGAAGAGTTCCGGCCGTCGCGCCCGCCGCGAGGGCTCGGCCACCTCATCCCGTACGGCGGCGATGACAACCTGCGCACGGTCACCGCGACGCCGACTGTCACCCCGGCCGCGAGCTCGCCGGGTCCGGACCAGCTCGCGGCGACCGGCCCGTAAGCCCGGCCAGCCGGGCCGCGGCTTTCGCCGCGAGCGCCCGCATGTCTTGCACGGTGCCGGTGTTCTGCGCGACCAGCCAGATGGCGCGGTCGTCGACGACGACGAAGTCCGCCCACACGCTGACCTTCGCACCCTTGGTACCGGCGGGCAGGAGCACGTCGTCCGAGGTGCGGTTCGTCAGCACGTTGGTGCTGGTGTCGTCGACGATGTGCTGGTCGCCGTTGGGCCTGGTGAGGTCGCCTCCGACCGTGCATTGAGTGGCGACGTCCTTGTACCGCTGGAGGGCCCGGTTCGCCGCCGCGACGTCGGCGAACTGCATCACGAACTCGAGGACGTAGACGGACCTGCTGCTGTCACCGTTGGCGGAGCGGTGCGGGTTCCGGACGTACTCCGTTTCGACAGTCCGCTCCGGGGTGATGCGCGACGGCAGCGATCCGTCGAACGCACGCGACTCACACTCTTGGTCGAAGCGGGGTCCCCGATTGACGGCGGTGAGCACCCAGCCCGGGCCCACGTCCGATGCGGTGAGCGAGCCCCGCTGGCCGACCGGGCCGGTGGAGCAAGCGGTCGCCATCATCGCGACGACCGCGGCGAGCGATGCTACTGCGGCGAGCGCCACCGAGCGGTCGGGCGGGAGGCCGTTCCGGGTCACGGCAGCGCGCGGCGGTAGCGGATCTCGGACAGCACGACCCCGCCGCGGTCGTCGTTCTTCGTCACCCCGTCGTCGTACCACCCCATCCGTTCGTAGAACGCGCGGGCGCGGACGTTCGTGTCGAGCACCCAGAGGGTCGCCTCGGCGAAGTCGGGCCGGAGCAGCTCCAGCGCGGCGTCGTGCAGCCGCCGGCCGGTGCCGGTGCCCCACGCGTCCGGCAGCAGGTAGATCGCGCGCAGCTCGCCGATGCTGCTCGTGGTGTCGCTGTTGGCGGCGTCGGGGTCGCGGCTCGGTCCAACGTTGACGAAGCCACAGACCCGCCCGCTCGGCTCGTCGACCGCGACCAACGTATGACCGTCGCCCGCGCCGATGCTGTCGCGCCACGACGTGGCGCGCCGGTCGACGGAGAGGCCGTCGAGGACCACTTGCGGGAGTAGCCCGCGATAGGCAGCCCGCCACGACTCGACATGAACGACGGCGATTCCGGGCGCGTCGGTCACGGTGGCCGGACGGATGAACGCCATGTCACCCCCGCTGGTGGCCGGACCGGACGAGACGCAGGCTATGCGTTCCTACCCGCAATGGGCATTGCCGGCCCCGCTGCCCGGTCGCCCGGTGGGGAGGCCGCGCATAGGCAAGCGGCGCGCGCAACAGCCGTTGACAAAAGATTCCGGCCAGCAGGTAATCGATTTCGCGAAAAGGATTGCGGCCGGGCTGGCGGGAGGTCTACTGTCCCGCGGAACTGGACGCGGCCGGCGGGCCCCGGGACGGGCTTCGGTATCCGCGTCGGAACGGGGTGGGGTTCATGTCCGCTGGGGTCTATTCGTCGACGGCAAAGCGCGAGTCCGTACGGCGCCGGCGCCATCGTGGCCGGGTATGCGTCGTGGTCGGTATCACGCTGTCGCTGATCGCCAGCGGAGGTGTCGCCGCCGCGCAGCTGCCGAAGCCCGACCCCGCGGCCGCGCACCTGCCGAAGCCGAAGCACGTCGCGCGCCGGGCGCCGCTGCCCGCGATGAAGGGCCCGGCCTCGGCCAGGGGCGGCGTTGCGCGGGCGAAGCAGCTGCACGGCCCGACCGTCGCGAAGGCGCGCAACCCGCTGGCGCACCCGACGAAGCTGATCGCATCGACCGCCCAGGCGGCCAGCCTGCTGTCGGTCTCCAGCGGCCAGCCGGTGGAGGTCACCGAAGAGCGCACGACCCAGTCGTCCACGCTGTCGAACCCGGACGGTACGACGACGCTGCTGTCGTACTCCAGCCCGGTGCGCGTCCGCACCGGCAACAGCTGGGCCGACATCGACTACACGCTGACGTCCGACGGGCTCGCGGTCTACCCGGTGGCCTCGGACACGGCGGTGCGGTTCTCGGCCGGCGGCAACAGCCAGCTCGCCAGTCTCGGCACCGGCGACGGGACCATCACCGTCAACTGGGTCCGGTCGCTGCCGGCGCCGACGCTGTCCGGCCCGACCGCGACGTACGCGAACGTCGAGCCCGGCATCGACCTGACCGTCACCGACGGGTCCGGCGGCTTCGACATCGGCCTGGTCGTGAAGGAACGGCCCACGCACCCGCTCGTCTTCAGCCTGCCGATCCAGGCGCGCGACCTGAGCGTCAAGCGGGACAGCGCCGGCGACCTCGCGTTCGCCAACCGTTCCGGCGACGTGACCGTCGACAGCTCGACGCCGTCGATGTCGGACAGCGCGATCGACCCGCACAGCGGCGAGCCGACGCACACGGCGACCGTGCCCAGCCAGATCGAGATGCGCGGCGCGACCGGCGCGGTGCTGACCGTCCGGCCGCCGGCCAGCTTCTTCTCGAACCCGGCCGTGACCTACCCGGTCGTGATCGACCCCAACACGGTACTGACCCGTACGGCGTACGACTTCACCGAGAGCCAGTACCCGACGACGACGCACTGGAACAACACCACGAGCGACGTCCAGAACGGCCACACCTACACCGGCATCACCAAGACCGGAACGTTCGACAGCGGCAGCGACAAGTTCAACGCGTACTACATCTTCCCGACCAGCGCGATCTCCGGGAAGCACGTCACGGCGACCTCGATGAAGTTCCACGAGTACTGGTCGTACTCGTGCACGAAGGAGTCGGTGAGCCTCTACTCGACGTCCGCCGCCTTCTCCAGCACCCTCGACTACGCGAACCAGCCGAATACCTCGACCCTGCTCGGGTCCGCGACCGTCGCCTACGGCTGGAGCCCGACGAGCTGCGCGGAGAACGACGTCAGCTTCACCAGCAGCGCGATGACCAGCTACGCGCAGACGATCGCCACCAACCACACGACGAGCTCGTACGTCACGCTCCGCGCCGGCAGCTACACGAGCGACCTGTACTGGAAGAAGTTCCTCGGCAGCGGTGCGACGTTCTCGGTCACGTACGAGAGCTATCCCGGCACACCGACCTCGCCGTCGCCGGCCAACGCCGCGACCATCGGCAGCCTCACCCCGACGCTGTCGGCCAGCGTCTCCGACCCCGACGCGGGCGTCGCCGTGCACGGCCAGTTCGTGCTGCTCGACCAGACCGCCGGGACCACGATCACCTCGGGCTCGAACGGCAGCACCTTCACGACGACGTCCACGACCAAGTCGGGCACGTCGAGCTACAAGACGCCGACGCTGACCAACCTGCACACCTACCAGTGGAAGGTCCGCTCGGTCACGAGCTCCGGGCTGACGAGCGCGTACATCCCGTCGTCCGGCTACTACACGTTCACGATCAAGCAGGGCGGCCCGCCGAGCGCGCCGGTCAACGTGACCGCGCAGCCCGGCGACAGCCAGGTGCAGGTGAGCTGGTCGCCGCCCGCCGACGACGGCGGCACCGGGATCACGAGCTACACCGTCTACCAGTACACGTCGTCCGACCCCGCGACGTGCCCGGCGACACCGTCCGCGAGCGGCGCGAGCAAGACCTACACCGGCATCACGACGACGTCGTACACCGTGTCGAGCCCGAACGTCACGAACGGCAACAGCTACTGCTTCGCGGTCGCCGCGATCAACGGCAGCAACTTCACCAGCCCGCTCGCCGGCACCGGACTGGCCTCGGTGCAGCCGCACGGCCCGGTCACCGTCGCGAAGGTCGCGAGCGATGCCGGCGTCCCCCAGCCGATCTACGACGCGGGCCAGGCGCCGACGTTCACCGTCACCTTCACCAACCCCGAGACCGTCGGCACGATGCACGGGCTCCAGCTCTCGGACGACATCCCGGGCGTGATCGGCGCCAACCTCGACGCCAACGACATCATGGTCGGCGGCACCGCCGTGACGTCCCCGGGGACGTGCGCCGTGGTGATTGGATGCTCGCTCAACAACTCGGTCGACCCGTACCACCTCGAGTTCGACCAGGACATCCCGGCCGGTAAGACCGTCACCCTGACGTACGCCGTCGAGCTGCCCGCGTCGGGCGGCCTCGGCTGCGCGCAGTTCACCAACACCGCGTCGACGGCGTGGCCCGACGGCGTGCTCTCGCCGACGTCGACGACGCCGTTGACGCTGACGGCGTGCAGCAGCTACCTCGGCCTCGAGTCGTGGTGGTCGACCGTCAACACACCGGTGGGGCCCGACTCCGACGCGCACGTCAACGTCGCCGACGGCAACCTCGTCGTGACCGCGACCGACGGCCTGCCGGTCCAGGCGCACGGCCGGCTCGGCCTGATCGTCCGCCGTACGTACAACTCGCAGGAGAACACCATCGCGACGCTGCCGGGCGCGCTCGGCACCGGCTGGCGGCTGAACGTCGGCCAGACCGACGCCATCGCGACCGACGCGCTCTCTCCGGACGCGCTCTACGTGCCGAGCTTCGAGTCGATCGAGCATCCCTTCGACGTCACGATGATCGACCGCGACGGCACCCGCCACGTCTTCAGCCCGAGCGGGATCGTGGCCTCGGCGACGGTGCCAGGGTTGGCGCCGCTGGCGCTGCCTTCGGCCGAGACCGGCTACTCGGTCTGCGCCGACGAGTCGTTCTCGGCACCGCCCGGTGTCCACCTCGCCTTGTGGCGCTACATCGAGACCACCGCGACGTGCGGCGGAAGCCTGACCAACGCCAACAGCAAGCTGATCGGCTTCGCCGCCGAGCGGCCGGACCGGATCCGCTACGAGTACGCCGCCGACGGCCACCTCGTCGCGATGTTCGACGGCGCGGGCAACCAGCTCCGCTATTTGTACGGCGCGTCGCCGGTCTCTGCATCGGTCCCGGCCCCGGTCGACACGACCCACCTGCCGATCCCGAGCCTCGGCAGCCTGCAAGCGGTGCTGCCGGCGAACAACAGCGCCTGCCTCGTGAGCGGCGCCGTGCCCACCACGCTGTCGAGCGTCCCCGCGGCCTGCCCGGCGCTGCGGTTCTACTACTTCAGCGGCGAGACGGACGTCTACGGGCCCAGCACCTACCCCGGTGACACGCGCTCCCTCGGCCCGACGCGCTACTACACCACCGGCTCGCTGCAGACCGCGCAGCTCACCGACGTCGTCGCGAGCGACGACCCGGCCAACGTCGCCGCGAACGCCGCGGCCGGCTACGGCGTCGCCGCGCCGATGGCGCTCACCACGACGTCGGGCCTGCCCGACCGCACGCACTACACCTACTGCGGCACCGTCGTGCAACTGTGCGGCATCGACGTGACTAAGCGCGGCAGCACCGGCCACGACAACGCGGACGAGACGACCGGCTTCACCTACCGCAGCCCGTCGACGCCGTTCCCCGGCATCTCCACGCCGCCGGCGATCGCCTCGATGACCGACCGCCGCGGCACGGTCACGAACTTCGGCTACGACAACCCGGACGCACCGACCGTGACGACCGCCACCCGGTCCACCGAGGTGGCCACCTACAGCCAGATCGACGACGCCGGCCGGGTCGCGCGGCTCGACGAAGGCACCAGCAGCACCGCGCTGCACACGACGCTCTACGCGTGGGACGGCGCCACCAACACCACCAACCCGTACACCGCGCCGGCGGCGACGTTCTCCGTCGGCTCCTGCGAGCAGCCGGACGGCGCGCTCGACAACAACCTCTGCCGGGTGCAACGCCTCGCGCTCGCGCCGGACACGGCGAACGACCCTGGCGCCACCCAGCAGCCGGACAGCGAGACCAGCTACACGTACGGCGACGCGGGCGACCTGCTGGGCTCGCACCAGTGCGTCTCCGAGCACGCGGTCACCTCGAGCGCCGTGACCGGCGCGCAAGGGACGTCGTACACCGCCGGCTGGGCCGACTCGTGCCCGGCGGGCGGCTCGTCGCCGTACGTCGACGTGACGCACGGCGTGCACATGCAGTACTTCGGCGCGTTCGCGACCCCGGTAGCCGGGTCGACCAACTGGACCGACGGAACCAGCTTGACGACGAACGACACCCCGGACGGCAACGGCGGCGTCACCAGCGGCACCCGCCCGCAGCCGGGCGACGTCACCCTGTACACGATCAGCGACCCCATCGTCGACCTGCCCGCGCGGGGCAACGCCACCGGCTCGCTGGCCGCCGCGGCGCCGTACGAGAGCCACTCGACGGTGGACTACCCGGCCGACGGGACCGCGCCGTACCCGGCGCCGAACCGCGGTACGCAGTCCGCGGTCTGCGGCTCGACTGCCGGGACGCCGACCGGCGCCACGACCGGCAACACCGGACTGGTCTGCGAGACCGACACGCCGAGCTACCACGGCTCGACGACGCCCGACACGACGACCCGCTACACGTACGACCAGTTCGGGCAGCGGTCGGCGATGCTGACGCCCAACCAGGTCGCCGGCATCGACGCGAGCTGCCCCGAGTCGGCCACGCCCGCGACGCCGCACCCCGGCTCGTCGCCGTACCGCTACACCTACTACGCCGACAGCGACACCGACGCGGAGACGTCGATCGCGACGTCCAACGCCATCTCCGCGGGCGGCTGGCTGAAGGCCGTGACGGACCCGTGCGGCAAGTCGGTCGTCTTCCAGTACGACCGGGCCGGCCATGTCATCGACACCTGGGACCGGACCGCGGTGGGCAGCCATGCGCTCACCGAGTGGACCGGCAGCACGTCGCCCGCCGGCCTGCCCAACGCCGCCGACAGCTACCGGCCGAACGCCGGCAGCCCGGCCTCCGCGACATCGGCGACCAGCCCGTGGCGCTACCGGACGGCGAGCAGCGACGCGCTCGGCAACATGACCACGGTCACGACCGACCTCGCCGGGCACCCGCTGTCGGTCACCAGTCCCGCCGGCAAGACCACGACCAGCGACTACGACACCTCCGGCGAGCTGGTTACGCGCACCCTCCCGGCCGAGGCCGCCTCGGGCGCGTCCACCACTCTCACCTACGACGCGTTCGGCAACCTCGCGACCTCGACGGACCCGAGAGGCAACGTCACCGCGCTGCGGTACGACGCGGTGAACCGGCTGTACCGCCGCTACTTCACCCGTAGTGCCTCCGACAGCAACCACCCGACCCCGGTCGGCTGCGACGTGACGTCCGGGACGCCCAGCGGCGGCTCGTACCCCGACGCCAACAGCGACCCGTCGTCGCTGCCGAGCGGCCGCGTCGCCTGCTACGCGCAGAGCGCGTACGACGGCGTCGACCGCGGCACCGGCTCGCGCGACCCGAGCGGTGTCACCAGCCACACCACGTACGACGGGCTCGGCCGGCCGCTCACCAGCCTGCGGCCGCGGGACGCGTCGACCACTCTGGTGGCGACGTCGGTCTACGACGCGGACGGTCACGTCCTGCTGTCCTGCCCGCCGCGGCAGCAGTCCGAGGGCGGTGCCAACAGCTGCACGACCACCGCGGCCAACGCGACCGGCGCCTTCTGCGCCGGCACCGTCAGCGCACCGGCGCAGTACTCGACGCTGATGGAGTACGACTACGCCGGCCGGCTCTGCCACCGGCAGACCTACCGCGAGCACGACGCCAGCGCCAACGCGTCGCTGGACGTGCTCAACACCAGCGCCGGCTACGACCCGGACGGCAACCCGACCAGCACCACCGACGCGCGCGGCAAGACCGCAACGGCGACATTCGACGCCCTCGACCAGCGGGTCACCAGCACCGCGCCGCGCAGCGGCACCACGACGTACCAGTACGACGCCGTGGGGGACCGGACCGCCGTCATCGAGCCCGGGTCGGCCGGCGACAACGTCGGCAGCGCCGGCCAGGGGACGTCGGTGCGGATCACGGCGTACACGTACGACGCGGACCACCGGCTCGCCGACACGGTCAAGGCTCTCCAGGTGGCGAGCATCGACCCGCCGGACGACCCGACGGCGGTCAACGCCGCGGCCAACCCGGCGACCGGCGCACCCTCGAGCGCCGCGGCCCAGACCAACCTGCGGTCGCGCGTGACGTACGACCTCGACGGCAACGTCGTCACCTCGGCGGACCCGCGTGCCTTCGTCGGCTCGGCGTCGACCGCCGACGGGAAGTTCGTCACGAGGATCACGTACGACTCGGACCAGCGCCGTACCGCGGTGTTCACCCCGCGCTACGACACGGCCAGCGTGACCGACCCGAACGGGGACTCGACCCAGGCGAGCCAGTGCGCCACCGGGGCTTCCGGGTACGCCTCGAGCACGGGCGTCTGCGTCACGCGCTACGCGTACTACGCCGACGGGAACCTCAAGACGCAGACGATGCCGACGTCGGCGAGCACCGACCCGAACAGCCCGTCCGACAACCGGTACGTGCAGTACACCTACACCGACGACAACCTGACCGACACCGTCAGCTCGCCCAGCCCGGTGACGGCCGGCGCGCGGGTGACCACGCGTGCGGTGTACGACGGCGACGGCCGCCAGACGCAGTCGGTCAACGCTCTGTCGCAGACGACCACGACGACGTACAACTACGACGGGACGGTCGCCGAGACGCGGGACGCGGACGGCCCGAGCGGTCTCAGCCACATCACCGACCTGACCTACAACGCGGCTGGCCAGGTGACCAGCACCGTCGCGCCGCGCACGGTGACCTGCACCAGCGGCGGCACCAGCTCCACCATCACCGAGCGGGCCGCGACGACCACGACGTACTACGTCGACGGGCTCGCGAAGGCGATCACGTCGCCGGCCGCGGCCGGCAGCGACCCGGCGAACACGTGCACCTACACGACCAACACCCGCACCTACAGCTACGACGCCAACGGCAACGTGGCGACGAGCGCCGACCCGAACGCCGTCGCGAAGCAGGCCGGCTCGAACCCGCGCGGCATCCCGACGTCGTACAGCTACACCGACGACAACCTCGTCGCGACGCTCACCCAGCCCACGATCGTCGGCACGGCGGTCGACGGCTCCGGCGACCAGAACCGGGTCACGACGTACACCTACGACACCGCGTCGCGGAAGGTGAGCGAGCAGGCCGACCTGACCGGCGTCGGCGCGACGACCGGCGGCAAGATCAGCTACACCTACTACCCGGACGACCAGCTCAAGACCAAGCTCGGCCGGGGTGCGGCGGGCGCGAGTGACGCCAACACCCACGTCGACTACACCTACGACGCGGCCGGCCAGGCGCTGACGATCTCCGACACCCAGCCGCCGGCGTCGTCGCTGGGCGGAACGACGGGATCGACCGTCACCAACACCTTGTCCGCGCAGTACTACCTCGACGGGCTGCTGCGCAACGTGACCGCGACGTTCGGCGCGCAGCACGCCGGCACGCAGACGTCGTCGACCAGCCAGTACAGCTACGACGCGGCGGGCGTTCTCACGCAGCGCAACGTCGACGGTGCGACCACGTCCGCGACCGCCAACGACGCGGAGCTCGTCACGGCGGTCAACGACTCGCGGCTCGACGCGCCGTCGACGAGCATCGGCCTGACCTACAACAGCATCGGGCAGTTGCTCACCCGGACCGACGCGAACGGCGACAAGCTCACCAACACCTACAACGCGAGCACCGACGACACGCTCGCCAGCAGCGTCGTCACGAACGCCGCCGGCACCACGCTCGCGAGCGACACGTACACGTACGACGAGCGGTACCGCGTCCGGCAGCAGTCGTTCTTCGGCACCGGTGGCGACCAGCTGCCGATCGGCAGCGCCGCGAGCCCGATCACGTACACGTACGACTACGACCCGGGTGCGCGGCTGAGCGGGTTCACCGACCCGGCCGGTCTGCGCACGATCACCTACGACCCGAGCGGCAACCGGACCAACTACGGGGTCACCGGCCAGACGAACCCGCAGCAGTGGACGTACCGCGCGGACAACTCGATCGCGACCGCGACGAGCCACGGCACCACGCAGACGTACACCTACTCGGCGTCGTTCGGCGGACTCGGCAGCGACGGCTGCAACACATACACGTACGACGGGTTCGATGACCTCCAGCAGGTCGTCGGGCAGACCGCGACCGGTTGCGCGCCGGCAAGCACGGCGAGCTACAGCACGGACGGCCTCGGCCGGCAGGCACAGGTCACTCAGCGCGGCGCGACCGGGACGGTCGTCAGCGACACGGCCGAGTCGTACGACGGGATGAGCAGCTCCATCGCGAACGAGCACGACTACACCGCGAGCACCGACGTGGCGTACGTCCTGGACGCGGCCGGCAACCCGCTGTTCGCGAAGAAGAGCGGAGTCGTCGCGACCAACAACTACCTGCTCGACGACGGCACCAACAGCGTCGGCACGATCACCGGTGCGGCCGGGCTGGTCGCGTGCACCGCGCGCTACGACGGCTACGGCGGTCCCGACGGCAACACCAGCGCGTTTGCCACGAACCCCACCGGGTCGTGCAACAGCGGGTCGGCTATCAGCGACGTCTTCTACCGGATGAACCGCAAGGACTCGTCCACCGGTAACTACCAGGACGGCGCGCGTACCTACGACCCGGGCAAGGGCAGCTTCCTCACCCCGGACTCGATGTCCGGAGCGACCGCTGCGTCGGCGTTGGCGGTCGGCGTCGACCCGCTGACGCAGAACCGGTACTCGTACGTCAACGGCGACCCGGTCAACTTCGACGACCCGACCGGGCACCGTACGGACGTGATGGCCGACGGCGGTGGCGGTGGGAGTCCGCCGTGCGACCAGGCGTGCCGGGTCTCGCTGATCCATGCCCGCGACACCGGCTGGGACCAGCCGTACTACGAGGAGCCGCCGGCGGCGACGACACCGCCCAAGAAGCACAAGCACTGCTCCTGGTACAACGCGATCTGCCAGACCGAGCACGCCGCGAGCGACGTCGCCGATGTCGCCGGCAGCGTCACCCACGACGTGAGCTCGCTCGCGGTGAGTACGTACGACGCGGCGAGCGACACGTTCTCCTCGGCGGTGTCGCTGGCGAGCTCGGGGATCCGGGACGCGACCTCGACCCTGGACGACCTCGGTAACCGGTTCGTCCACGGCGTGAAGACGCTCGCCTCCGACACGGCGTCCTTGGGCAGCACCGTCGTCCACGGGGTGACCTCCGCGGTCAGGACGACCGTGCGCGGGATCGCCACGGCCGCGAAGGTGACTACTCATGCGGTCGTGGGCGCGGTCAAGTACTGCCTCGGCCGAGGCGCCTCGACGTGCGCGGCGGCGGCAGGTGCGGTCGCGCTGGCCGCGACCGGAGTCGGGTTGGTGGCGGACGCGGGAATCGTCGCCGAGATCGGCGCGACGGCGCTCGGTGCGTCGCGGGCACTGTCGGTGGTCGCGTTCGCGACGACCGGCGACCCGACGCAGCTGCTCGGTGCGCTGCCGGGTGTGGGGGCGTTGGAGGAAGGCGCCGCCGCGGCCCGGACCGTGGAAGAGACGACGCAGTCTCTGAAGGCGGTCTCGGAGGCGGAAGTCGGAGATCACATTGTTCTCGGCAAGTCCATTGGTCTGGAAGAGCGCGCGGCGAAGATTGGTGGCCGCCATCTCCTGAACGATCCTGAATGGCAGGCCACGCTTACCCGCGGCATCGCCGATCCCAGCACGAAGATCAGCGTGGCGCTCGATGACGTCGAGGGCGCATCCACGTACGGTCGAGTCATGTCTGCAGTTCAGCGCTCAGCAGCGGGGCGTGGCACGGGGTTCGACTGGGAGATGCGGCAACTCCACGAGGGTGGCCAACTCGGCAACGTGGACTTCTGGGAAGGTGGCGTGCGCATTGCCAACCCGTTCTGACCACTTGCCCGCAATCGATCATGCGGACCGCTTGTTTCATGTGGAGGTCCTGCGTGGCGGGATGAACCGCCTGTTGTTGCGCTCCAACAAGAGCGCCACCTGGACCACGCGCGTCGAGATCATCTTCATGAACGTGAAATACGTAGCGGTCGGGACATCGCTAAACGGCCTCGTCGTGGAGGGCCTAGGATCTCTCGAAGAATGTTCGGATCGCGTTCCTTGGAGGCTAGATCTGTCCTCCGAGATGTCGGTGTACCTGCTCCGCTCGGGCAGCGGCGACGGCATCGTTGTGGCCGGTTCGGTGGCGGTTGACGAGTCCGACGCGGGTCCGGGCGATCCAAGTAGGTTCTTCATGATGGAGTGATCAGCGACCAACGCCAGCGCAGCACGGCCGGCGAGCTTTGTGTCCCAGGACGAGAGTGATGCAGACGAACAAGTTCGGGCCAGATCCCCGTACTGCCATGAGCGACCGCCGCGTCATCACGTTGGCGTCGGGGCCAACCGGTGCGCCCTATCGCGACCTGTTACGTGGAGTGGCGGCGGTAGCGACCTTCATCGGGCTGATCATTCGTTCACCGAAAGTACAACTGAGTCCCCGCGCCGACGGCGTCCTGGCCGCACTGACACCGTTCCTCGTCGCGGATGATGAGGTCGATGCATGGCCGGGCACGGCGCTGGTGGGAAGTCGGAGATCTCGCCGGCTGCTCTTTCGCGTCGAGTCGGCCAGTCTGGACGTCCTCTTGGATGCCGCGATCGGCCTTTTCGAATGGGTGAACCCGCAACTTCCTGAGGACCTGCACTTGCTCCGAGCCGACGGAACCACAGTGCTCGGTACCGTTGCACAAGAGGAGGACGCGTGGCTGGAACTGGATGATCGCGAGTTGGGGGAGTTGATGACTTCGGCGTCCCAAGACCTCGTGTCGCTCCTCGGGGGTTCGGTCTGACACGCGCGGTGGCGCGAGGGAGCGCGACGCTCGATGGTCATCCGCGATCCGTCCGCTGGTCGGTAGCGTTCACGGTGGGGCGAGCTCCTACAATACTGGACGGACTGATGATGTAGATGACTAACGGCATCGAGCTGGGGGCTACTCGGCCGAGTCCGGTCTCAGGCTTACTTGGCAGACGGACTATCGGTTGCGGGTGGTCGCGGGTGGTCCGGAGGTCGTAATCAGCGCGAACGCAGCCGGACTCCGATCCCTAGCTCAGCATCTCTTGACCCTTGCGCAGCACGAAGTGCCCGCTGGCGTTCATGCGCACATGGAACCTGGATTGGAACTCGAAGACGATTCGGTGGCGCTCGTTGTCGAGAAATTCGAGTAGCGCGAGCGATCAACTCTTAGGCGCCCGGTGACCGCGAACCTAAAGGGGGCGTTGCTCTGGACCGAGGAATCCCGCTGATTACCGATGATCGGGCGCTTTACCACGCCGCGAACGAGCTACGAGGTGAAGCTCGTT
>JAVEEI010000001.1 GCA_030840525.1 Frankiaceae bacterium
TCGACATCGTCGGCGCGGTGGCGAGCGCCGGGGCGGAGGCGAGCAGCTCGTCGACCCGCAGCTCCATCGCGCACGCCCGCGCCGGCAGGCCGTACGCCTCGACGACCCGCGGGTGCAGCTCGCCCGCGTGCCCGACCAGCCGGTCGCCCGCGTAGAGCGCCGCGCACCGGCCGGGGTGCCACGGCGCGTGCGGGTCGGCCTCGGCCGTGAGCGAGACGCCGACGGCAGCCGCGGCCGTGTGCGCGGCGTCGATGGCGTCGCTCCACTCGGCCGGCCGGCCCGGCCCCCACCAGCCGGAGCGGTCGCGGTCGCCGACGAGTACGACCGCGGCGTGCAGCGGCTGGAACGGCACACTGTTTTCCATTGCCGCAACGGTTTCCGCGGCCGGCCGCACCCCGGCCGGAGGCGCCGGGATCGGGGCGCCGGGTGCCGGCCGGAACACCAGCCCCACCTCGTAGACGGCGACGTCCGCGGTGCCGCGGGCCACGTTGCGCGCGGCCGCGGCCAGCAGGCCGGGCAGCAGCGTCGGGCGGAGGTACGGCTCCTGCTCGGACACCGGGTTGGCCAGCCGGACCGCCGGCCACCGCCCGTCGTCCGGGTCGAGCATCAGCCGCTCGCCGGCGTCGGCGCCGACGAACGGGTACGTCACGACCTCGATGAAGCCGCCTGCCGCGAACGCCCGCCCGACGAGCCGGCGCTGCCGCTGCGCGCGGGTCAACCCGCCACCCGCCGGTGCGGAGGGCACCGTCGCCGGCAGCTTGTCGTACCCCTCGAGCCGCACGACCTCCTCGACGAGGTCGACCGGCGCGCGCAGGTCCGGCCGCCACGACGGGGCCATGACGGTCATGGGGTCGTCGCCCGAGACCTCGCAGCCGACATCGGCCAGCCGGCGCCGTACCGTCTCGGCCGAGTAGTCGACGCCGGCGAGCCGCGACGGCAGCGCCGGGTCGAGCACGACCGGCGGCCGCGGCTTGCGTACGTCGACGTCGGTGACGGCGCCGGTGTCGGCGGCACCGGCCAGCTCGACCAGCAGCGCGACCGCGCGTTGCGCCGCGACGTCCGCGAGCGCGTCGTCGACACCGCGCTCGTAGCGGCGCGACGCCTCGGACGGGAGGCGGTGCCGGCGCGCGGTGTAGGCGATCGACACGTGGTCGAAGTGCGCCGACTCGACCAGTACGGCGGTGGTCGACGGCCCGATCTCGGTGGCGGCGCCGCCCATCACTCCGGCAATCGCGATCGGCCCGCTGTCGTCGGTGATGAGCAGGTCGGCCGGGTCGAGCGCGCGGTCGGCGCCGTCGAGGGTGCGGATCCGCTCCCCCGCGACCGCACGCCGTACGACGATCGCACCCTGCAGCTTGTCGCGGTCGAACGCGTGCAGCGGCTGGCCGAGCTCGAGCATCACCGCGTTGGTCACGTCGACGGTCAGCGACACCGGTCGCATCCCGGCGAGAGTCAGCCGCTGCTGCAGCCAGCGCGGGCTCTTCGCCGCCGGGTCGACGCCGGTGACGACGCGCGCGACGTAACGATCGCAGCCGGACTCGTCGTCGACCCGCACCGCCGGGCCGTCCTTCGTCGGCGCGGGCACCTCGCCCTGGCCCGGGTCGCGGAACGGCAGCGCGAACGCGGTCGCGACCTCGCGCGCGATGCCGCGGATCGACAACGCGTAGCCGCGGTCCGGGTTGACCGACACGTCGAGCACGTCGTCGCGCAGCCCAAGCGTCTCGACGACATCGGTACCGAGCGGAGAATCCGTTGGCAGCACAAGGATTCCGGAGTGGTCGTCACCGATGCCGAGCTCACGCACCGAGCAGATCATGCCGTCGGACTCGTGGCCGTACGCCGGCCGCTTCCCGATCTCGAAACCGCCGGGCAGCCGCGCGGGCGGCCGCGCGTACGCGACGAGGTCGCCGGTCGCGAAGTTGGTCGCGCCGCAGATGACCTGCCGCGTCTCGTCGCCCGTCGACAGCGTCACCCAGCGGATCGGCTTCTTGAACTCGGTGAGCTCCTCGATCGCCTCGACCCGCGCGACGACGACGCCGTCGATGTCGCCGCCGATGCGCTCGACCCGCTCGACCTTGAGACCGGCGTCGGTCAGCCGCTCGGCGACGTGATGCGCCGACACGTCCGCCGGCAGGTCGACGTACTCGCGGACCCACGACAGCGGCGCGCGCACCTCAGGCCTCCAGCCCGAGGCCGAGAGTGAGACGTACGTCGCCTTCGACCAGGTCGCGGATCTCGGCGATGCCGTGCCGCGACATCAACGTGCGCTCGAGACCCATGCCGAACGCGTAGCCGGTGAACTCGAGCGGGTCGATGCCGGCCGACGTGAGCACGACCGGGTGCACCATGCCGCAGCCGCCCCACTCGACCCACCCCTCGGACCCGCAGGTACGGCACGGGTCGCCGCCCGCGGCCGACGCGCCGTGACAGACCCAGCAGAGCAGGTCGACCTCGGCCGACGGCTCGGTGAACGGGAAGTGGTCGGGGCGCAGCCGGGTCCGTACGTCGGCACCGAACATCGCGCGGGCGAACAGTTCCAGCGTGCCGCGCAGGTCGCCCATCGTCAGGCCGCGGTCGACCGCGAGCCCCTCGACTTGATGGAACACCGGCGAGTGCGTCGCGTCGAGCGGGTCGTTGCGGTAGACCCGGCCGGGCGCGACCACGTAACAGGGCGCGCCGCGTTCGAGCAGCGCGCGCACCTGCACCGGCGAGGTCTGCGTCCGCAGCACGACGCCGGCCGACGGCGGGTCGAGCCAGAGCGTGTCCTGCTCCTCGCGCGCCGGGTGGTGCGCCGGAACGTTGAGCGCGTCGAAGTTGAGCCACTCGGCCTCGGCTTCCGGGCCCTCCGCGACCTCCCACCCCATCGCGACGAACACGTCGGCGATCCGCTCCTGCACCAGCGTCAACGGGTGCCGCGCGCCGCGCGGGCGGCGGTCGACCGGCAGTGTTACGTCGACGCGTTCGGCGTTGAGCACGTGCGCGTCGCGCGCCGTCTCCAGCTCGGCCCGCCGTTCGTCGTACGCGGCGGTGATTTCGGCGAGCGCAGTGTTGACCCGGCGGCCGGCGTCGGCGCGCGCGGCCGGCGGCAACGCGCCGAGCTCGCGGCGGGCCAGCGCGACGGGCGAGCGGTTGCCGAGGTGGGCGGTGTGCGCGGCCGCGAGCGCGTCGAGGTCGGCCGCGGCGAGGAACGCGGCGCGCGCGGCGGCGACGTCCTGGTCGAGCACTTCCGGTTGCAAGACGGCGACTTCTTTCGGGTCGTAGTCGGGCGGCACGGTGTCGTCAGCCGGGTCGGTCGTCAGAGCGCAAAGCTCGGCGTACCGGCCGGCAACGTAAATCGCAGCAACGCCCCGCCAGCCGGTGTCTGCTCGACCCCGATGGCGCCGCCATGCGCTTCGACGATGCCCTTGGCGATGTAGAGCCCGAGCCCGGTGCCGCCACGGCTCGCCGCCCCGCGCCAGAACTTCGTGAAGATCCGCCCGCGGGCCTGGACCGGGATGCCGTCGCCCTCG
Organism: Frankiaceae bacterium; assembly: GCA_030840525.1. Classification (GTDB taxonomy): domain Bacteria; phylum Actinomycetota; class Actinomycetes; order JAFAQI01; family JAFAQI01; genus BP-197. The sequence continues at coordinate 3,510 of JAVEEI010000001.1, forward strand.
TCGGCGACGGTGACGCTCGCCCCGCCATCGTGCGGCTCGACGGTCACGGTGACGGTGCCGGCGCCATGACGCACCGCGTTCTCGACCAGGTTGCCGACGACCTGCGCCAGCTTGTCCGGGTCGACCCACATCTCCGGGAGCTCACCGGTGACCTCGACCCGGAAGCGGTCCGGCGACTCGCCCGACGCGATCCGCGCGTCGACGTCGCGACGGACCAGCGCGGCGATGTCGACCACCTGCTTGCGCAGCTCGAGCCGGCCGGCCTCGATCCGCGACACGTCGAGCAGCTCGCTGATCAGCCGGGTGACCCGGTCGGCGTCGGAGTTGACCGTCTGGAGCATCAGCTTCTTCTGGTCGTCGTTGAAGCGCTCCCACTTCGCCAGCATCGTCGCGGTGAAACCCTTGACACTGGTCAGCGGCGAGCGCAGCTCGTGCGCGACGGTCGACACCAGCTCGGCGCCGCTGCGTTCGGTCCGCGCGCGTGCCGCGGTGTCGCGCAGCATGATGACCAGCCGGGTCACCCGCCGGTCGCCGTCGCGGCAGTACGCCGCGGTCATCAGCAGCTCGCGGTCCTTGTCGCCACCGGTCCCGGGCAGCACGAGCAGCCGCTCCGGCTGGCGGGTCCGCGTCGGCAGGCCGTCGTACGGGCGGGTGCACGCCCACCAGTCGTTCCCCTGGCCGTCGACGAACGGCAGCACGTCGCGGTAGTCGTGGCCGATCGTCTCGTCGGCGCTGCGGCCGAGGACGCGCTCGGCGGCGGGGTTGACCACGACGATCCGGCCGTCGGCGTCGGCGACGACGACACCGTCGGGCAATTCGTCGTAGATCCCCTTCTCGGGCACGCGATCAGCCTATCGACAGACCGGGCGCTATCGCCGTCCATGCGACGGTGACTTCGCCGCGCCGCCACCGGGCCGGGCCGTCGGCGATCGGCCAGCCGGCGGCGCGCAGCTCCTCGACGACGGCGGCAAAGCGTTGCCGTGGGCCGAAAACCGAGCGCCACGCGAGCCGCGCCCACCCGTCGTCGAGCGCGCGGAGCAGCCGGTGGACCGGCTCGCCGTCGACGTTGCGGGAGATGAGGAGCTTCGGCAGCCGGGCGGCGACAAGCCCGGGCGAGCCGGACAAGTCGACCGCGAGCGTCAACGACTGCGGACCCGACGCGGTGAGCCGGACCCACGACGCCAGCCGGCGCGACTCGTCGCAGGTGCCGTCGAGGACGAAGCCGCCGGGCGCGAGCCGGCCGGTCATCTCGGCCCACCACTTCTCGACCTCGCCGGCCGGGTACTGCCGCAGCACGTTGAACGCGCGGACGACGTCGGGCCGCAGCCCGGCGAGCTCGAACCCGCCGACCGCGAACTCCACCGGCAGGCCGGCCGGCGGCGGCTCGGCGCGGGCAGCCGCGACCCGGGCCGGGTCGACGTCGAGCCCCACGACCCGTACCGAGGGGTTGACCCGGCGCAGCCGCGCGGCGAGGTCGTACGTCGTGACCGGCGAGGCACCGAAGCCCAGGTCGACCACCAAGGGCCGCGCCGCCGACCGCAGCGACGGCCAGTTCGCGAGCAGCCACCGGTCGGCCCGGCGCAGCCGGCCCGGCGCCGTCGTACCCCGGGTGACCGCACCGAGCGGCCTCCGCACCCCCACCACGTCGTTGAGTGTGACGTTCTTCGTCTTATGAGGGCGTGAGAAGACGAACAACGTCACACTCGACGCGGGTGGGCGGAGCGCTGCGCGCGCGCCGTCGCGTACAGGCACACGGCGACCGAGGTCGCCAGGTTGAGGCTCTCGGCGCTTCCGTACATCGGGATCCGCACCCGCCGGTCCGCGGCCGCTGCGACGGCCGGGTCGAGGCCGTGCGCCTCGCTGCCGAACACCCACGCGGTCGGCCCCGCCAGCGTCCCCGCGTCGATCAGCGTGTCGAGGTCGTCGTCGGCGTCGAGCGCCGTCGCGAGGGTGGTCCGCGCGCCGTCGCCGGCGGCGAGCGCCAACGCGGCGGCCGGCGCGAGACCGGTGAGCAGCGGTACGGCGAAGACGCTGCCCGCCGACGCCCGGACGCACTTGCCGTTGTGCGGGTCGACCGAGCCCGCGGTGAGGACGACGGCGTCGGCGCCGGCCGCGTCCGCCGTACGGATCGCGGTACCGGCGTTGCCCGGGTCGCCGACGCGGTCGAGGACGACGACGAGCCGCGCGCCGTCGAGCACCGCCGCGGCGTCGAGCGGCGACGGCTTAACCACAGCGACGACGCCCTGCGGGGTCACCGTCTCGGACAGCGTCGCGGCGACCCGGTCGGTGACGACGACGACCGGTACGTCGGACGCCGCGGCGACCCGGAGCAGGTCGGTCTCGCGACCGACCGCGGCCTCGGCGACGAACAGCTCGGTGACCTCGTGCCGGGGCGACGACAGCGCGGCCAGCGCGGCATGCGGGCCCTCGGCCAGAAACAGCCGCGCGGCCGCCCGCGCCCTGGGGTCCAGGAGCTTGCGGGCGGCCGCGACGCGAGAGTTCTGCGGCGAGCTGATCGCGGTCAGGCGGCGGACTCCCCGGAGGCGGACGCGGACGGGACGGCGGCGCGGGCGACCTCGACCAGCGCGGCGAACGCGGCCGGCTCGCTGACGGCGAGCTCGGCGAGGTTCTTGCGGTCGATCTCGACGCCGGCGGCCTTGAGACCCTGGACGAACCGGTTGTAGGTCATGCCGTTGGCGCGGGCGGCCGCGTTGATCCGCTGGATCCACAGCGACCGGAAGTCACCCTTGCGGGCGCGGCGGTCGCGGTAGGCGTAGTTGAGCGAGTGGAGCATCTGCTCCTTGGCCTTGCGGTACAGCCGGGACCGCTGGCCGCGGTAGCCGCTCGCGCGCTCGAGGACGACGCGGCGCTTCTTGTGGGCGTTGACTGCCCGCTTCACGCGTGCCACGGGTTACTCCTAAGTGTTCGGGCCGGCCGGGGCCGGGGAGGGGTCGGTAGCCGGGACGGTCAGCGGCCGAGCAGCCGGTTCATCCGCTTGCGGTCGGCCGGGGAGACCTCGACCTCGCCCTGGAGGCTGTTGTGCTTCTTGCGGCTGCCGGTGGTCGGCGCGGAGGCGAAGGCGGCGCCCGACTTCCGGCCGGCGCGCAGGCGCATCAGCTTGCCGGTGCTGGTCACCTTGATGTTCTTCTTGGCGCTGCGGTGCGGCTTCATCTTGGGCATTGCTGCCTCGTCTCCTCGTTCGGTCGTCGTACCGGCCGGCTGCTCACTCGGCCGGGGCGGCGGCCTCGGCTTCGGGTTCGCCCTCGGTCCGGCGGTGGGGTTGGTGCTGTTGCTGCTGCTTGCGGTGCGGGGCCATCACCATGATCATGTTGCGGCCGTCCTGCTTCGGTTCGAACTCGACGTAGCCGAGCTCCTGGACGTCCTCCGCGAGGCGCTTGAGCAGCCGGAACCCCAGCTCGGGGCGGGACTGCTCGCGACCGCGGAACATGATCGTGATCTTGACCTTGTCCCCCGCCTTGAGGAACCGCACGACGTGACCCTTCTTGGTCTCGTAGTCGTGCGGGTCGATCTTTGGCCGGAGCTTCATCTCCTTGATGACCGTGTGCACCTGGTTGCGGCGTGCCTCACGGGCCTTCTGCGCGGTCTCGTACTTGTACTTCCCGTAGTCCATGAGCTTGGCCACCGGCGGGCGCGCGGTCGGCGCCACCTCGACGAGGTCGAGGTCCGCCTCCTGTGCCAGCCGCAGCGCGTCGCCGATGGCGACGATGCCGACCTGCTCACCGTTGGGACCGACGAGCCGCACTTCGGGGACGCGGATCCGGTCGTTGATGCGGGGTTCGACGCTGATGGGGCCTCCTCGGACTTGCTGGCTGATGCCCGGGGCCCTTCACCAGAAAGGCCCCGTACGACGGCTGCGCACGGGGCTCGACGACGACGCTCGACCGGCCGCCCGGCGCTGGTGCGGGTAGCTCGCACCGTGCCGGACCGCCTGGGCGGGCGACGACCCGTCGCTCTTGCAAGCGCGCGGGTGGGAGTCGAAGCTCCGCTTGCGGGTGCGAAGCCTGCCGATCGCTCGGCGAGCCGCGCACCTGTCGCGGCAACCAGGCTAGCAGGGACCGGCCTGTGGCGGGGACTTGCCGAGTCAGTGGCCCGCGGACCGGACCGGGCGCTTGCCGACACCGAGACCGCCGAAGCCGGCCAGCCATTTCGACAACCGGAAGGGCCAGGTCTCGACGGCACGGCGGTGTCCGGCGGACGCGGCCCGACGTTCGGCCGCGAACTCCTCGAACACTTCCCGGAGAGCGGCGGCGTCGCGCGGGCCGGCGGTGTCGGCGCCGCGGCGCATCGCGAACAACAGGATGTCGTTGTAGTTGCGGGCCATCAAGACGAGGAGCGACAGCGACACCGTCGTCAGCACGACGACTGCTCCCCACGCGATCCCGAGCGCGCCGAACGGGAGAACGATCGCCGCCGCGATGGCGCCGGACCGCAGACCGCTCGCCCAGATGTCGAGCGTTTGGCGCAACGCCACGCGTCCGGTTTTGGGTGTCATTTCGTGTGCCTTCCTCGTCTTCGCCGAATGGTTGGCCAATCGCCGACGACGTGTTGAGCGTACTTCTTGACCGTGCTCAGCAGGCAAGCAACTTGAACTGTCCTATAACCGACAGCGTCGAATCCGGCGGGTTTCAGCCACCGGAACGCATACTCCACTTCGACATTGAGAGCTCCGACGGCCACCAGCATGACGGCATCCCAGAACGTCTCCCTGACGAGAGCCGCGCGCGCGTTGAAGTCGGACGAGGACCCGGTCAACGCCCGCAGTAGCCGGCGCAGCGGCGCGATGGACACCGGCTCACGCTGGCACGCCGCGGCACTGCCGTCGCTAGCCCGACGACGGTTTGTGGACGGCGCGAACGCTGTGGGCAAGGGCGCGTAGATCGTCGTCGGCGATGGTCACCGGCGCGGGTCCGGCGACGTCGACCACGATCCCGTCGTACCCCTCGCCGACCGCACCGCGGACGACCCGCGCCCCGGGCATCGGCACCGGCCGCGCATCCGCGCGCCACGCGCGCAGCTCGTCGTACGACGAGAACACCGGCAGCGCGCGGGCGCCGTCGGCGGCGACCAGCGCGGGCACAGCCATCTCCGCGTCGGCGCCGTCGACGCCAGGCACCGCCACGACCGGGACGAGGAAGCGCGACACCAGGATCGCGGCGCGCACCCGAGCCGGGTCGCCGGTCGCCACGGCGGCGGCGTAGCGCGGGTCGACCCGGCCGTCGTCGTCCGGCGCCGCGGGCGTCGTACCCGGCAACGAAAAGTCAGCCACCGGCCACCCGCCGCCGGTCGACGGCGCTGACGGCCACCGCGACCATCGTCAGCGCCGTGCCGACGACCGTCGCGGCGCGCAACGATGTGCCGGGGGCCGGCCAGGTCACGTCGAGCACCACCGCTCCGGCGAGCTGGCCGGCGACGGTCGCCAGCGACAGCCGCAGCACGCCGAGCTCGGGCACGGCGGCCGCGGCGAGGGTGATGTAGACGACGCCGGCCGGCCCGCCGAGGTAGAGCCACCACGACGCGGGCCAGTGGCCGCGGTCGAGCTGCCCGGCCGCGACCGCGGCCACCGCGAGCACGACCGTCCCGCCGAGGAACGACACGAACGCGGCGACGACCGCGTCGCCGGCCGCGACCCGGATCCGGCCGTTCGCCGCCTGCTGCACCGCCGCCGCGACACCGGCACCGAACAGCAGCGCGAACAGCGCCGGCCGCACGGAGGCATGAGGGTCGCCGAACGCGCCCAGGAGTACCGCGACGACCGCGAGCACCGCACCGGCGAGCCGCCACCCAGACACCGCTTCGCGCGAGCCCGGCCCGAGGCCGGCCGCGTCGACGCCGAGCGCTCCCGCGGCCATGCCGGCGACGATGCACACCGACACCAGCGCGACGCCGACCTGCGGCACGCCCTGCGCGGTACCGCCGACGACGGCGGCGCCGCCGACGCCACCCAGCCACCACCACCATCGCGTCGACGCGGCGCGCAGCCGCCGCAACCCCGCGACCCGGGTGAACAGCAGAAGTGTCAGCAGCAACGTGCCGCCCGCGAACGACACCAGCGCCGCCGCGACCGCGGAGTGCAGCTGCGCGCCGAGCTCGCCGTTGATCCGTGCCTGCAGGCCGAGCAGCGCGCCGACGGCGAGCATCGTCGCGAGCAGCAGCGCGCGCGGCACTACTCCACGATCTTCGCGATCGGCAGCTCGAGAATGTCGCGCGCACCGGCCGCCTTCAGCGCGGGGATCAGCGTGTTGACGCCGCGCTTCGACACGACCGACTCGACCGCGCGCATCTCACCGGCGGCGAGCTGCGTCACCGTCGGAGACGTCATCGCGGGCAGCACGCCGAGCACCGCGTCGAGCTGATCCGCGCCGACGTTGAGCTTCAGCAGCACCTGGCCGCGCGCGCGGATCGCGCCCTGCAACAACAGCGCGATGTCGGCCATCGCCGCGCGCTTGTCGGGGTCGGCGTACGACGAAGCGTTCGCGACCAGCTCGGTGCGCGACGTCAGCAGCGTGTCGAGGATCCGCAGGCCGTGCGCGCGCAACGACGACCCGGTCTCGGTGACGTCGACGATCGCGTCGACGATGTCCGGCACCTTCGCCTCGGTCGCGCCGTACGACGGCACGATGACCGCCTTCACTCCCGCGGCGTCGAAGTAGCGCCGGGTCAGCTCCGGGTACTCGGTCGACACCCGGACGCCGTCGGGCAGGTCGGCGCCGGTCTGCGCCGGGTGCTCCTTCGGTACGGCGAGGATCACGCGCACCGGGTTCGCGGTCGCTTTGGAGTACTCCAGCTCGCAGACCGTCGCGACGTCGCTGTCGGTCTCGGCGACCCAGTCGCGGCCGGTGATGCCGAGGTCGAACAAACCTTGCTCGACGTAGCGCGGGATCTCCTGCGGCCGCAGGAACATCACGCTGTCGATCCGCGGGTCGTCGACCGACGCGCGGTAGTCGCGTTCGGAGCCGCGGCGGACGGCGAGGTCGGCGGCGTCGAACAGTTCGAGCGTCGCCTTCTCCAGCGAGCCCTTGGGTAACACGAGCGACAGCACGGACGGGCCTTTCGTCAGCAACGGCAGGGAAACGGGAACGGCGGCGGTCTAGCGACCGGCCGCCTCCTCATGGCCCTCGCCCCGGCGTACCCGGCGCAGCAGCAGCGCGGTCTCGACCGCCGCCATCGCTGCCTCCCGTCCCTTGTCCTCGCTCGACCCGTCCAGCCCGCAACGGTCGAGTGCCTGCTCTTCCGTGTCGCAGGTCAGTACGCCGAACCCTACCGGGATTCCGGCGTCGAGGGCGACGCGGGTGAGGCCGTCGGTGACCGCACGGCAGACGTAGTCGAAGTGCGGTGTGCCGCCGCGGATCACGACGCCGAGCGCGACCACCGCGTCGTAGCGCTGCTGCGCCAGCACCTTGGCGGCGACCGGCAGCTCGAACGCCCCAGGCACCCGGACGAGCGCGGTGTCCTCGACGCGGCAGTCGGCGAGCGCGCGGCTCGCGCCGTCGACCAGACCATCGGTGACTCGCTGGTGCCACCGGGTCGCGAGGATCGCGACGCGCAGGCCGTGTGCGTCCGGCGCCGACGAGGTCGGCGGTGCGCCGTGCTTGCTCATCGCGGCCCGCTCATCCGGCCACCGGGCCGGAGTGCGCGTCGACCGGCTCGGCGAACGGCGACAGCGTGCGCGCCAGCCGCAGCGCGCTGCGTACCGCCGCCGGCTCGAGCCGCGCGGCGCGTTCGCTGACGTGCGCGGGCAGTAGGTCGGCACTGGCCTCGGTCGCCTCGTCGTCGAGCGGCGGCAGCCCGGGCAGGTCGTGCCCCATCCGGTCGCGTTTCGTGACGAGGTAGCGCAGGTTGTCGGCGGTGACCCGCGCGGGCAGCGGCACCCGCCCGACGATAGACAGCCCGTAACCCTCGAGGCCGGCGCGCTTGGCCGGGTTGTTGGTGAGCAGCCGCATCGACCGCACCCCGAGGTCGACGAGGATCTGCGCCCCGGTGCCGTAGTCGCGCGCGTCCGCGGGCAGGCCGAGCTCGAGGTTGGCCTCGACGGTGTCGCGGCCCGCGTCCTGCAGCTCGTACGCCTGCAGCTTCTGCGTCAGCCCGATGCCGCGGCCTTCGTGCCCGCGGATGTAGACGGCGACACCGCGGCCCTCGGCCGCGATCGCGTGCAGCGCCGCGTCGAGCTGCGGTCCGCAGTCGCACCGTCGGGACGCGAACACGTCGCCGGTCAGGCACTCGGAGTGCACCCGGACGAGTACGTCGGCGCCGTCGCCGATGTCGCCCTTGACGAGTGCGATGTGCTCGCTGCCGTCGAGCACGTCGCGGTAGCCGACGGCACGGAAGTCGCCGTGCGGCGTCGGCACCCGCGCCGACGCGACCCGCTCGACGTGCTTCTCGGTGCTGCGCCGGTAGGCGATGAGGTCGGCGATGCTGACCAGCGCGAGCCCGTGCTCGCCGGCGAACGCCTCCAGCTCGTCGAGCCGGGCCATGTCCTCGACGTCCTTCTCGCTGACGATCTCGCAGAGCACGCCGGCCGGCCGCAGCCCGGCGAGCCGGCAGAGGTCGACCGCCGCCTCGGTGTGCCCGGCGCGGCGCAGCACGCCACCTTGGCGCGCGCGCAACGGGACGACGTGGCCGGGCCGGGTGAAGTCGTCCGGGGTAGCCGCCGGATCGGCGAGCGCACGCATCGTCGTCGCGCGGTCGTGCGCGGAGATGCCGGTCGACACACCCTCGCGCGCGTCGACCGACACGGTGTACGCCGTACCGCGCTTGTCCTGGTTGGTGTGGAACATCGGTGGCAGGTCGAGCCGGTCGCAGTCGGCTTCGGTGAGCGGCACGCAGATGTAGCCCGAGGTGTAGCGCACCATGAACGCGACCAGCTCCGGCGTCGCCATCTCGGCGGCGAAGATGAGGTCACCCTCGTTCTCGCGGTCGGCGTCGTCGACTACGACGACGGGCTTGCCCGCGGCGATGTCGGCGACCGCCCGCTCGATCGGGTCGAACGCGGTCATGACCCACCACCGTCTCTACTCGCAAGCAACCGTTCGACGTACTTCGCGAGTACGTCGACTTCGACGTTGACCGTGCTGCCGACCTCCGCCGTACCCCACGTCGTACGGCGCAGCGTCTCGGGGATAAGGCTCACGGTGACGTCGTCGCCGTCGACCGCGACGACGGTGAGGCTCACGCCGTGCAGGCAGATCGAGCCCTTCTCGACGACGTACTTCGCCAGCCCGTCCGGCAGCGCGACCGTGACGTCGTCCCACCGCGGTGTCGTCACCCGGCGCAGCACCGTGCCGACGCCGTCGACGTGGCCCTGCACGAGATGGCCGCCGAGGCGGGTGTCCGGCGTGACCGCGAGCTCGAGGTTGACGCCGTCGCCCGGTTGAACTGCGCCGAGCGACGTACGGCGCAACGTCTCCCCCATCACGTCCATCACCACGGTCTCGCCGTCGCGCGCGGCGACGGTGAGGCACACGCCGTCGACCGCGACGGAGTCGCCGAGCGCGCAGTCGGCGAGCAGGTCCGCGGCGAGAGTGAGCCGCGCCGCGCCCGCGGCGGGCGACACCGCGACGACGCGGCCCAGCTCCTGGACGATGCCGGTGAACACGTCAGCGCACCTCGCTCGTAATCCGTACGTCGGCGCCGAGTTGCGTCACGTCGCAGATCTCCAGCCGCACCGCGGCGCCGATCGTCGGGATACCGGCGTCGGCGAGCACCGGCGGGCCGGCCCCGAGCAGCGCCGGTGCGTGGTAGCCGACGATGCGGTCGACCAGCCGCTCCCGGACGAACGAGCTCGCCAGCCGCGCGCCGCCCTCGACCAGCAGCAGCCGCGCGGACCGGTCGAACAACGCCGCGAGCAGCGCACCGAGATCCACGCGCCCGTCCGGGCCGGGCAGCTCGACGATCTCCGCACCCGCGTCGGCCAGCGCCTTCACCCGGCGCTCGTCCGCCATAGCCCCGACCGCGACCAGCGTCGGCGCCGCGTCGTCGAGGATCAGCGACGACAGCGGCGTCCGTGCCTTGCCGTCGACGACGACACGCAACGGCTGCCGCCCAGCCGGCAAGTCGGGAGCCGGCCAGTCGCGGACCGTCAGCGACGTGTCGTCGGCGAGAACGGTGCCGATGCCGACGAGTACCGCGTCGCTCTGCGCGCGCAGCCGGTGCACGTCGCGGCGCGACTCCGGGCCGGTGATCCAGCGGCTGGTCCCGTCGGCCGCGGCGGTGCGGCCGTCGAGCGTCGCGGCGTACTTCCAGGTCACGTGCGGGCGTCGGCGGCGGGTCGCGAGCAGCCACGGCGCGAGGTCGACGAGCGCCTCGTCGGCGAGCACGTCCGCCTCGACGTCGAGGCCCGCGGCGCGCAGCTCCTCGGCGCCCCCGCCGGCGTCGGGGTCCGGGTCGCCGACGGCGTAGACGACCCGGCTGATCCCCGCCCGCACGATCGCTTCGGTGCACGCGCCGGTCCGTCCCTCGTGCCGGCACGGCTCGAGCGTCGAGACCAGCACGCCGCCGCGGGCCCGCTCGCCGGCCGCGTCGAGCGCCTCGATCTCGGCATGGTTGTCGCCGGCCCGCTGGGTCCGGCCCTCGCCGGCGACCGCGCCGTCGCTGTCGAGCACGACCGCGCCGACGGCGGGGTTCGGGTTGGTGCTGCCGAGCGCCGAGCGGGCGAGCGCGATCGCGCGCCGCATCGCGGCGTGCTCGGCCGTCGTCGCCATGTCCTGTCGCTCCTCGTCGTACCGCACTCGCGCCGGGCGGCCCGGGACGAGCGGCGAGAGGAGGCGGAACCGTGCGCGACGGGACGCGCGTCGGGGACGCGCGACCGCAACGCGCGCGTCCTCCCATCCGGACTTTCACCGTCGGCCCCGGAATTCCACCGGGTCCACCGGCCGCTGGCAGCGGTCGGGTCGCGGACTGTCACCGCCGGTTCGGACTTGCACCGATCCCGGAGCGCGCTAGGCGTTCATGGCGATTGTGTCACACGGGCGGTCAACGCTCCGCGGACGAAACCTCCGCGGCCGCGACCTCGGCGGCGACACTCGCGTCGGTGCGCCGGTCGATCGCGACCGCCGACCCGACGGTCCCTTTCGCGACGCCCTTCATCTCGGTCGCGACCGCGACGATCTCGCGGTGGTCGCGGAAGGTACGGCGGCCGGTCACCGCGACGCCGATCGACACCGACACCAGCGGGAAACGGCGCTCGTTGCCTTGCCGGTCGACGATCGAGATGAAGTCGTTGGTCACGTCTTCGGGGTCGTGCAGCGCGCGCACGCCGCTGTCGAAGAGGTGCAACGTGCGGGTGGTGAACTGCTCGACGTCGTCCGGGCTACAGATGACGACGAAGTCGTCGCCGCCGACGTGGCCGATGAAGGGGACGCCGTCGTGCACCTCGGCACCGGCCTGCTTCAGCGCCGCGGCCAGCAGCGTGATGACGTCGTCGCCGCGCAGCCAGCCGTACCGGTCGTTGAACGCCTTGAAGTTGTCGAGGTCGACGTGGCAGACCGCGAACGGCTGGTCGCCCGCGGCGCGGGCCGCGATCTCCTCGTTGATCCGGTGGTTGCCGGGCAGGCCGGTCAGCGGCGACACCGCGCGCATCTCGGCGTTGCGGCGCAACGTCGAACGCACCCGCGCGACGAGCTCGAGGGTGTCGAACGGCTTGATGATGTAGTCGTCGGCGCCGGCGGTGAGGCCGACGACCTTGTCCGCGGACAGGCTCTTCGCGGTCAGCATGATGACCGGCAGGCTTGCCGTAAGCGGGTCGGAGCGCAGCCGCCGGCACAGCTCGACGCCGTCGATGCGCGGCATCATCACGTCGAGCACCGCGAGGTCGGGCATGTGCTCCGCGATCACGGCGAGCGCCTCCTCGCCGTCGTGCGCGAGCAGGACGTCGAACCCCTCCAGTCGCAGGTTGATCTCGATGAACCGGGCGATGTCGAGGTCGTCGTCGACGACGAGCACGGTGCTCACGGCGCCGCCCACCACGCGTCGGCGGCGGCCTTCTCCGCGGCCGTCCGCAGCCGCTGCACGGCGGCACCCGGGTCGTCGGTCGCGTACACGGAGTTGCCGGCGACGAAGACGTCGGCGCCCGCGTCGGCGCACCGCTCGATCGTCTCCTCGTCGACACCGCCGTCAACTTGCAGCCATACGTTGTGCTCGCCGTCGCGCACCAACGCCCGCGCGCGGCGGATCTTCGGCAGTACGACGTCGAGGAAGCGCTGGCCGCCGAAGCCCGGCTCGACCGTCATCAGCAAGACCATGTCGAGCTCGCCGAGCAGGTCGGTGTACGGCTCGACCGGTGTCGCCGGCTTCAGCGCCATCCCCGCCCGC
>JAVEEI010000032.1 GCA_030840525.1 Frankiaceae bacterium
CGCGGACCTGCTCGGTGAGGGTCGCGACGGGGACGGCGTCCTGGTGCGCGCGGCGCGCGGCAGTCGCGGGCGCGAGCGGCTCCGGGTAGCGGACGAGCTCGTGCACGTCGTCGACGCCGCTCAACCTGCGCACGACGTCGATGTCGCTCTCGTCGCCGGGCTCGATGCCGGTCTGCGCGAGCTTGACGACGGCGACGTTGCGGCCGACTGCGTGCGCGAGCGCCGCGATGGCGGCCGTGACGATCGTCTTGCCGACCTCGGTGCCGGTGCCGGTGACGACGAGCGCGTTCACGCCTGCTCCTTCGCCGCCGCCGCAACGGTCTCGACCACGCGGGCAATGTCGTCGTCAGTGAGGTCGGCGCGCGCCGTGACCCGCAGCCGGTCGGTCCCCGCCGGCACCGACGGCGGCCGGAAGCAGCCGACGGCGACACCCGCGTCCCGGCAACGCTCGGCCGCCGCGAGCGCTCGCTGCGGGTCGCCGAGTACGACGGAAAGGATCGCGGCGTCCGGTGGCGCGACGCCGAGCTCGGCGGCGATCCGCCGGGCGTGCCGCCGTACATCGTCGGCCAGTTGCGGCGACGCGTCGAGGATCTGCAGCGCGCGGCGGGCCGCGCCGACGCACGCGGGCGCGAGGCCGGTGTCGAAGATGAAGCTGCGTCCGGTGTTGACGAGATGGTCGACGACAGCGCGGCTCGCGAGCACCGCGCCGCCTTGGCTGCCAAGGGATTTCGACAGGGTGACGGTGCGCACGATGTCGGCCTCGCCGGCGAGCCCGGCACCGTGCACGAGCCCGCGACCGCCGGCGCCGACGACGCCGAGCGCGTGCGCCTCGTCCACGACGAGCAGCGCGTCGTACGTGCGGGCGGCGGCGTGCAGCTCCGCTACCGGCGCGAGGTCACCGTCGACGCTGAACACCGAGTCGGTGACGACGATGGCGCGCGTCTGTGTGCGGTTGCTCAGTGCGCGCGCGACCGCTTCGGGGTCGGCATGCGGCACGACGGTGGTGTGCGCGCGAGCGAGCCGGCAGCCGTCGATGAGCGACGCGTGGTTGCCGGCGTCGGAGACGACCAGTGTGTCGTCGTCGGCGAGCGCTTGCAGTACGGCGAGATTGGCGCAGTAGCCGGAGGAGAACAGCAGGGCGGCGTCGGCGTTCATGAACGCGGCCAGCTCTATCTCGAACGCGGTATGCAGCTCCGTCGTACCGGTGACCAGCCGCGAGCCGGTCGAGCCGGCGCCCCACGTGCGGGCCGCGTCGGCGGCAGCGGCGACGACCCGCGGGTCGCGGGCCAGGCCGAGGTAGTCGTTGCCGGCGACGTCGACGAGTTGGCTGTTGCGCTCGCGCGGGTGCAGGCGTCGAGTGAGGCCGTCGCGGTCGCGTTCGTCCGCCGCCTTGCGCAGCCACGCGTCGTACGCCGTCATGTGCCTGCCGCCTCGACCGCGGCCGCGACGCCGGCGCAGATCCGCGCGACGTCGTCGTCCGTACTGACGTACGGCGGCATCGTGTAGACCAGGTCGCGGAACGGGCGCAGCCACACGCCGGCGTCGACGGCGGCTTGGGTGGCCGCGGCGATGTCGACCTCGCGGGTCAGCTGGACGACGCCGATCGCGCCGAGTACGCGTACGTCGGCGACATTTGCGTTGTGTTGGGCGAGCGGCGCGAGGCCGTCGCGCAGCCCGACCTCGATCCGTCGTACGTCGTGTTGCCAGTCGCTCGCGAGCAGCAGGCCGATGCTGGCGCCGGCGACCGCGGTGGCGAGCGGGTTGGCCATGAACGTCGGGCCGTGCATGAGCGCTCCGCCGTCGCCGGTGCTGATGGCGTCGGCGACCTCGCGGGTGCAGAGGGTCGCGGCGAGCGACAGGTAGCCGCCGGTGAGTGCCTTGCCGAGGCAGAGGATGTCGGGCTCGACGCCGGCGTGCTCGGTCGCGAACATCGCGCCCGTGCGGCCGAAGCCGGTCGCGATCTCGTCGAGGACGAGGAGTACGTCGTAGCGGTCGCAGAGCTCGCGCAGCGCGGTGACGTAACCGGGGTTGTAGAAGTGCATGCCGCCGGCACCTTGCACGACGGGCTCGACGATGACGGCGGCGAGCTCGTCGGCGTGCTGCTTGACGAGCAGTTCGACGTCGGCGACCCAGGCGTCGTCGACGGGTGTCCCGAAGCCGGCCGGTGGTCGGTCGGCGAAGACCTGCTGCGTGACGACGTTGGTAAACAGCGAGTGCATGCCGCCGACGGGGTCGCAGACGGACATCGCCATGAACGTGTCGCCGTGGTAGCCGCCGCGAATGGTCAGCAGTCGTGACTTGCTTGTGTCGCCGACGGCGCGCCACCGCTGCACCGCCATCTTCACCGCGACCTCGACCGCGACGGACCCGGAGTCGCTGAAGAACACGTGCTGCAAGTTTTTCGGAGTGATGGCGACGAGCCGCTCGGCGAGCCGGACGGCCGGCTCGTGCGTGAGGCCGCCGAACATCACGTGCGCCATCCGGCCGAGCTGTCCGGTGATCGCGGCGTCGAGCGCCGGGTGGCGGTAGCCGTGGATCGCGGCCCACCAGCTCGACATGCCGTCGATCAGCTCGCGCCCGTCCGCCAGCGTCAGCCGGGTGCCGCGCGCGCTCGCGACGACGTACGGCGCGGTGGCGGCGGGCATCGGCGCGTACGGGTGCCAGACGTGCCGCGCGTCCGCCCGCAGCAGCGCGTCGGGGTCGTCGGAGGGCACTGCAACATCTTGTCGCCTCATGAGCGGAGCGACGCGTTCGGACCGGCGATGCTGGCGTCGAGGATCTCGACGGTGTGCATCAACCGCATCGGGGTGCCAAGGTCTTCGAGCGCTTGCCGGATCTGCATAAGGCAGCCGGGGTTCGCGGTGACCAGTACGTCCGCGCCCGTCGCCGCGACATGCGCGGCCTTGCGCGCGCCCAGCTCGGTCGCGGCCTCCGGTTGCAGGATGTTGTAGACGCCGGCGGAGCCGCAGCAGATCGCCGCCTCCTCGATCTCGCGCAGCTCGACGCCAGGTATCGCCGAAAGCAGCTCGCGCGGCGCCGACCACACGCCTTGCGCGTGCGCGAGGTGGCACGCGTCGTGGTACGCGACCGTCACCGGCAGCGGATGGCGCGGCGCGACCGGCCCGAGCTCGACGAGGAACTCCGCGACGTCGCGCACCTTCGCCGAGAACGCCTCGCCGCGCTCGCGCCACGCGCCCGGTTCATCGCGCAACAGCCAGCCATAGTCCTTCATCGCCGACCCGCAGCCGGCCGCGTTCACCACGACGGCGTCGAGTGACAGCGACTCGAAGATGTCGATCAGCCGCTTCGCGAACGCGACCGCCTCGTCCGCGCGGCCCATGTGCAGCGACAGCGCGCCGCAACAACCCTGCACCGACGGCGCGACCACGTCGCAGCCCTCGGCCGCCAGCACCCGCACGGTCGCCGCGTTGACGTCGCCGAAGAACTCGCGCTGCACACAGCCGAGCAGCATCCCGACCCGCGCCCGCCGCTCCCCCTGCGCCGGCGTGACCGCGGGCACCGAGACCGCCGGCCCCAACGGCGGCAGCAACCGCTGCATCGCCGCCATCCTGGACGGCAACGGCACCCGCACCCCCGACCGTTGATAAGCCCGCAGCAACGGACGCAGCGCGCGCAGCCGCCGCGGGTACGGAAAGACGTTGAACACCAACGATCGCAACGCACGTTCGCCCGGGCTACGCCGATGCCGCCGCTCCACGTCGGCCCGCGTCGCCTCGATCAACCGGTCGTACTGCACGCCCGACGGGCACGCCGTCACGCACGCCATGCAGCCGAGACATCGGTCGAAGTGCCGCACCATGGCGTCGTCCAGCGGCTCGCCCTCGACGTTCTCGCGCATCAGGTAGATGCGCCCGCGCGGCGAGTCCATCTCCTCGCCCCACAAGACGTACGTCGGGCATGTCGGCAGGCAGAAGCCGCAGTGCACGCAGTCGTCGAGCAGGTCGGGCAGGTCGGGCAGCTCAGATGACATCGAGCACCCCGGGGTTCATCCGCCGGTCCGGGTCGAACCGGTCGCGGATCGCACGCATGACCTCGACCCCGCGCACCGGCCCCCAGACATCGAGCTCGCGCTTCACTTCGTCCGGCGCGGTTACGACGACCACCGTCCCGTCGTACTCCGCGACCCGCGCGCGCAACTCCGCGAGCAGGTCCGCGTCGACCCACGCGGCACCGAGCCACATCACACCGCTGGCCGCGTGCGCCGACACGCGGAACCCCTTCGACACCAACGCCAGCACCTCGGACAGCGCACCGAGCCGGAACGTCGCCTTCAGCCCGACCTCGGCGGGACCCCACGGCCGCACGCCGAACGCCGCGGGTACGCCGGACGCTACCGTGCCGCCGACGAGCGCACGGACCTGCTCGGCCTGCGCGTCGGCGGCCGCCTCGAACGCCTCGATGACGACCGACAAGCGTTCCCCGTGGTACTCGACCGCGCTCGGCCGGAACGGGCTGCGCCGCAACGCCGCGACGAGCGGGCCCGGGTCGTCAGCGGCGACCGACACGCAGCGCACCGCGCGCGGCTGCGGGTGCAGCCGGAACGTGCACTGCGCGACGACGCCCAACGTCCCGAACGCACCGCAGAACAGCTTGCCGAGGTCGTACCCCGCGACGTTCTTCACGACCTTGCCGCCGGACCGCGCGACCGTCCCGTCGGGGAGTACGACGGTGACGCCGATCAGCAGGTCGCGCGGGGTACCGAACCGCAGCCGTCGCGGCCCGGACGCGGCGCACGCGACGACACCGCCGACGGTCGCATCCGGCTCGGGCGGGTCCAGCGCGAGCCACTGGCCCTTGCCGCCGACCGCTTCCTGCACGTCCGCGAGCCGGGCGCCCGCCTCCACCGTCACGACGAAGTCGCCCTCGGCGTGCTCCACGATGCGGTCCAGCCCGCGAGTCGAGAGCTCGACGTCGGCCGGCCGCGCGACGCCGCCCCAGGAAGCCTTCGACCCGCCGCCGGTCACGCGCACCGGCGCCGAGCCGGTGTCGCGCAGCGCGGCGGCGAGCTCGTCGACACTCGACGGCGAGACGGCCGCCACGTCAGAAGACCTCGCCCAGCCCGGCGGCCTGCACCGGGTGCACCCCGGTACGGCGGCCCGGCCGCTCGCCGCAGAGCCGCGGCGTCGGGAACACCTTGCCCGGGTTGCACAGGTTGGCCGGGTCGAAGGCGCAGCGCACGAGTTGCATCACGTCGAGATCCACCGCGGTGAACATCCGGCCCATGTGCTTCTTCTTGTCGTTGCCGACGCCGTGCTCGCCTGTGATCGAGCCGCCGTGCTCGATGCACAGCTCGAGGATGCGCTCGGACACCGCCTCCGCCGCCTCGGTCTCCCCCGCCGAGGCGTCGAACAGCACCAGCGGGTGCAGGTTGCCGTCGCCGGCGTGGAACACGTTCGCGACCCGGATGCCGCTCTCGGCGGACAGCACGCCGATCGCGTGCAGCACCTGCGGCAGCGACGTCCGCGGGACGACGCCGTCCTGCACGATGTAGTCGCGGCTGATCCGGCCCATCGCGGCGAACGCGGACTTGCGCCCGCGCCAGATCGCCACCCGGTCCTCGGCACTCGACGCGACGCGGACCTCGAACGCGTTGGCCCGCTCGCAGATCGCCTCGACCTCGGCCAGCTCGGCCCCGACCTCGTCCGCGGGACCGTCGAGCTCGACGATGAGCACCGCGGCCGCGCCTGGCGGGTAGCCGCAGGCGACCGCCGACTCGGCCGCCTCGATCGACAGCGCGTCCATCATCTCGACGGCGGCCGGCAGCACGCCGGCCGCGACGATCGCGCTCACCGCCTCGCCCGCGTCGTCCATCGACCGGAACCCGGCGAGGACGGTCTCGACCCGCTCCGGCGCCCGTACGACGCGCACGGTCACCTCGGTGACGATGCCGAGCGTCCCCTCGCTGCCGACCAGCGCACCGACGACGTCGTACCCGACCGGGTCGGGCGCGAGCCCGCCGAACCGCTCGACCGAGCCGTCCGGCAGCACGACTTCGAGGCCGGTCACGTGGTGCGCGGTGAAGCCGTACTTGAGGCAGTGCGCGCCGCCGGAGTTCTCCGCGACGTTGCCGCCGATCGTGCAGACCTGCTGGCTCGACGGGTCCGGCGCGTAGAAGTAGCCGTCCGCCGCGACCGCGCGGCTCACGTCGAGGTTGACGACGCCAGGCTCGACGACGACGCGCTCGTCGTCGACCGACACCGAGCGGATAGCCGTGAGCCGCGACAGCACGACCAGCACGCCGGTCGCCACCGGCAGCGCGCCACCGGACAGCCCGGTCCCCGCGCCGCGGGCGACGAACGGCGCCGACTCCTCGGCGCAGCGCCGTACGACGTACGCGACCTGCGCGGCGGTCTCGGGGAGCACGACCAGGCCGGGGATGCAGCGGTACGCCGTCAGGCCGTCGCACTCGTACGTCCGCAGCTGCACGCGGTCGGTCACGACCGCAGCCGGCCCGAGCGCCGCGACGAAGTCGCGGGCCAACACGTCGAGTGCTACGACGACCCCCTACTGCGGCGGCGGAAGGACGGTGCAGACCTCGTACCCGCCGATTACCGGCTCGCTGCCGTGCACGCCCGTGTAGCCGAACGGGCAGTTCTGCCCAGGCTGGCCGACCTCGACGATGACGGGGCCGTTGCCGGACACCGCGGACGCTGCCGGCGCGGCCATCGCGGGTACGGCGGTGACCGCGGCGGCCCCGGCGACGAGCGCCGAGACGACGAGACGAGTGCGCATCGGTTCTCCCTTGGTGGTCGGTTCGACCGGGATTATGTGCATCGTTCGGACTCGCTCGCTACCGAGGTTTCGCCGTACGTCGGCACCGTACGTCGGCATCAGTCGAGGCGGTCGTACGCCGGCAGCGTCAGGAAGGTGACGAAGTCGTCGGCGAGCGCGACCTCTTCGAAGATGTCGCGCGCTTCCTTCCAGCGCCCGCCGTCGTATGCGTCGTCGCCGACCTCGGCGCGGACCGCAGCGGTCACGTCGTCGGCGACGCTACGCACCAACGCCGCGGTCACGGTCTCGCCGGTGTCGGCGAGCTTCGCGTCGTTGTGCACCCACTGCCACACCTGCGACCGGGAGATCTCGGCGGTCGCGGCGTCCTCCATCAGGTTGTGGATCGCCGCCGCGCCATTGCCGCGCAGCCACGACTCGATGTAGCGGATGCCGACGTCGACGTTCGTCCGCAAGCCGCCACTCGTGATGTCGCCCGGCGTCTCGTTCGCGGCGAGCAGCTGCGCCGCGGTCACATGCACCTCGGGGCGCTTGCGGTCGATCTGGTTGGGCTTGTCGCCGAGCACCTTGTCGAACTCGGCCATCGCGGTCGGCACGAGATCCGGGTGCGCGACCCACGTGCCGTCGAAGCCGTCGTTGGCCTCGCGCTCCTTGTCGGCGCGGACCTTCGCGAGCGCCTGCTCGTTGACCTCCGGGTCCTTGCGGCTCGGGATGAACGCGGCCATGCCGCCCATCGCGAACGCCTCCCGCTTGTGGCACGTCTGCACGAGCAGCTCGGTGTAGGCGCGCATGAACGGCACCGTCATCGTCACGCTGTTGCGGTCGGGCAGCATGAACTCGGCACCGCGGTCGCGGAACGTCTTGATCATCGAGAACATGTAGTCCCACCGGCCGGCGTTGAGGCCGTAGGAGTGGTCGCGCAGCTCGTAGAGGATCTCGTCCATCTCGAACGCCGCGGGGATCGTCTCGATCAGCACCGTCGCGCGGATCGTGCCGCGCGGCACGCCGAGCGCGTCCTGCGCGTGGTTGAACACGTCGTTCCAGAGCCGCGCCTCGAGGTGCGACTCCATCTTCGGCAAGTAGAAGTACGGCCGGGTGCCCTTGTCGAGCAGCCGTTGCACGTTGTGAAAGAAGAACAGGCCGAAGTCGAACAGCGACCCGCTGACCGGCTCGTCGTCGACGAGCACGTGCTTCTCCGGCAGGTGCCAGCCGCGCGGACGTGGCATCAGCGCCGCGACGGTGTCCTTGAGCTTGTAGTCCTTGCCCTCCGGCGTGGTGAAGTCGATGCGCCGCTCGATCGCGTCGGTGAGGTTGATCTGGCCCTGCACCTTGTTGTGCCAGGTCGGCGTGCTCGCGTCCTCGAAGTCGGCCATGAACACCTTGGCGCCGGAGTTCAGCGCGTTGACGAGCATCTTGCGCTCGGTCGGCCCGGTGATCTCGACCCGGCGGTCGGTCAGGTCGGCGAGCGGCGCGACCCGCCACGACGTGTCCTCGCGGACGTCTTTCGTCTCGTCGAGGAAGTCGAGCTTGCCGGTCTGCGCGGCCTGCTGGCGGCGCTGCTGACGGCGGTCGAGCAGCTCGACCCGCCGCGGACCGAACCGGCGCTGGAGGTCGGTGACGAAGCCGATCGCCTCCGGGGTGAGAACCTCGTCGTACCGGTCCCCGCTCGGTCCGACGATCCGGGCGTCACTACCAGCCATTGCCGCGTGCCTCCTCAGAAATCGATCTGCGGAGGCCATTGTCCCGGCGCGGCTGTCCGCGCCGATCAGCGGGTACGGCGGCGACGCCGGACAAGCAGCAGTAGCAGGAGCAGAGCCGCCGCGACCGGCGCGACCCGCTTCGCCACCGACGCGCCGGCGACGTCGAGCAGGTCGATCGGCTCGGCGGCCGGACGCGGCGGGCGCGGCGGGGCCGCCGACGGTGGTGGCGCGGGCGCGGGGCCGGCCGCCTTCTTCGCCGGCGCCGCCTTCTTGGCCGGCGCGGTCTTCTTCGCGGCCGCCGTCTTCTTCGCCGGCGCAGCCTTCTCGGCCGGAGCCGTCTTCTTCGCTGCGGTCTTCTTCGCAGGCGTGGTCTTCTTCACCGGCGCGGCCTCCACCGCCTCGACCGCCGCGGGGTCGACCGGCTCCCCCGGTGCGGCCAGGTCCTGCATCGACTCCGGCGCGTCCGGCGCGCCGGAGCCGGCGCTCGACGTACCGGACCCGCCGCCGAGCTCGTCGGCGAGGCACGCGGCGAACTGACCGACGAGCTTCGCGCCGACCTCGGCCATCACGCCGCGGCCGAACTGCGCCGGCCGCCCAGTCACGTTCAGGTCCGTGTCGACCCGTACCTTCGTCGACGCGCCCTCGTCGACGAGCGTCGCGGTGACCGTCGCGGCCGCCGTACCGGCGCCTCGCGTCTCCTTGCCGATACCGGCGATGACGACCCGGCGCGCCACCTCGTCGACCTCGTCGAACGTCGCCTTGCCGTCGTACGTCACGGTGATCGGGCCGACCTTGACCTTGACCGAGCCGGTGAAGTCGCGACCCTCGACCGAGTGCAGCGTCGCGCCCGGCATGCACGGCGCGATCCGTTCGACGTCGAGCAGGACGCGCCAGGCCTCCTCGATCGGCACCGGAACGGCGAACTCGTGCTCGAGGTTCATGTCAGTCCTTCCTCGACCCGGGCGAGGTCGTCGGCCGTGTCGATGTCCGTGTCACCGCCGAGATCGTCGCAGGCGACCGCCAGCACCTCGTCGGGGTGTGCCCGCATCCATGCCCGCGCACCGGCCTCGCCGACCGCGAGCTCGCACACGCCGTCCCATGTCGACGCCGCGAGCAACGCCGGGTTTCGCGTCTCGCCGCGGTACGACGCGACCACCGCGGCCCGTTCGCCGCGGCGGTCGAGGAGCCGCCGTACGTGCGCGGCGCCGACACCCGGCTGGTCGACGAGGAGTACGGCGACGTCGGCCGCGCCGAGGTCGCGCACCGTCGCCAGTCCGCAGCGCAGCGACGAGCCCATGCCGTCGGCCCAGCCGTCGTTGACGACGACGACGGCGCGGTCGAGCGAGGCGGCCGCGATGACGTCCGGTGCGGCCGCACCGAGCACGACGACGACCGGGTCGCAGCCGGCCTCGTGCAGGACCCGGACGGCACGGTCGACGAGCAGCTCGCCGCCGACCTCGACCAGCGCCTTCGGCCGGCCCAGCCGCCGGCCGGCGCCGGCCGCGAGCACGAGACCGGCCGCCGTCACGAGACGTGCACGTCGTGGCGGTGGATGTCGCCGGCCGTGTCGCCGAGCGGCCGCCCGCTGCCGCCCCAGCGCAGGCCGATGATCTCCGCCGCGATCGACACCGCCGTCTCCTCCGGCGTACGGGCACCGAGGTCGAGCCCGATCGGCGACCGCAGCCGCGCGAGCACCTCGTCGCCGACGCCGGCCTCGCGCAGCCGCGCGACCCGGTCGTCGTGCGTGCGCCGCGACCCCATCGCGCCGATGTACGCCGCCGGTGTCTGCAGCGCGACTTCGAGCAGCGGTACGTCGAACTTCGGGTCGTGCGTCAGCACCGTGATCACGGTGCGCGCGTCGACCGGCGTACCAGCGAGATAGCAGTGCGGCCACTCGCAGACGACCTCGTCGGCGTCCGGGAACCGGCGCGCGGTCGCGAACACCGGCCGCGCGTCGCAGACCGTGACCCGGTAGCCGAGGTACTTGCCGATCCGCGCGACCGCGGCGGCGAAGTCGATCGCGCCGAACACCAGCATGCGCGGCGGCGGCGCGAACGACTCGACGAACACCGCGACCTCGTCCTGCCGCCGTTGCCCGTTGGGCCCGTAGTGCCGGACGCCGGTCTGTCCTTGCGCGAGCAGGCCGCGGGCGTCGTCGGTGACCGCGGCGTCGAGGCCGGTCGCGCCGAGGCTGCCCTCGACGCGGTCGGCCCAGACCGCCATCGCCGCCGCGCGCTCGCCCTCGCCGTCGACGACCGTCGCGAGCGCGACCGGCTCGTCGGCTTCGACCGATGCGGCCCCGACGCGCAGGATGTCGGCGGCCGGGCGGACCAGGATGTCGAGCACGCCGCCGCAGGTGAGGCCGACCGCGAACGCCTCGTCGTCGCTGATCCCGTACGTCTCGAGGACCGGCGTACCGGACGCGAGCACCTCGGTCGCGACCTCGAACACCGCGCCTTCGACGCAGCCGCCGGACACCGACCCGACCACCTCGCCGGACGCGCTGACGGCCATCGACGCACCGGGGTCCCGCGGCGCGCTGCCGCGTACGGCGACGACGGTCGCGAGCGCGAACGTCTCGCCGGCGTCCCACCAGCGGCGCAGCTCGGGCAGCAGGTCACGCACGGTCGCCGACCACCGTCCGGGCCAGCCGTTGCAGCGCGTCGACGCTGTGGCCGGCGACCAGGTCGTCGACCGAGGGCAACGCCGCGGCCATCCCGGCGGCGAGCGGCGCGAAGCCGGGCCGGCCAGCCCGCGGGTTGGCCCAGACGACGCGGTGCGCCAGCCGCCGGAGCAGCCGCATCTGCTCGCCGAGCAGCGTCGCGTCGCCGCGCTCCCAGCCGTCGGACATCACCACGACCACCGCGCCGCGGGCCATGCCGCGCCGGCCCCACGTGTCGAGGAACGCCTTCACGAGCTCGCCGAGCCGGGTTCCGCCGGACCAGTCCGGAACGGCGGCCGCGACGGCCGCGGCCGCGAGAGTTGGGTCCCGGTGGCTCAGCTCGCGGGTCACCCGGGTGAGCCGGGTACCGAGGGTGAACACCTCGGTGCGCGGCCCGCGCGCCCGCCGGGTCACGTGCGCGAACCGCACGAACGCGTCGGCGTACGGCGCCATCGACCCGCTGACGTCGACGAGCAGTACGACGCGGCGCGGCCGGCGGCGCCGCCGTACCGACGAGGGAGCGACCGGCTCGCCGCCGGCCCGCAGCGTGCGCCGTAACGTGCGGTGCCGGTCGACCGGGCCGTGGCCGGCCGGCCGGGTACGGCGGTGCGGCCGCGTCTCCCCGACGACCGTCAGCGGGGTGAGCAGCGCGAGCGCCGCCTGGCGGTCGGTGTCGTCGAGGTCGGCGAGGTCGCGGTGGCGCAGGCTCTCCAGGTGGCTGGCCGCGGCCGGCCGCGGATCGCCCGCCGGACCCGTCGTACCGGCATCACCCGGAACGGCGAGCGAGGGTACGACGCGCAGCCCGGGCTCGGCGGTCGGTTCCGGACCCAGCATCCGGACGCCGTCGAACACAGCCGCGAAGACCCTGTCGTAGCGCGCGACGTCGTCGGGGCTTGCGCAGAACGCGATCCGGCCGGCCCAGTAGACGTCGTCGCGCGAGGTCGGGTCGAGCAGCGTCAACGCCTCGACCGCCGCGGCGAGCCGGTCGGAGGTCGCGTCCACGCCCGCGCTGCGCAACGTGCGGGCGAGCCCCGCGACCGCGGCCGGTACGTCGGCGTCAACCGGCACTGGGTCAACCGGCATTGGCCGCCGCCTCAAGCAGCGCGACCAGCCCGCCGTCGCGGACGACGGCCTCCTGGTCCTCGCGGTACTTCAGCACCGTGCCGAGCGTCCGCATCACCGCGTCGGGGTCGAGCGCGTCGACGCCGAGGGTCAGCAGTGCCTGCGTCCAGTCGAGCGTCTCGGCGACGCCGGGCGGCTTCTGCAGGTCGACGGTGCGCAGGTGCGCGGCGGCGCGGGCGACCTGCGCCGCGAGTACGTCGGTCGCGTCCGGATGGCGCTGCCGGACGATCGCAACCTCGCGGGCGAAGTCGGGATGCTCGACCCAGTGGTAGAGGCAGCGGCGCTTCAGCGCGTCGTGCACGTCGCGGGTGCGGTTGCTGGTGACGACGACCATCGGCGGCGTCTCCGCGCGGATCGTGCCGAGCTCCGGAATCGTGACCGCGAAGTCCGACAGCACCTCCAGCAGCAACGCCTCGAACTCGTCGTCCGCGCGGTCGACCTCGTCGACGAGCAGCACCGCGGGCGACGTCTCGATCGCTTGCAACAACGGGCGCGCGAGCAGGAACCGCCGGCTGTAGAGCTCGTCCTCCAACGCATCGGCGTCGCCCGCGCGTCCGGCGGCCTCGGCCGCGCGCAGGTGCAGTAGCTGTCGCGGGAAGTCCCAGTCGTAGACGGCCTGCGCGACGTCGATGCCCTCGTAGCACTGCAACCGGATCAGCGGCGCGTCGAGCGCCGCCGCCAGCGCCTGCGCGAGCGACGTCTTGCCGACCCCGGCGTCGCCTTCGACGAACAGCGGCCGGTGCATGCGCAGCGCGAGGTACGTCGCGGTCGCGAGCCCCTCGTCCGGCAGGTACCCGCTCGCGCGCAGCGCGTCCGCGAGCGCCGCCGGGTCGGCGTACGTCACATCGTCAAGTGTGCGTCACGCGCCCAGCTTGGCGGCGCGCAGCGCGTCGGCGCCCTCGCCGGCGATGGTGACACGCGCATGCTCCTTACGGTTGTAGGCGAGCAGCAGCAACTCGCTCGGCGGTCCGCTGACCGTGACGTCCGGGCCGCCCTTTCCGACCCGAACTCCCGGCGCGTCGGTGCCCACCGGTGCCAGCGTGACCGCGGCCGGCACCCGGCGGAACGACAGCCGTGCTTGCCGGGACAGGCGCCGCCAGAGCGCCGCCTCGAACGACGCGTCGTGGGTGCGGTCGGACATCCCGTTGGCTCGCCGTACGTCTTCGGTGTGCACGAACATCTCGACCGTGTTGACCGCGTCGTCGATGCGCTCGACTCGCAGCCACGGCGGCGCCGTCCGGATCGCCTCGACCAGCGCGGCGAAACCGTGCACGCGCAACGCGCTCTGCATGACCCGCTCGGTGTACGACGACAGCGGGCCGAGCGGCAGTACGCCGGGCGTCGCGTCCGGCCGGTGCTCGCGGACGTACACGTGCGCGACCAGGTCCTTGGCCTGCCACCCCTCGCACAACGTCGGCGCGTCCGGCCCGACGGTCGTGAGCGCGTCGGCGAGTGCTCGGCGTTCGGCAGCGGCGCGTCCGGTCATCGGGGTGGCCTCTCATTAGGTTCTGCAGGCGTGCCCCAAGTACACCGCGACCCCAAAGTCGCGGTCGGCGTCGCGGTGTTCGACGGCGACCGGCTGCTGCTCGTCCGGCGGGTGATGAACCCGGGTCGCGGCAAGTGGTCGCTTCCCGGCGGGTACCTCGACCTCGGCGAGGACCCGCGCGCGGCGGCAGCCCGCGAGGCGCGCGAAGAGGCCGGCGTCGAGGTCGCGGTCGGCGACGTGATCGACGTATTCGCCAACCCGGTCGAGGAAGGCGGCACGGTGTTCATCCTGTTCGCTGCCTCGTTGGTGAGCGGCGAGCCGACTGCGGGCGACGACGCGGACGCCGCCGCGTTCTTCGGCCGCGGCGACGTACCTCCGCTCGCGTTCGCCAGCACCGAAGCCGTCGTACGGCGCTGGCTCGGCTCTTAGCGGAACCGGACATACAGAACACGCTCCGTCCGGCCGATGTCTTTTGGGCGATGACGACGAACCTGCGGGTCCGCTGGCCCTTTGTCGTCGCGGCCGCGTTGAGCGCTGCCGCGCTGGTGCTGTTCCACCTCTGGCCGCTGGGCGGCGAGGACGACGCGTCGGCGGCTGGCTACCCGACGGCGGCGCAGAACGCTGCCGCGGTGAAGCTCATCAGATCGCTCCCTGCTCTGCCCGGCACCACGCGCGACCCTTACGCCACGGCCTGCCGGACCACGTCCCACTACTGCGTGACGTCGCCGTCGACGTCGGCGCGAGACTTGATGCGGCGGATACGCGACTTGCTGGTCGTCCGCGGCGCAAAACTCAGGAAGTCGAGCTGTGACGAAAGCCCAGGCGCCCTCCACAGTCGCGGCTGCGGCGCCGTGCTGAGCTACGACCACACCGACCTCATCGTCCTGTCGACCGACGCCGCAGTGGTGGACGGGATCCACCTCCCTGCATCGGCCAGCGTCGCGACCGAAGTGGACGTGGATACCCGGCCGGTCGACACGCCGCTCGTCTCCTGGCGCGCGCTCCGGCTGTTCCCGCTGTCCTGGGGCACGCCGTCGTGCGACTCGCCGGTTGCCGGCGGCTGCCGCTCGTACGACGGCACGCTGACCATCCCGCTGCCGCTGGCGCGAGCGGTAACGGTGGTCGAGTCACGCCTCGCGGCGTCCGGACTCGTCGTCGACGCCATCCCCAGCGCACCGACTCACTGCTTCGTCTTCGGCAAGAAGTACCGCGGGCTCGACGGGACCGACCCGATCGACGTTGCGGTGATGCTGAGCGGCACGGCCGCGGGTACGACGACGGCACGCCTCACGGTGTCCGACCACTGAGCCGGCACAAGATCAACACGGCGTAGTTGCAACCCGAACCCGGCAATCCGGGCGCGGAACCTGCAACTTCTCCGTCTTGATCTTGGTCGCGAACCTGGCTGGCCGGGCGACCGGCCGCGCGTGGCAGACTGCCCGCTCGTGGCGGGTTTGCGGATCACCGACGCGTTGGCGGGCAAGCACCTGCTCGTCACCGGCGTCACCGGGTTCGTCGGCGAGGCGCTGCTCGAGCGCCTGCTCTACGACCTCCCGGACACGCGGGTCACGGTGCTGGTCCGGCCGCGCGGTACGACGACGGCCGAGGAGCGCACCCGGCAGCTGCTGACGAAGTCCGCCTTCCAGCGGCTGCGCGACCGCGACGGCGACGAGGCGGTCGCGGCGCTGGTCGGCACCCGCATCCACGTCCTCGACGGCGACCTCGACCACGTCCCCGCCCTGCCGAGCGACATCGACGTCGTCGTGCACTGCGCCGGCGAGGTCTCGTTCGACCCGCCGATCCACGAGGGCTTCGCCACCAACCTGCACGGCACGCTCAACTTGCTCGCCGCCATCGCCGACGCCGGAGCGACACCGCACTACGTGCACGTCTCGACGGCGTACGTCGCCGGTCGCCGGCAAGGTCATGTCACCGAAGGCCGGCTGGACCACGCCGTCGACTGGCGGGCCGAATCCGTTGCGGCGACCCGCGTCAAAGACGCCGTCCACGACGCGAGCCGCGAGGCCGGCAAGCTCGCCGAGTTCCTCCGCGACGCCGAGCGCAGCCACGGCGCGGAAGGCCCGACGACGGTCGCCGCCGAGGCGGAGAAACTGCGCCTCGACTGGGTCGGGAAGCAACTCGTCGACGCCGGCCGCGAGCGCGCGCGGACTCTCGGCTGGACCGACTGCTACACGTTCACGAAAGCGATGGCGGAGCGCGCGGTCGAGGAGACCGCCGGGCACCTGCCCGTGACGGTCTGCCGGCCGAGCATCATCGAGAGCGCGCTGACCCAGCCGAGCCCCGGCTGGATCGAAGGCTTCAAGATGGCCGAGCCGCTGATCCTCGCCTACGGCCGCGGCGACCTGCCCGACTTCCCCGGCGTACCCGACGCGTCGATCGACATCATCCCGGTCGACTACGTCGTCAACGCGATCCTCGCCGCCTGCGCGACGACCCCGCCGCCGGGCTCGCCGTCGTACTTCACGATCTGCTCCGGCGCGCGCAACCCGCTCACGTTCCGGCACCTCTACGACCTCGTCCGCGAGTACTACAGCCAGCACCCGCTGGAGCAGCGCGACCGCGGCGCCGTACGGCCGCCGACCTGGGACTGGCCGGGCGCGCAGCGGGTCGACCAGCTGCTCCGGCTCGGCGAGCGCGCGCACAAGACCGCCGACCGCGTCGTCACGTCGCTGCCGCGGTCGTCGCGCACCCGCGACTGGGCGCGGTCACTCGACCGGCAGGGCCGCCGGCTCGACTTCCTCCGCCGCTACTTCGACCTCTACCGGCCGTACGTCGAAGCCGAGCTGCACTTCAGCGACACCGCGACGCTCGCGCTGCACGACAGCCTCGACCCGGCCGAGGTCGAGCGGTTCGGCTTCGACGCGGCGACCATCGACTGGGACCACTACATCGCCGGCGTGCACGTCCCCGCGGTGACGACACCACTGCGCGCGTTCACCGGCGGCCGCTCGGCGAAGCGGGTCCCGACCGTTCAGGAGCTGCCGCGCAGCGACGGCAGCGTCGTCGCGGTCTTCGACATGGACGGCACCTTGTTGCCGAGCAACGTCATCGAGTCGTACCTCTGGCTGCGGCTGCCCGAGCTGTCCGGCGCGCGCCGCGCGCGCGAGGTCGCCGACGTCGCGCGCGCGCTGCCGCGCTGGCTGCTCACCGAGCGGCGCGACCGCGGCGCGTTCCTGCGCTCCGTCTACCGCCGCTACGCCGGCGCCGACTACGACGAGCTGCTACGGATCGTCGACGAGGACGTCACCGACACCGTGCTCGGCCGGCTCTCGGCAGCGGCGGTGCGCAAGGTGCGCGAGCACCGCGCGGCCGGTCACCGGACGGTGCTCATCACCGGCGCGATCGCGCCGCTCGCCCGGCCGGTCGCGCCGCTGTTCGACGAGATCATCGCCGCCGACCTCGCCGTCGGCGCCGACGGCCGCTGCACCGGCTTCCTCGTCCGCCCGCCGCTCGTCGGCGAGGGGCGCGGCGCATGGCTCAAGCACCGGGCCAGGCAGGAGGGCTGGGACCTCGCCGGCTCGTACGCGTACGCCGACTCCGCCAGCGACCTGCCGTTGCTGCGCGCGGTCGGGCACCCGGTCGCGGTCGATCCCGACATCGCGCTGTCGCGGGTCGCCCGGCGGGCGAAGTGGCCGGTCGAGAGCTGGCACGCGCGGCCGCCGGTCGGCCCGCTGCTCGGCAGCCGCGACGTCCGCGCACTGGAGAGCAGCCGCAGTTGATCAACGCGCTCGAGGTCTACCGGTCGCTCCCCCGCTACGTCGCGGCCCGCGCCGTCGGCGGCCGGCTGCCCGGCCTGCTCGCCGGGCCGATCGCGCCGCTACGGCTCGTGCACCGCGACCCGCCGCGGGCGGCCGGCGACGGCTGGGTGCGGGTCCGGCCGCGGATCGCCGGGATCTGCGGCAGCGACCTCGCGACCCTGTCCGGGCACACGTCGCTGTACTTCACCCCGCTCGTGTCGATGCCGTTCGTGCCCGGCCACGAGGTCGTCGGCGAGACGATGGACGACGCCCCCGGCCTGCCACGCGGTTCCCGGGTCGTGCTCGACCCGGTCCTCGCCTGCGCGGCGCGCGGGCTCGACCTTTGCCCGGCGTGCGCGAGCGGCGACCGCAACCGCTGCGACCGGGTCACGGTCGGGCACGTCTCGCCCGGGCTGCAGACGGGTTTCTGCACCGACACCGGCGGCGGCTGGAGCGGCCAGCTCGTCGCGCACACCTCGCAGCTGCACGCCGTACCCGACGACCTTCCCGACG
Organism: Frankiaceae bacterium; assembly: GCA_030840525.1. Taxonomy (GTDB): domain Bacteria; phylum Actinomycetota; class Actinomycetes; order JAFAQI01; family JAFAQI01; genus BP-197. Next base: position 17,992 of record JAVEEI010000032.1, read on the forward strand.
AGCGCGCGGTGCTCGTGGAGCCGCTCGCCTGCGCCGTACACGCCGCCCGCCGCGCCGCGGTCGGCGACGGCGACTCGGTGCTCGTCGTCGGGGCCGGCGCGGTCGGGCTGTTCGTCACGCTCGCGCTGCGCGAGCTCACGCCGGCCAGCCGGATCACCGTCGTCGCGAAGCACCGCCGGCAGGCCGAGCTCGCGCAGCAGTTCGGCGCGACCGACGTCGTCGGGCCGGGCGAGGTGGTCGGCGGTGTACGCCGGGCAACCCGCGCCTTGCGGCTCGAACCGGAGCGCGGCTCGGCGTACCTGCTCGGCGGGGTCGACGTCGCGATCGACGCGGTCGGTTCGCCGGCCGCGGTCGACACCGCTTTGCGGACGACCCGCGCGGGCGGCCGGGTGCTGCTGGCCGGCGTACCCGCGGCGGGCGTCGACCTGACGCCGGCATGGTTCCGCGAGCTGACGGTGCAGGGTGCGTACGCGAGTGCCGGCGACGCGTTTGCTACGGCGATGTCGCTCGCCGCGACCGCGCCGCTCGGCGGCCTGCTCGGCGGCAGCTACCCGCTGTCGCGCTGGCGCGAGGCGCTCGACCACGCGCACGACGCCGGCCGGCTCGGTACGGTCAAGGTGGCTTTCGATCTAAGGAGCGCAGCGTAGATGCCCCGCCCAGGCTTCGTGCTGGAGGTCGACGAGCGCACCCCGCCGCTGCTCGTGCACAGCGGCGAGTCGTTCCGGTTGCAGGAGTTCCCGCTCGGCTCGCGCGTCATCTACCCGCCCGAGTCATTGCCCGGCGTGCCCGACGTCGACGAGGCCATCGAGAACGCGCTGCTGCACCCGCTCGACAGCGAGCCGCTGCCGTCGCTGCTACGGCGGGGGATGCGGCTGACGATCGCGTTCGACGACCTGTCGCTGCCGCTGCCGCCGATGCGCAAGCCCGACATCCGGCAGCGGGTCATCGAGCACGTGCTCGAGCACGCCGCGCGCGCCGGTGTCGACGACGTGCAGCTCATCGCCGCGAACGCGCTGCACCGGCGGATGACGCCGGACGAGCTCAAGGCCATCGTTGGCGAGCGGGTGTTCCGCTCGTTCTTCCCGGACAACCTCGTCAACTTCGACGCCGAGGACCGCGCCAACCTCACGCACCTCGGTATGACGGAGGAGAACGAGGACGTCGAGATCTCCAAGCGGGCGGCCGAGTCCGACCTGCTCGTCTACGTCAACGTCAACCTCGTCGCGATGGACGGCGGCTGGAAGTCGACGGCGATCGGCCTGGCGTCGTACAACTCGCTGCGGCACCACCACAACAGCCACACGATGGCGCACTCGCGGTCCTTCATGGACCGGCACAAGTCGCAGCTGCACTCGTCCGCATGGCGCATGGGCCGCGTCGTCGACGAGCACGTCAAGGTGTTCCAGATCGAGACGACGCTCAACAACGACGCGTTCCCGTCGCAGTACGGCTTCCTGACGAAGCGCGAGTGGGAATGGTCGATGCGCGACCAGGCGACGTTCCTCGGCGCGAAGCGCGGCATCGACCTGATGCCGGCGAAGGCGCGGCGCAAGCTGTTCCAGTCGATGGAGGCGCCGTACGCCGTCACCGGCATCAGCGCCGGCGCGGTCGAGCCGGTGCACGACGCGACGCTCGAACGCGTGCACCGCCAGCAGCTCGTCGACGTCGACGGCCAGAGCGACGTGCTCGTGCTCGGTCTGCCGTACCTCTGCCCGTACAACGTCAACAGCGTGATGAACCCGATCCTCGC
>JAVEEI010000053.1 GCA_030840525.1 Frankiaceae bacterium
GAAGATTTTGGACAGGTAGCCGCGGCCACCGTCGGGCAGCAGTACGACGACGAGGTCACCGGGCGACGCCGCGGCGGCGACCCGAAGCGCCGCGGCGACCGCCATCCCGCACGACCCGCCGACCAGCAGCCCCTCCTCGCGCGCGAGCCGCCGGGTGAGCTCGAACGAGTCCGCGTCCGAGACCGGGACGATCTCGTCGGTCACCGTCTTGTCGTACGTCTCCGGCCAGAAGTCCTCGCCGACACCCTCGACGAGGTACGGCCGCCCGGTGCCGCCGGAGTACACCGACCCCTCGGGGTCCGCCCCGATGACCCGGACCCGGCCGTCGGACACCTCCTTCAGGTAACGCCCGACGCCGCTGATCGTGCCGCCGGTGCCGACGCCCGCGACGAAGTGCGTGACCCGCCCGTCGGTCTGCCGCCAGACCTCAGGCCCGGTCGTCTCGTAGTGCGAGCGCGGGTTGTTCACGTTCGCGTACTGGTTCGGCTTCCAGCCACCGGGCCGCTCGCGGGCCAGCCGGTCGGAGACGTTGTAGTACGACTCGGGGTGCTCGGGCGGCACGGCCGTCGGGCAGACGACCACCTCGGCGCCGTACGCGCGCAGCACGTTGATCTTGTCGAGCGACACCTTGTCCGGGCAGACGAACACGCACGAGTAGCCGCGCTGCTGCGCCAGGATCGCCAGGCCGATGCCGGTGTTGCCGCTCGTCGGCTCGACGATCGTCCCGCCGGGCTGCAGCTCGCCGGACGCCTCGGCCGCGTCGATCATCCGCTCGGCGATCCGGTCCTTCACCGACCCGCCGGGGTTGAAGTACTCGACCTTCGCGACCACGTCCGCCGGCAGCCCGGCGCCGAGCCTCGACAGGCGGACCAGAGGGGTGTTGCCGATCAGCTCGGCGACCGAGTCGTAGACCTCCATGAGCGGGACCGTACATTGGCCTGACACACGTGAGGAGTCGTCATGCCCGAAGCCGTCATCGTCGCCACCACCCGCTCCCCGATCGGCCGCGCGTTCAAGGGGTCGCTCGTCGACCTGCGGCCCGACGACCTGACGGCCACGATCGTGCGCGCCGCGCTCGACAAGGTGCCCGCGCTCGACCCGCACGACATCGACGACCTGATGCTCGGCTGCGGCTTGCCCGGCGGCGAGCAGGGCTACAACATGGGCCGGGTCGTGTCGATCCTGCTCGGCTACGACTTCCTTCCCGGTACGACGATCACCCGCTACTGCTCGTCCAGCCTCCAGACCACGCGGATGGCGTTCCACGCGATCAAGACCGGCGAGGGCGACGCCTACATCAGCGCCGGCGTCGAGATGGTCAGCCGCTACATCAAGGGCAACAGCGACTCGCTGCCGGAGACGGTCAACCCGGCGTTCGACGAGGCCCAGGCCCGTACGGCGAAGTCCGCCGAGGGCGGCTTCACGTGGTCCGACCCGCGCGAGGGCGGGAACGTCCCGGACGTCTACATCGCGATGGGCCAGACCGCGGAGAACGTGGCGCAGCGCGACGGCATCACCCGCGAGGAGCAGGACGAGTTCGGCGCCCGCTCGCAGAACCTCGCCGAGAAGGCGATCGCCAACGGCTTCTGGGAGCGCGAGATCACCCCGGTCACGACCCCCAACGGCACCGTCGTCGAGAAGGACGACGGCCCGCGCGCGGGCGTCACGGTCGAGGGCATGGCCGGGCTCAAGCCGGTCTTCCGCCCCGACGGCACGGTCACCGCCGGCAACGCCTGCCCGCTCAACGACGGGGCCGCCGCGGTCGTCGTGATGAGCGACACCAAGGCGAAGGAGCTCGGCCTCACCCCGCTCGCCCGGGTCGTCTCCACCGCGGTCAGCGCGCTCAGCCCGGAGATCATGGGCCTCGGCCCGATCGAGGCGTCGAAGATCGCGCTCGCCCGGGCCGGCCAGACCATCGACGACAACGACCTCGTCGAGATCAACGAGGCGTTCGCGGCGCAGGTCATCCCGTCCGCGCGCGGGCTCGGCCTCGACCCGTTCGGCGACAAGCTCAACGTCAACGGCGGCGCGATCGCGGTCGGCCACCCGTTCGGCATGACCGGCGCCCGGATCACGGGCACGCTGATCAACTCGCTCCAGTTCCACGACAAGCAGTGGGGCCTCGAGACGATGTGCGTCGGCGGCGGCCAGGGCATGGCGATGGTGCTGGAGCGGCTGAGCTAATAGCCCACGAGGGGTCTTGTCCTGGCCCGGCCGCTGAGGCACCCTGTAGCCAGCCGCGACGCCATAGGAGGCGCCTGATGTCGATGCCCCACTCCGAGGAGACCCACCAGTCGCTCCTGGCGAGGATCCCCGAGACGACGGGGCGCGACCTCTCGTCCTGGCTGTCGTCGCTGGAAGACGGCCCGGGCCTGCTCCGGTTCGAGGAGCGGGTCAATTGGCTGCGCGACGAGCACAACCTGCCGCACGGCTACGCCCGGGCGATCGTGCACGAGCACGACAAGCGCCGCGCCGCGTCCCGCAACTAGGGGCGCGGTAGTGCCCGAGGTGGGATTCGAACCCACAAACCCTTACGGGTCAACGAGTTTAAGTCGTCTGCATAAGCCAGTTCTGCTACTCGGGCCGGTGCCTGCGGCGGCTTCAGCGTAAGGCGTCGACCGGGGTCGCGGCCTCCTCGAACGCGGCCCGCGGGTTCGCGAACGCACCGAGCGACACGATCTCGCGGTGGAAGAACAGCGCGAGCGTCCAGTCCGCGACGACGCGGATCTTGCGGTTGGTCGTCGGCATCCGCGTCATGTGGTACGTCCGGTGCATGAACCACGCCGGGAGCCCGCGCAGCTTGACGCCGTACACCTCGGCGACGCCCTTGTGCAGGCCGAGCGAGGCGACCGACCCGGCGTACGCGTGCCGGTAGTCGCGCAGCGGCTCGCCGCGCAGCGACGCGACGAGGTTGTCCGCCAGCCGGCGGGCCTGCCGGACCGCGTGCTGTGCCGACGGCCCGCACGTCGCCCCCGGCTCGGCTGAGGCGAGATCCGGTACGGCGGCGCTGTCGCCGGCCGACCACGCGTCCTCGACGCCGTCGACGCGCAGGTCGGCGCGGCAGCGCACCCGGCGCCGCTCGTCGAGCGGGAGGTCGGTCGCTTCGAGCAGCGGGTGCGGCCGTACGCCGGCGGTCCACACGACGGTGCCGGCGTCGAACGACGTCCCGTCGTCGAGCACGGCGTGCCCGTCGATGACGGACTCGACCCGCGTGTTCAGCTTCACCTCGATGTCGCGCCGGCGGAGCTCGTCCAGCGTGTAGCGCCCCATGTCTTCGCTGACCTCGGGCAGGATCCGCCCGCTCGCCTCGACCATCACCCAGCGCATGTCCGCGGCGGCGACGCCGTCGTAGAAACGGATCGCGTCGCGAGCCATGTCCTCGAGCTCGGCCATCGCCTCGATGCCGGCGTACCCGCCGCCGACGAACAGGAAGGTCAGCGCCCGGCGCCGGATTTCGGCGTCGCGGGTGGACGCGGCGACGTCGAGCTTGGCGAGTACGTGGTTGCGCAGGTAGATGGCCTCGGCGACGGTCTTGAACCCGATGCCCGTCTCGCGCAGGCCGGGGATCGGGAGCGTCCGCGCGATCGAGCCGGGGGCGAGGACGAGCACGTCGTACGACAGGTCCGACGCCGCGCCTTCGTGCGGCTGGAACCGGGCGGTCCGGCGGGCGTGGTCGATCGACGTGATGCGCCCGCCGAGGACCTGGCAGCGGCGGAGCACCCGGCGCAGCGGGACGACGACGTGCCGCGGCTCGAGGTTGCCGGCGCCGGCCTCCGGCAGGAACGGCTGGTAGGTCATGTACGACTGCGGGTCGACCACGGTGATCGAGGCCTCGTCGGCGCGCAGCCGCCGCTGTAGCCGCAGCGCCGCGTACATCCCGACGTAACCGCCGCCGACGACGAGGACGTGCGGTCGCTGCGGCCGGGTCATGGGCCGAGGCTAGCGACGGCCCGCGCGGCGTTACTCCCGAGAGCGAATTCTGTTCAATGCCAGTCACATGCGGTGACCGATGCGACACTGAGGGGGTCGTTTGTCACCAACCAAGAGGGCTAGGTGTCGGCAGAGGGGTCGGCTCGCCGCGTCACGTTCGGTGACGTCCTCGCCAACCCCGAGTTCCGCGCCATGTACGTGGCGCAAGCCCTGTCCGTCGTCGGCGACCAACTCGCCCGGCTCGCGGTCGCCGGCCTCGTCTACTCGCGCTCGCACTCGGCGCTGCTGACCGCCCTAACGTTCGCGATCTCCTACCTGCCGTGGGCGCTCGGCGGCCCGTTGCTGGCGGGGTACGCCGACCGGCTGCCGCGGCGCAGCGTGATGATCGCCTGCGACCTGGCTCGCGTGGCCCTGGTGCTCCTCCTCGCGATCCCAGGGATCCCGACCGCGGCGATGCTCGCCGTCCTGCTCTTGGTCGCGCTGCTCGAACCACCGTTTACGACGGCACGCGCGTCGCTGATTCCCGACATCGTCGGCGAGGGCGAGCAGTACGCGGTCGCGTCGACCTTGTCCAACACCACGAGCCAGTTCGGCTCGGTCGTCGGTTTCGCCGTCGGCGGCGCGGTCGTGGGGTTCATCGGCGCGCGGACGTCGATCGTCGTCGACGCGCTCACGTTCGCGGCCTCGGCGCTGATCGTCGCGCGCTACGTCGCGTCGCGCCCGGCCGCGGAGGGCGGCCGCGTGCGGGTGTGGGACGACCTGCGGCAAGGCGCCTCGATCGTCTTCACCAACGGCCACCTCCGCTGGCTGGTGCTCTCGTCGTCCGTCGTGATCGCGTCCGTACTGACGACGACGAGCATCTCGGTCCCTTACGCCGAAGCGCACGGCGACGGCCTGTTCGCGGCCGGGTTGCTCGTCGCGGCGATGCAGCTCGGCGTGTGCGTCGGCGCGATCGTGCTCGGCCGCTACCTCTCGCCGCAACGAGCGGAGCGCATGATCCTGCCGCTCGCGCTCGCGACGCCGGCGGTGCTGACGTTGACCGTCTTCGACCCGCCCCCGGCGGTCGCCGGGCTGATCTGGTTCGTCGGCGGCGGTACGAGCGCGGTGCAGATCATCGCCAACCGGGTCTTCGTCGCGACCGTTCCGCGCGAGGTGCGCGGGCGGGCGTTCGGCGTCGCCGCCGCGTCGGTCGCTATGGGCCAAGCGTCGGGCGCGTTGCTCTGCGGCCTGATCGCCCAGCACATGGGACCGGCGATCGGCGTCGCCGACGTGTGTCTGCCCGCTTTTGGGCTGCTTTGCGTCCTGGCGCTGCCCGGGCTCCGGTCAAGCTCCCGGGCCGTTACGTCGAAGCAAGCTCAGGATCACCAGACCGAGGATGAGGGCCCGATGCCGGCGCGCAGGACCGTGCGGCCGCAGTCAAGGGTGTGGCTGTACATCGCCGCGCTGTCGCTCGCGGCTGCCGCCTGCGTGCCCGCACTGCACCGCCGCGGCGCTCCCATCGACATCCACCTGCCGTCGTGGTGGCTGTTCCTGCTGTTCTTCATCGCGCTCAGCGCGCCGTTGCATTTCGTGTTCCGGCGCCAACCGTGGTCGGTCCAGCTCGCCGACGTACCGCTGGTCCTCGGGCTGTTCTTCGTCAGCCCGCTCCAAGTCGTCATCGTGCGATGCCTCGCGGTGCTCGTGGCGTACGTCGTCGTACGACGGCAGTCGCTGATCCGGGTCCTGTACAACGTCTCCGCCACCGCGGTGCACACGATTCTCGTCGTCGGCGTGTTCCGGTTGCTATGGCACGCGAACCAGGGTGTCCACGTCAGCGCGTGGCCGGCGACGTTCTGCGCGGTGGTGGTCGACGCGCTCGCCTCCGTGTTGCTGGTGATGGTCGTCGTGTACCTGAGCGAAGGCCAGTGGAACTTCAGCCAGAACGCTCAGGTCACGGCCATCACCATCGGCACCGGCCTGATCAACACGTTCCTCGCCCTCTGCACGGCGAGCGCGCTGTCGTACGACGTCAACACGGCGTGGGCGATCACGGTCTTCGTCGTCCTGTCGATCGCCGCGTTCCGGATGTACCACCGGCTCGCCGACCGGCACGCCGCGCTGGACAAGCTCTACGCCGTGGCCCGCGAGCTCGGGCCGATCGCCGCCGACCCTTCCGACCTCGCGCCGGCGCTCACGCAACTGCGCCGCATCATCCGCGCCGAGTCGCTGGAGCTCGCGATGCTCGGCGAAGACCCCGAGTTCGCCACGGTGGTCACCGTGTTCGAGCGCCAGGAAGGCGAGGGCATCGAGGTCGCCGAACGGGAGCTCGACGCCGTCAGCCGCTCGGTACTCACCACCTCGAGCGCGAGCGTGCTCCGCCCCGCCCGCCGGCTGGTGACCCAACGGGCCCGGCGCGCGGCCGACCGGATGGCGGTGCCGGTAGGCGCCCAGGACCGGCCGTTGGCGTTGCTGACCGCGCACCACCGGGCCGGTGACATCGGACCGTTCGACCAGTCCGACTTCCGCCTGCTGGAAGCAGCCGCGGACCAGCTCTCCGCGGCCCTGGAGAAGGGCCGGCTGGTCGAGAGCCTGCGCCGAGCCGCGACCCGGGACAGCCTCACCAACCTCGCGAACCTCGACAGCCTGCGGACCTTCCTGGCCACGATGCTCGACGGGTCGACGGGCGGCGTCCTGCTCCTGCTCGACATCGACCGCTTCAGCGAGATCAACGACACGCTCGGCCACGACGCCGGCGACGCCATCCTCATCGAGGTCGCTCGCCGGCTCGAAAGCGCACCCACCCACGGCGCTCTCGTCGCGCGGGTCGGTGGCGACCAGTTCGCGCTTGCGATCCCCGGCCACGCGGGCGGCGAGGTCGCCCGGCTGGCCGCGCTGGCGGTCAAGTCGCGCGTCGACGGCCCGATCCGCTTCGACACGGTCAGCGCCGACCTCCGGATCACGATCGGCATGTCGCGCGCGCCGGACCACGGCAGCGACGCGGCGACCCTGCTCCGCCGGGCCGAGATGGCGATGACCGACGCGAAGGGCAGCTCCAGCGGCATCGCGGAGTGGGAGCCGGCGCTGGAGCGGGACGGCAGCCGGCGCCTCAACATCCTCGCCGGGCTCCGGCAAGCGCTCGCCCACAACGACCTGCGGGTGGAGTTCCAGCCCAAGATCAAGCTCGGCAGCGGCGACGTCGCGGGGTTCGAAGCGCTCGTCCGCTGGCGCCACCCCGACCTCGGCGCGGTCTCGCCGGTCGAGTTCGTCCCGCTGGCCGAGGCGAGCGGGCTGATCAGCGCGCTGACCAGCAACGTGCTCCGGCTCTCCCTCGACGCACTACGGCGCTGGCACGACACCGGCCGGTTCATCGGCGTCGCAGTGAACATCTCCGCCCGCAGCCTCGACGACCCGGTCCTCGTCGGGCAGGTCGCCGCGATGCTGACCGCGTCGGGCGTCGAGCCGCGCTGGCTGACCTTGGAGATCACCGAGAGCAGCGTCATGGAGAACCCGGCGCGCAGCCTCGACGTACTTCTGCAGTTGCGCTCGCTGGGCGTCCGGCTCTCGATCGACGACTTCGGCACCGGCTACTCGTCGCTGCACCAGCTCCGCGGCCTGCCGGTGCACGAGGTCAAGATCGACAAAGCGTTCGTCGACCACGTCGACGGCGACGGTGCCGACCGGGCGGTCGTCCGCGCGGTGGTCGAGCTGTGCGAGTCGCTCGGCCTCACGACCGTCGCGGAGGGCGTCGAGCAGGCCTCCCAGGCCTATGCGCTGGAGTCGCTCGGGGTCTCGCAGGTCCAGGGGTACTTCTACGGCCGGCCGATGACCGAGGCCGCGGCGACCGAGTGGCTACTGCCGCGGGTCCGCTCCGGCGAGCCACCGGCGGACATGCCGCGCAGCTGAACAACCGTCTCCCGCAACTGCGTCTCCCGCAACTGCGTCTCCCGCACCTGGCCCCAGACATGACAAGGGGCTGAGACTCGGCGTAGCGCCGCCGACTCTCAGCCCCTCGGCACGTCACGTGCTCGGGTCGATCAACCCCAGCCAGCGTTTCCGTACTGCATAGCCCACCTCCCGTGGAGCCCTGGACGAACTCCATGTTGGGCCATTTGGAGTAGTCGCGCTACCCCCTTTGCAGTATTCGAAGCCCTTGACCCGAAAAAATATTCGGACACCGGAGCATTCTTGTGACAAATCCGGCCGTGGGTTACGGGATCCGAACTCAAGTGACAGGTGTGAACTGCCGAGGTAGGCGCGTCTGACGGTCTAGTGCCGGTGCGCCGAAAGCGCCCCGCCGGGGTAGCTAATGCCACCGCTCCGCGTGGTCGGCGGCCCGGGCGAACACCGCGTCCAGCATCGGCTCGGTCAGCTTCCCGGTGAACGTGTTCTGCTGGCTCGGGTGGTACGAGCCCAGGACGAGCAGGCCGCCCGGCACCAGCGCCTCGGCCAGGTGGCCGAACTCCGGCCGCGCCGCCGGGACGTCGTAGCCGAGCGCGCGCAGCACAGGCCAGGTCGACGCCCACGCGAACCCGCCGAGGGTGACGACCACGCGCAGGGTCGAGCGCAGGAATCCCAGCTCTCGCTCCAGCCACGGCAGGCAGGCGTCCCGCTCCTGCGGCGTCGGCCTGTTCTGCGGCGGCGCACAGTGCACCGCCGCCGTGACCCGTACGCCGGTCAGCCGCTGCCCGTCGTCCGCCCGCACGGACGTCGGGTAGCGGGCGAACCCGGCCCGGTGCAGCGCGGCGTACAGCCAGTCGCCACTGCGGTCGCCGGTGAAGATCCGCCCGGTCCGGTTGCCGCCGTGCGCGGCCGGGGCCAGCCCGACGACCGCGATCGCCGCGCGCGGGTCGCCCCACCCGGGCACCGGCCGGCCCCAGTACGGCTCGTCCTTGAACGCGGCTCGCTTGTCCGCGGCCGACGCCTCCCGCCACGCCACGAGCCGCGGGCAGGCCCGGCACACCGACACCCGCGCGGTCAGGTGGTCGAGCGACGGTGCGTTGCCGGCCAGCCGCCGTACGTCGTCGGCGTCGGCCGCGACCGGCGTGGACGGCTTGGCCAGGTCGCCGGGCCAGCCGCTGCCCGGCGCCGCTACCACCGCGGCTCCAGCAACGACCGGGCGATGCCGTCGAGGATGTCGTGCTCGCTGACGACGACCTCGGCGAAGCCGCCGGCCCGCATGACCCGGTCGAGCACGAGCGCGCCCGCGCCGATCACGTCGACCCGGCCGGGGTGCATCGGCCCCAGCGCGGCCCGCTCGGCCCGGCCCATCGCCAGCAGCGACGCCGCGGTCTCCGCGACCTCGGCCGCGGACAGCCGCGCGTGGTGGATCCGCTCCGGGTCGTACGCCGGCAGCCCGAGCACCAGCGCCGCGACCGTGGTCACCGAGCCGGCCAGGCCGACCAGCGTCCGCGCGTCGCCGAGCGGCACGGTGGTCGCCGCGAGGGCGACGGCCGCGTCGATGTCGCTCGTCGCGGCCGCGACCTGCGCGGCGCCCGGCGGGTCGTCGCGCAGGTGCCGCTCGGTCATCCGCACGCACCCGATGTCGACCGACCGGGCCGCGCGCACACCGGCGTCGTCGCCGAGGACGAACTCGGTCGAGCCGCCGCCGATGTCGCAGACGGCGTACGGCGCGGGGAACCGGCCGGTACCGCGCAGCTCGAACGTCGCGCCGACGAACGACAGCGCCGCCTCCTCGTCGCCGGACACGACCTCGGGTACGACGCCGAGCCGAGACCGGACGCCGTCCAGGAACTCGTCGCGGTTGGCCGCGTCGCGGGTCGCGCTCGTCGCGACCATGCGGACCCGCTCGGCACCATGCGCGCGGATCGCGTCGGCATACTGCTCGACGACGCGGAACGTACGGTCCAGTGCGGCCGCGGCGAACCGCCCGGTCTCGTCGACCCCCTCGCCGAGGCGGACGATTTCCATCTCCCGTACGACGTCCGCCAACCGCTCGCCGTCGACGTCGGATATGAGCAACCGCAACGAGTTCGTGCCGCAGTCGAGCGCCGCGACGCGGGTCATGACGTCTCCACGCACGGGCCGCCGGCACCCCAATCGGGCAAGAGCGCGAGCGCCTCGTCGCCGAGCGGGTTCACCCCCGGGCCGGCCGCCAGCGCGTGCGCGACCAGTACGTGCAAGCACTTCACCCGCGTCGGCATGCCGCCCGCGGTCACCGTCGTACCCAGCGGCTCGATCGCGTCGCGGCGGGCGAGGTAGCTCTCGTGCGCCCGCTGGTACGCCGCGGCGAGGTCGTCGTCGGTGGCCAGCCGCGCGGTCATCTCGCGCATGATCCCGGACGACTCCAGCCGCCCGATGGCGGCGGCCGCGCGCGGGCAGGTCAGGTAGTACAGCGTCGGGAACGGCGTCCCGTCGTCGAGCCGGGGCGCCGTCTCGACGACGTCGGGCAGGCCGCAGCGGCAGCGGTGCGCGACGGCGCGCGTCGCCCGCGGCGTCCGGCCGAGCTGCCGGCCCACGACGGCGAGGTCGTGCGGGTCGATCACTTGTGTGTCGTGCCGCCGGCGACCTGCACGGTCTGCCACAGCCGCGAGTACCACGACCCGGTGGCGGCCGGGCCGCTCCCGCTCGGCGCCGCCGGCGTCGCCGCGCCTGGCTTCGGCCCGAGGTAGACGTACGCCTTCTGGCCCGGCAGCACGTAGTGCAACCGCAGCCGCGCCTGCTGCTCGATGTACGCCGGGTCGGACCAGCGCTGTTGCTGCGCCTCGAGCGCGGCGACGTGCTGCTGCTGCTGCCGGGTCTGCGCCCGCAGGTCGGCGATCTGCCCGCGCTGCGCGAGCCAGATCTTGAACGGCAGCGCGACGGCGAGCGCGACCGACGCGAGCGCGACCGCGAGCACGGCGGCCCGCGCGGTCAGCGTCGTACGGCGGCGTCGTACGACGGCGGGCGGCGGTGTTCGCGTCGGCGGTGCCGCGCGGGAGCGACGCACTCGGGACGCGCCGCTGCCGCGGGCACCCGGCGCGCGCGGCGACCGTGGACCGGGCATCGGCTCAGACCCGACCCTCGACCGCGCTGAACCGCGGGAACGCGGACGCGCCGGCGTAGCGCGCGGCGTCTTCGAGGTCTTCTTCGATCCGGAGCAGCTGGTTGTACTTCGCGACCCGCTCGCTGCGCGCCGGCGCGCCGGTCTTGATCTGCCCGCAGTTGGTCGCCACCGCGAGGTCGGCGATCGTCGTGTCCTCGGTCTCGCCGGAACGGTGGCTCATCATCGCCCGATAACCGTTGCGGTGCGCCAAATCCACGGCGTCGAGAGTCTCCGACAGCGTGCCGATCTGGTTCACCTTGACCAGCAGCGCGTTGGCGGTCTGCTCGGCGAGCCCGCGCTCGAGCCGGCTCGGGTTGGTGACGAACAGGTCGTCGCCGACGAGCTGCACGCGAGCGCCGAGGACGGCGGTCAGCCGGCCCCAGCCGGCCCAGTCGTCCTCGGCGAGCGGGTCCTCGATCGAGACGATCGGGTAGGTGCCGACGAGCTCGTCGTAGTAGGCGGTCATCTTGTCGGCGCTGCGGGTGCCGCCTTCGAACCGGTAGCCGCCGTCGGCGTAGAACTCGGTCGCCGCGACGTCCAGCGCGAGCGCGACGTCGCGACCGGGCGTGTAGCCGGCCTTGCCGATGGCTTCGAGGATGAGGTCGAGCGCCTCGCGGTTGGCCGGCAGGTCGGGGGCGAAGCCGCCCTCGTCGCCGAGCCCGGTCGACAGGCCGCGGCCCTTCAGCACGGCCTTGAGCGCGTGGTAGACCTCCGCGCCCATCCGCAGCGCGTCGCGGAAGGTGGCCGCGCCGACCGGCGCGATCATGAACTCCTGGATGTCGACCGTGGTGTCGGCGTGCGCGCCGCCGTTGAGGATGTTCATCATCGGCACCGGCAACAGGTGCGCGTGCGATCCGCCGACGTAGCGGAACAGCGGCAGCGCGCTCGCCTCCGCCGCCGCCCGCGCCACCGCGAGCGAGACGCCGAGCAGCGCGTTCGCGCCGTACCTGCTCTTGTCCGGCGTGCCGTCGAGGTCGCATAGCGCCTGGTCGAGCAGCCGCTGCTCGGTGGCCTCGTAGCCGAGGATCTCCGGCGCGATGTCGTCTTCGACCGCG
>JAVEEI010000100.1 GCA_030840525.1 Frankiaceae bacterium
TTCACCCGCGCCGACGCTCGAGCGTTCGGCTGGTCCGATTCAGCGCTCAGTCGCGCTGTTCGATCCGGGCGCGTGACGAAGGTGCGGCACGGCCACTTCTCGACGACGGGAGGCGCTGACCCGATCCTGCGCGCACATGCCGCATTGGCAGCATGCCGGGGAAGCGTCATCAGCCACCGCTCCGCCGCCCTGGTCCATGACCTCCCGCTGCTCGACCCGGCGCCCGCACGCCCGGACCTGACAGTGCCGCCTGGGCGCACCGGCGATGTCACCAGCGCGCTGCTGCACCGCGCCGGCCTTCCGCCCGAGGACGTCGTCGTGATCGGCGATGCCGCCGTGACGTCGGTCGCGCGCACGGTCGTCGACCTCGCGCGGACGCTTCCCCTCGACAGTGCGTTGGTGCCGATGGATGCGGCGCTGCACCGCCGGTTCGTCGACCGGGCCGCGTTGGAAGCGGTTCTGACACGATGCGCGATCTGGCCGAATGCGCGCCGCGCAGCGCGAGTGATCGCCCTGGCCGACGGGCGCTCCGAATCGCCGCTCGAGACGGTCAGTCGACTGGTGATCCCCCGGCTCGGCCTGCCGATCCCGCAGCCGCAGGGCGTTGTCCGCAACCGGTTCGGGCTGGTCATCGGTCGCTGCGACTTCTACTGGGACGAGCCAGGCGTCTTCGGCGAGGCGGACGGTCGCAGTAAGTACGACGGCCGCGACATCCTCACCGCCGAGAAGGACCGTCAAGAAGCGCTCGAGCGGCTGGGCCTGGTGTCGGTCCGTTGGGGCTGGTCGACCGTCCGCGTCAGGCCGCGCGGATTGGCCACCCGCGTGCTTGACGCTTTCGAGCGCGGACGGCTGCGCGACCGCTCTGGATTTCCCCGTAAGTGGTCGGTTGACCCCCCGGTAACCGGCTAGTTCCGGGGAAAAGCACCGGGAGAAGCGGTCAGAGCAGGCCGGCTTCGCGCATGCCCTTCAGGGTCGGCGGGATCACGGCGGTCGGGGCGCCGCTCTCGCTGATGGCGTCGATCGTCTTCAGCCCGTCGCGGGTGTTGAACACGACCGTCTCGACCGACGTGTCGATTCGCCCCTGCTCGACCAGCTTGCGCAGCACCGCGATCGTCACGCCGCCGGCGGTCTCGGCGAAGACGCCGGTCGTGCGGGCCAGCAGGCGGATGCCCTCGCGGATCTCGTCGTCGCCCACCGCGGCCATGGCGCCGCCGGACGCACGGACCGCGTCCAGCGCGTACGGGCCGTCAGCCGGGTTGCCGATGTTCAGCGACTTGGCGATCCCGGTCGGCTTCACCGGCGTCACGTCGTTCACGCCGGCGTCGAACGCGGTCGCTATCGGCGAGCAACCGGCCGACTGCGCGCCGAACACCTTCCACGTCGCCGAGTCGACGAGACCGGCCGTGACCAGCTCCTTGAACGCCTTGTTGATCTTCGTCAGCATCGAGCCGGACGCCATCGGGGCCACGTACTGCCCAGGCAGGCGCCAGCCGAGCTGCTCGGCCACCTCGAAGCCGAGGGTCTTCGAACCCTCGGCGTAGTACGGCCGGATGTTGACATTGACGAACCCGGTCTTCTCGAACTCGTCCTCCTCGGACAACTGCGAGCAGAGTCGGTTGACGTCGTCGTAGGAACCCTGGATCCCGACGAGCGTGCCGCCGTACACGGCGGTTTGGATGATCTTCGCCGGTTCGAGGTCGGACGGGATGAACACGATCGACGGCATCCCGATCCGGGCGGCGTGCGCGGCCACCGAGTTCGCGAGGTTGCCGGTCGACGCGCACGCGATCCGCTCGAAGCCGAGTTCGCGCGCGGCGGTGATCGCCACTGACACAACGCGGTCCTTGAACGAGTGCGTCGGGTTGGCCGAGTCGTCCTTGATCCAGATCGGGGCGGTGAAGCCCAGCTCGTCGGCGAGCCGGTCGGCGCGGATCAGCGGGGTCATGCCGGT
Source organism: Frankiaceae bacterium (assembly GCA_030840525.1). Lineage (GTDB taxonomy): Bacteria > Actinomycetota > Actinomycetes > JAFAQI01 > JAFAQI01 > BP-197. Next base: position 1,952 of record JAVEEI010000100.1, read on the forward strand.
GTTCGACTCGACGCGGGTCGCCGGGGACTGGCCGACGGGCAGCAGTCCGGCGTAGCGCCAGAGCGTGTGCGGTCCCGCCTCGATCTGTTCGCGAGTGACCCGCGCGAGAGCGGCCGCGTCGTAGCCGATCTCGAGCGGGCCGAAACACTCGAAGCACGCGTGCTGCGCACCGAGGGGGTACTCGGCACCGCAGTTGCGGCAGACGAGCGCGGAGGCGGGGGACGGCACAGTGGGCCGGTCAGCAAGAGCAGTCATGGGAAACGAGGCCTTTCTCCTCATCTTTCCCTCGCGATCTGTCGCGCGGGGGCCGGAGTTGGCACCTGCGCGCGGCGGCCTCCCGACCGACAGACGTCGGTGGAGTTCATCGTGCGCGGTTGCCGGGGCTTCGTCGGGCCGGTCCCTCTGCCCCTCTGGATGAGCACTGCTATTCGGTTGTGCCACCAATGATGACACAGCGCCGATGACCGTCAGGCCGCCGCATAGTCCGGGGTGAGGACAACCACGACCGGGCCGTCGGGCAGTTCCGGGAACTTGGGCTTCACCCGCTTGATGGCGGGATACTCGGCCTGCAGCGCCTCGGCGGCCGGTTTCGCCTGCGGGTCGGACGGGTCGTAGTAGGCGCAGGTCGACACGATCTCGTTCGTCAGGTTGCCGGTCCTCGTGACCTTCCAGCCGCCGTTCTCGAATCGCTGTGCCGCATGGGACGCCAGTTTCTTGATG
>JAVEEI010000101.1 GCA_030840525.1 Frankiaceae bacterium
TGCAGCCCGGCGGCTCCATGTCCGACGAGAACATCCCGATCCTGTTGTGCTTCGACCACTACTCGCGTACGCCGCACCTGCGCTGAGGATCACAGTGACAGCCACCGCGGTCGAAGCTCCCCTGCGCGCCGACATCCGGCGTTACAGCAAGCACCAGTTGTCCGACTGGGTGCGGCCGTTCACGATCGGGTTGGTGCTCGTGGCCGTCCTCGCCGGTGCCGGCGCTCGCATCGGCTACGCGGCGACGTACCAACCACTGGAATTCGGCAGCGGTGGGTACGGTCCGTTCACGGCCGACGCGTTTAAGCCAGTCAGCGACGGGTTCGAGACCACGCGCTGGCTGCTCGTCGCCAAGCCCGGTACGACGGCGACCTTCGAGTACGCGATCGCCAACAACGGCGACGACCCCGTCACGCTCTACGACGTCCCCCCGGCGCCGGACGACTGGATTCAGACGTCGATGGCATGGGAGCCGCTCCGCAACGGCGCCACGGTTCAGAAGCTGCCGGTCGTCATCAAGCCGCATCAGTCGGTCGAGCTGTTGTACTCCATTCGCAAGCCGTCCTGCGCAGGCGAAGCCGGCTTCACCACGCTCGAGAGCGTGACCCTGCACTACCGCGCCTTCGGCTTCAGTCACACCGTCGAGGAGCCCCTCCAGGGCTGGAACGTCCAGCCGATCGTCGTGTGCTGGGCGTCGCACTAGCCCAGCCTCGCGGCAGGCTGACGGTTGAGTGCGACGTACGTCGTCTTCTGGGCGGCTGAGAAGACGAGTTTCGTCGCACTCGACGGGGTGAAGAGGGGTGGCGGTGGAGGCGGGGTGGGGTTGTCGGCGGGGCGCGGCAGAATGCGGCGGTGCTCACCCTGTCGGTCGCGCAGGCGCGGCGGGTCGCGCTCGCCGCGCAAGGGTTCGCGACGCCGCGGCCGGCGGCCGACGCGACCAAGGACCGGCGGCATCTGCGTCGCGTGCTCAAGCACACCGGTCTGCTCCAGATCGACAGCGTCAACGTCTTCCAGCGCGCCCACTACGGGCCGGCGTTCTCGCGCCTCGGCCCCTACCCGACCGCTCTCCTCGACGACATGGCGTACCGCCACCGCGAGCTGTTCGAGTACTGGGGGCACGAGGCCGCGCTGCTGCCGGTCGCGCTGCACCCGCTGATGCGCTGGCGGATGCGCCGGGCCGAGCGGTTGGTCGACCGCTGGGGTCACATCGCGAAGGTCGTCCGCGAGCGTCCCGGCTACGTCGAGCACATCCTCGACGCGGTCCGCGCGCACGGCCCGCTCACCGCCGGCCGGCTCGCCGAGGACGAGCAACGCACCAAGGACAACTGGGGCTGGAACTGGTCCGACGCCAAGACCACCCTCGAGTACCTCTTCTACGCCGGCGCCGTCACCGCGGCCGACCGGCGCAACTTCGAGCGCGTGTACGACGTCACCGAGCGCGTCATCCCGCGCGTGATCCTCGACCTGCCGACGCCCGACGACGAGACCGCCCACCGCGAGCTGTTGCTCATCGCGGCCCGCTGCCACGGCATCGGCACCGCCGCCGACCTCGCCGACTACTTCCGGCTCAATGTCCCTGTCGCTCGGTCGCGGCTAGCCGAGCTGGTCGAGGACGGCCGGCTCATGCCCGCGCAGGTCGAGGGCTGGCCGCAGCCGGCGTACCTCCTCCCAAACACCAAGGTGCCGCGCCGGGTCGACGCGCGGGCACTGCTGGTCCCGTTCGACCCGTTGATCTGGGAGCGCGCCCGCACGGAGCGGCTGTTCGGCTTCCGCTACCGCATCGAGATCTACGTGCCGGCACCGAAACGCACCTACGGCTACTACGTGCTGCCGTTCCTGCTCGGCGACAGCTTGGTCGCGCGGGTCGACCTCAAGAGCGACCGCAAGGCCGGCGTACTGCGGGTCCAGGCGGCGTGGGCCGAGCCGTCCGCGCCGGCCGGCGCCGCCCACGAGCTCGCCGCCGAACTGCGCCGCACCGCGACGTGGCTCGGCCTCGACGACGTCGCCGTCGCCGGCCGCGGCGACTTTGCGCCGGCGCTCGCGAGCGCCCTCAGCGCGCGCTGAACGCGGCCCGCGCGGCCCGCTCGACGGCGGCGACGACCTGCTGCGGCTGCCGCGACGACACCAGCCAGTACGGCACCGGCCGCGGGTCGAGCGGCCGTACGACGACCGACTCGCCGACATAGCCGCGGAACACCAGGAACGCCGCCGGGTCGGCTGCCGGCCCGGCCTGCTCCTTGGTGCGCTTAGCGTCCAGCGCCTCGACCGACTCCATCTCGTCGTACGTCATCGTCCGGCCGCCGGCGTGGATGCCGACGCCGTCGACCCGGATGGTGAGCCGGCTGAGTACGGCGAGGACCGTGAGCGTCGGGGCGAGGGCGGCCACCAGCGCGATGAGCCCAATCTGCCAGCGGAACCCGGCGGCGAGCTCGCCGGCGCCGAGCAGCGCGACCGCGATCGCGACGGCCCACCAGACGGGACGAACCGTGAGCCGCTCGACATAAACGGCATCCTCGGTGGGCACGCCCCAGGGTGCCACACCAGCCACCGTCCTCACCGGGAGCGTTCGTATGGCCGAAGGCCTGTTCTTCCTGCGTCTTTTCCTCGGCGTCCTGCTCTTCGCGCACGGCACCCAGAAGCTGTTCGGCTGGTTCGGCGGCCACGGGCCGGACGCGACCGGCGGGTTCTTCGAGCAGGTCGGGCACCGGCCGGGCAAGCAAATGGCGATCCTCGCCGGGCTGTCCGAGGCCGGCGGCGGCACGCTGCTCGTCCTCGGCCTGCTCAACCCGCTCGCCTGCGCGATCATCATCGGCGTCATGGTCACCGCGGCCGTGTCGGTGCACGGCGACAAGGGCCTGTGGGCGACCAACGGCGGCTACGAGCTGCCGCTGACCAACGCGGTCATCGCCGGCGCGCTCGCGTTCACCGGCGCCGGGTCGTTCTCGTTCGACAACGCGATAGGGCTGCACCTCTCCGGCTGGCTGTGGGGCATCGGCGCGGTCGTCGTCGGGTTGGTCGGCGCGGGGGTCCAGCTGGCCCGCCGCGAGAGCACGGTTCAGGACACCGGCGACGCATACCCCGACGAGGCCGAGATCGAGACAGCCCAGGCCGAGCAGGTCGACGTCCCGGCCGACCCGGCCTCGCCCGGCACGACCCGCTAACCGGCCTACCTCGTCGAGTGTGACGAACCTCGTCTTCTCAGCGGCTCATAAGACGAACAACGTCACACTCAACGGTGGGTGCGGGCGGCGTCGCGCTAGCGGCGCAGCCGGCGTACGCCGGTCGCGAGGCCCTTCACGACGTCGGTGACCGCGGTCGGCACCAGCCGTTCGGCGAGCACGCCGCCGACCGCGTCGGCCCCGATCAGGTAGCGGGCGAGCGGCACCGGGGAGCCGAGCGCGAGCCGCACGGTGCGCGCGACCCAGACCGGGTCCGGCATCAGCGACGAGCCGGCCGCCGTCGTCCGCCGGGCCCGCTCGTACGCGTCGGCGTACTCCGCGGTCGCCGCGTCGGCGGGGTAGCGCGCGCCGTCCCAGATGCCGGTGCCGAAGCTGCCCGGCTCGACCAGGCTGACCCGCACGCCGTACGACGCCACCTCCATCCGCAGCGCGTCCGTCATCGCCTCCAAGCCGTGCTTGGAGGCGCAGTACCAGCCCATGAGCGGCAGCGAGATGCGGCCGGCGACCGAGGAGACGTTCACGATCCGGCCGTCGCCGCGCTCCCGCATGCCGGGCAGCACCAGCCGGGCGACCCGGGCCGGAGCGACGAGGTTGACCTCGAGCTGCTCACGGACCGCGTCGTCGTCGACGTCCTCGATCGATCCCGCCTGAGCGAAGCCGGCGTTGTTGACGACCGCCCAGATGTCGGCGTCGGCTTCGATCTCCGCGAACCCCTTTGCGGTCGACTCGGCGTCGCCGACGTCGCACACGATCGCGCGTACGTCGACGCCGCGCTCGGCCGCCGCGTCGGTCAGCACGGCCGCCTTGTCCGCGGACCGCACGGTGCCGACCACGTCGTACCCGGCCGCCGCCAGCTCCAGGGCCGTCGCCCGGCCGATTCCGCTGTTCGCTCCCGTCACCACCACTGTGCGTGTCATCCCTATAGGGTCGCCCCTCGTGACCGGGGACCCGCCGCCGCCCTTCGCGCCGCCGCTCGCGGTGGCCGTGACGAGGCTCGACGACGGCCTCCCGGTCCCGTCGTACGCGCACCCCGGCGACGCCGGCGCCGACCTGGTCACGGCGGTCGACGTCACCCTCGCGCCGGGGGAGCGGGCGGTCGTCCCGACCGGCGTCGCGATCGCCCTGCCCGACGGGTACGCCGGGTTCGTGCACCCGCGCTCGGGGCTCGCCGCGCGGGCCGGGCTCGCGCTCGTCAACGCTCCGGGCACGATCGACGCGGGCTACCGGGGCGAGGTCAAAGTCATCATCGTCAACCTCGACCCACGCGAGCCGATCGAGCTACGGCGAGGCGACCGGATCGCCCAACTCGTGATCCAGCGGGTCGAGCGGGCAGAATTCACGGTGGTACCGGCGTTGCCCGAGTCGGTCCGGGCCGAGGGCGGCTTCGGATCGACCGGCGGCTACGCGGGGCACGAGCGCACGACCGACGCCCAGGGAGGCTGACCCATGCCGCTGTTCCGACGGCGACGCGACGAGATCGACGACGAGTACGACGAGGACGTCGACGGCGAGTCCGGCGAGCTCACTGAGGGCGACGAGGCGGGCGAGGACGGCGCGCCGGTCCGGACGCCGACGCCGCCGCCGCGTGGTCCCTGGGACTCGTCCGACGCCCCCGACGCCGGTGAGGTCAACCGGCTCGACCTCGGCACCCTTCAGGTGCCGGTCCCCGAGGGCTGCGAGATCCGGGTCGAGGTGCAGGAGGACCACACCGTCATCGCGGCGACCCTCGTCCAGGGCAACAGCGCGCTGCAGATCCACGCGTTCGCCGCGCCGAAGACGGAGGGGATCTGGCCCGACGTACGGGACGAGATCGTCGAGTCGCTGCGCGCCTCCGGCGGCTCGGCCGAGCCTGCCGAGGGGCCGTTCGGCACCGAGCTGCGCGCGCGCATCCCGGCCGAGGTCCCCGGCCAGGGCGTGCAGCTCCAGCCGGCCCGGTTCGTCGGCGTCGACGGCCCGCGCTGGTTCCTCCGCGGGCTGTTCACCGGCCCGGCCGCGACCGACCCGATGCAGGCGGGGGCGCTCGAGTCGGCGTTCCGCGGCGTCGTCGTCTTCCGCGGCGGCGACGCCATGGCCCCGCGCGACCTGCTCCCGCTGCGGCTGCCGAAGGAGGCGCTCAGCGCGATGACCGACCAGCAGATGGCTGCGCAGCTCGCCGCCCAGCTGCAGGCCGACGACGAGGCGGCGGCCGAGCGGTCCAAGCCCACGCTCGACATGCTCGAACGCGGTCCGGAGATCACCGAGACGCGATGACGCCGCGATGACGGATGCAGCCGAGGGGGGCCGGCTTCGCCGCGCCATGCGCCGCTTCACCGCGCAGACGCACGAGCTCGACGCCGAGGAGCTGAAGCGCTCGGCGGAGGACGCCGGCGCGCAGCCCGTCGCCGAGTGCGTCGACCGGATGCCGGCGACGGTCTTCGGCACCGTCCGCGCGCTCACCATCCGCCCGCGCGCCGGCACGCCCGCGCTCGAAGCCGAGCTGTACGACGGGTCCGGCGTGGTCACGCTGGTCTTCGTCGGCCGCCGGACGATCGCCGGCATCGAGCCCGGGCGGCGGCTGCGCGCGACCGGGCGGGTCACCACCGGCGAGGGACGCCGGCTGATCTTCAACCCGCGTTACGAGCTGCTGCCCGACTGACGGCGGCCGGGGCCGAGCAGGAGGTCGTGCAGCGCCGTCTCCATCTCCGGCGCGCTGACGAACATCAACTCGTCGCTGCCTTCGAGCGGGTCGTCGGCGGCCGGCACGATCACCCGGTCGTCGCGGAGGATCGCGACGAGGGCGACGTCCTGCGGCCACGTCACCGAGCCGACCCGCTGGCCGGCGAGCGGGGTGTCCGGCGGCAGCGTGACCTCGACGAGGTTGGCCTCGCCGCGCCGGAACGACAGCAGCCGCACCAGGTCGCCGACGGTCACGGCCTCCTCGACGAGCGCCGACATCAGCCGCGGCGTCGACACCGCGACGTCGACCCCCCACGCCTCGCTGAACAGCCACTCGTTCTTCGGGTGGTTGATCCGCGCGACGACCCGGGGGACGCCGTACTCGGTCTTCGCCAGCAGCGACAGGACGAGGTTGACCTTGTCGTCGCCGGTGGCGGCGACGACGACGTGGCAGTCCTGGATCCGCGCCTCTTCGAGGCTCGACAGCTCGCACGCGTCCGCGAGCAGCCACTGCGCGCGCGGTACCGACGAGGTCTTCAGCGCCTTGGGCTCCCGCTCGATGAGCAGTACGTCGTGACCGTTGTCGGCGAGCTCGCGCGCGATCGACCGGCCGACGTTCCCGGCACCCGCGATGGCAACCTTCACTCCGCCTCCTCAGGCGCGGCGGCGAACACCGCTTCGACCCGCGCGAGGTCGTCGCGGGGGGCGAGGACCTGGAGCAGGTCGCCGTCTTGCAGGACGGTCGACGCGGTGACGAGCTGCGCGTCGCCGAACCGGGTGACGAACGCGACTCGCACGCCGGTCTGCTCCTCGATCCAGCGGACCGGCCGGCCGACCCAGCGCACGTCGTAGGGCACCTCGCAGAGCAGCACGTGCCCGGACGGGTCGCTCCAGAGCGAGTGCGCGCCGGACGGCAGCAGCCGCCGCAGCATCTCGTCGGCGGTCCACCGCACGGTCGCGACGGTCGGGATGCCGAGCCGGGTGTAGACCTCGGCCCGGCGCGGGTCGTAGATGCGCGCGACGACGTTGTCGACGCCGAACGTCTCGCGGGCGACGCGCGCGGAGATGATGTTGGAGTTGTCGCCGCTCGACACCGCGGCGAACGCGTCGGCCTGCTCGATCCCGGCCTCGACGAGCGTGTCGCGGTCGAACCCGACGCCGGTCACCGTCCGGCCGGCGAACTCCGGCCCGAGCCGCCGGAAAGCCTCGGCGTTCTGGTCGACGACGGCCACCGAGTGGCCCGCCGCCTCGAGGCTGTGCGCGATGGTGGAGCCCACCCGGCCACAACCCATGATCACGACATGCACGGCTGGTCACGATACCTCCGGGGCGTGGGGCCTACCCTCTCTGCGTGTCCTCGCTCGGCGACGTGTTCAAGCGGCTGCTCGTCGGGCGACCCATGCGCAGCACCCAGCTGGGCGAGCAGGAGCTGCCGAAGAAGATCGCCCTGCCCGTCTTCGCCAGCGACGCGCTCTCCTCCGTCGCGTACGCCACCGAGGAGATCCTGCTCGTCCTGTCGGCCGGTGGCCTGGCACTGATCCACTACACCTGGTACGCCGCCGCCGCGGTCGCCTTCCTGATGCTCGTCGTCGTCGCGTCGTACCGGCAGAACGTGCACGCGTACCCGAGCGGCGGCGGCGACTACGAGGTCGCGACGAAGAACCTCGGCCGGCAGGCCGGCGTCACCGTCGCGGCCGCGCTGCTCGTCGACTACGTGCTCACGGTCGCGGTGTCGGTCAGCTCCGGCGTCGCGAACATCACGTCCGCGGCCGGGTCGCTGCACGGGCACGAAGTGGCGCTGGCCGTCGTCATCGTCGTCGTCATCATGGTGCTCAACCTGCGCGGCTTGCGCGAGTCGGGTACGGCGTTCGCGGCCCCGACGTACGCGTTCATGGGCGGGGTGTTCGCGCTCATCCTCATCGGCATCGGCCGGCTCACCGCCGGCCACCACCTGACCGCGCAGAGCGCGCACTGGCACGTGCGCGCGACCGGCTCGTTCACCGGGCTCGCGCTGGTCTTCCTGCTGCTGCGCGCGTTCGCGTCCGGCTGCACGGCGCTGACCGGCGTCGAGGCGATCAGCAACGGCGTACCGAACTTCAAGAAGCCGAAGAGCAAGAACGCGGCGTCGACGCTCGCGCTGCTCGGCGGCATCGCGGTCACGATGTTCCTCGCGATCACGACGTTCGCGATCGTCAGCCACGTGCACGTCGCGGAGCACCGCTCGCAGCTGCAGGGCATCGGGGCGAACGACGTGCCGAAGACGGTGATCGCGCAGGTCGGCTCGGCGGTGTTCGGCGGCGACCACTCGTTCGGGTTCTTCTACCTGCAGGCGGTGACCGCGCTCATCCTGGTGCTCGCGGCCAACACCGCGTTCAACGGCTTCCCGGTGCTCGCGTCGATCCTTGCGAAGGACGGTTTCCTGCCGAGGCAGCTGCACACGCGCGGCGACCGGCTCGCGTTCAGCAACGGCATTCTGCTGCTCGCCGGTTTCGCGGTCGTGCTGATCGTCGCGTTCCACGCTTCGCCGACGCGGCTGATCCAGCTCTACATCGTCGGTGTCTTCGTCTCGTTCGTGAACAGCCAGACCGGAATGATCCGGCACTGGAACCGGCACCTGCCGCACGAGACCGACCCGGCGCGACGGCGGCAGATGCAGCGGTCGCGGGTCATCAACACGATCGGCGCGATCGTCACGACGCTCGTCCTCGTCATCATCCTGGTGTCGAAGTTCACCGCGGGCGCGTGGATCGCGGTCGTCGCGATGGCCGTGCTGTTCGTGCTGATGCGCGCGATCCGCAAGCACTACGACAACGTGCGGATGGAGCTGCGTCCGACCGACGACGAGACGCTGCTGCCGTCGCGGGTGCACGCGGTCGTACTGGTGTCGAAGGTGCACAAGGCAACGTTGCGCGCGGTCAACTTCGCCCGCGCGACCCGGCCGTCGGTCCTCGAGGCGGTGACCGTCGGCGTCGACGCCGACGAGACCAAGGCGTTGCAAGAGGAGTGGGACGCGCGCGGTATCCCGGTCGCGCTGAAGATCCTCGAGTCGCCGTACCGCGAGGTGACGAAGCCGATCCTCGACTACGTCCGCAACATCCAGCGGCAGAGCCCGCGCGACATCGTCGCGGTCTACATCCCCGAGTACGTCGTCGGCCACTGGTGGGAGCAGTTGCTGCACAACCAGAGCGCCTTGCGGCTCAAGGGGCGGCTGCTGTTCACCCCGGGCGTGATGGTGACGAGCGTGCCGTACCAGCTCGAGTCGTCCGGCCGGCTCGCCGGCACCGAGATGTGATCCCCGCCGCGTGATCCTCGAGATCGAGCGGGTCGCGCACGGCGGCGTCTGCGTCGCGCACGCGCCGGACGGTCGCGTCGTGTTCGTCCGGCACGCGCTGCCGGGCGAGCAAGTCCGCGTCGCGGTGACCGAAGAGCGGTCGGCGTACCTGCGGGCGGACGCGGTCGAGGTGGTCCGCGCGTCGCCGTCGCGGGTCGAGCCGCCGTGCCCGTACGCCGGGCCCGGGCGGTGCGGCGGCTGCGACTGGCAGCACGTCTCGCTCGACGAGCAACGGCAGTTGAAGGCGGCCGTGGTTCGCGAGCAGTTGCAACGGCTTGCCGGCATCGACCTCGACGTCGCCGTCGAGCCGGTGCCCGGCGACGACGACGGGCTCGGCTGGCGGACCCGGCTCCGGCTCGCGGTCGGCCCGGACGGCCGGGCCGGCCTGCACCGCCACCGCAGTCACGAGATCGAGCCGATCGCCGACTGCCTCATCGCCGTACCGGGCGCCGACATACCCGACGTCGTCGGCCGGTCGTGGCCGGAGGGCGCGGAGGTCAACGTCGACGTCAGCGCGACGGGGGAGCGTGCGCTGTCGACCGGGACGCCGGACCGCACGGTCACCGAGCGCGCGGCCGGCCGCGAGTGGCAGGTGCCCGTCGGCGGGTTCTGGCAGGTGCACCCGGGCGCGGCCGACACATTGGTCGCGACCGTCACTGACATGCTCGCGCCGCGACCCGACGACGTTCTCCTCGACCTGTACGCCGGCGTCGGGCTGTTCGCCGGGGCGCTGGCGCCGTCGGTCCGCGCGGCGGTCGCGGTCGAGTCGGACCGGCGTGCCGCGCGGGCCGCGGTCGCCAACCTCGCCGGCCTGCCGGTCACCGTCGTGGCGGACCGGGTCGACCGCTGGCTGCGCACGCGGCAGGACGGGTCGCCGGTCGACCTTGTCGTCCTCGACCCGCCGCGCAAGGGCGCCGGCCGCGACGTCGTCACGAGAGTCGCCGGGCTGCGACCGCGCGCGGTCGCGTACGTCGCTTGCGAGCCGAGCGCGCTGGCGCGCGACCTCGCGACGTTCGCCGGCCTCGGCTACCGGCTGGCCGCGCTGCGCGCATTCGACCTGTTCCCGATGACCGCGCACGTCGAGTGCGTCGCGCTACTGGACGCCGGTCCGTGACGGCGACGCCGCCGGGCTGGCCGGCCGACGTACGGCCGCCGGGCAGCCCCGACTGGGAGCGCAGCGCGGTCGCGTGGCTGTTCGACCAGTGCCCGCCGGACCACCGCGAGTACGACGTGCTGCGCCGGCACCCGCTGGTCCTTGCTCGGTTCGCGGCGGCTGCGGTCGACGGCGCCGGTACGGCGGTCGAGAACGGCTTGCGGACCATCAGGTCCGAGCTCTCCGGCCGGGTGCCGCCGGAGGCGGTCGAGGCGGCGGTGGCGGCGTACGAGCGCGAGCGGCAGCGGCTGCGCAACGCGCGGGTCGCGGTCGACGTCGTCGAGCAGGCGCTGCGCGGGAAGCGCTGGGCGCCGCGCCTCTGAGCCCCGCGCGTAACCTGGGACTCGTGCCCGGGCTGCTCGACCACATCCACGGTCCCGACGACGTCAAGGCACTCGACCCGGCCAGGCTGCCAGTGCTGGCGCAGGAGATCCGCGAGTTCCTCGTCGACGCGGTCGCGCGCACCGGCGGGCACCTCGGCCCGAACCTCGGCGTCGTCGAACTGACGATCGCGCTGCACCGCGTCTTCGACTCGCCGCACGACGTGCTGCTCTGGGACACCGGCCACCAGGCGTACGTGCACAAGCTGCTCACCGGCCGGGCCGCCGACTTCGGCCGGCTCCGGCAGGCCGGCGGTCTCTCGGGCTACCCGTCGCGGGCGGAGAGCGCGCACGACCACATCGAGAACTCGCACGCGTCGACCGCGCTGTCGTACGCCGACGGCTACGCGAAGGCGTTCGCGCTGCGCGGCGAGACCGACCGCAGCGTCGTCGCGGTCGTCGGCGACGGCGCGCTCACCGGCGGCATGTGCTGGGAGGCGATCAACAACATCGCCGCCGCGCCCGAACGGCCCGTCGTCATCGTCGTCAACGACAACGGCCGCTCGTACGCCCCGACCGTCGGCGGCCTCGCCCAGCACCTCAACGCGTTGCGCCTCTCCCCGTCGTACGAGCAGGTTCTCGATCTGGTGAAAGGGTCGCTGTCGCGGACGCCGCTGGTCGGGGCGCCGCTGTACGACGCCCTGCACGGGATGAAGAAGGGGATCAAGGATCTCCTGCAACCGCAAGCAATGTTCGAGGATCTCGGGTTGAAGTACGTCGGGCCGATCGACGGCCACGACGTCGGCGCGCTCGAGCAGGCGTTGCGCCGCGCCCGCGACTTCGGCGAGCCGGTCATCGTGCACTGCCTGACGAAGAAGGGGCATGGCTACCCGCCGGCGGAGGCCGACGAGGCCGACAACTTCCACGGCGTCTCGGTCATCGACCCGATCACCGGCCGCCCCGTCGGGATCGCGCCGCCGTCGTGGACGCAGGTGTTCGCCGAGGAGATGCTCGCCATCGGGCACGAGCGCGACGACGTGGTCGCGATCACCGCGGCCATGCTGCGTCCGGTGGGCTTGCACGGGTTCGCGACGATGTTCCCGGACCGGGTGTTCGACGTCGGCATCGCCGAGCAGCACGCGGTCGCGTCCGCCGCCGGTCTCGCCAGCGCCGGCATGCACCCGGTCGTGTGCGTCTACGCGACGTTCCTCAACCGCGCGTTCGACCAGGTGCTGATGGACGTCGCGCTGCACGGGCTGCCGGTGACGTTCGTGCTCGACCGCGCCGGCGTGACCGGCGAGGACGGGCCGTCGCACAACGGCATGTGGGACCTTTCGCTGCTCGGCGTCGTACCCGGCATGCGGGTCGCCGCGCCGCGCGACGCGACCCGGCTGCGCGAGCTGCTGCGCGAGGCGGTCGAGTACGACGACGGGCCGACCGCGTTGCGGTTCCCGAAGGCGAGCGTCGCCGACGCCGACATCGACACCGTCGACCGGATCGGCGGGATGGACGTGCTGCGGCGCGACGACGACGCGGACGTCGTGATCGTGTCGGCCGGCGCGGTCGCGCCGCTCGCGCTCGAGATCGCCGAGCGGGTCGCCGCGCAAGGTGTCGGCGTCACGGTGGTCGACCCGCGCTGGGTGCTCCCGGTCGACGGCGCGCTGCCCGCACTCGCCGCGGCGCACGCGCTCGTCGTGACGGTGGAGGACAACGGGCGGGCCGGCGGGTTCGGCGACGCGGTCGCCCGCGAGCTACGAGCCCGATCGATCACGACGCCGGTACACAACGTCGCACTGCCGCAAGAGTTCCTACCCACCGGCCGCCGCGAGGCAGTGCTGCGCGACAGCGGCCTGTCCGCCCAAGAGGTCGCCCGCGCAACGGTAGAAGCAGTCGCCCGCGGCATGCACTCAATAGCCGACTAAAACGAGGGCGCGGCGACGGCGTAAGGAGCACTAGGCGGCATCGGGGCGAGCGAAGCGAGAGAGATGCCGCCTGGCGACGACGCCGTCGCCGCGACCGCCCGACCGAGAGTCGGGCGCCACGCACACCTACATGCGGTGGTACATCACGTCGCGCAGGTCGATGACCGTCGCGAGCTCGTCGCGCAGCACCGACCCGACGACGTCGCCGCCCTCGGCCGCCAGCGCGACCTCTTCGCGGGTGACGAGCAGCGGCCGGGAGAAGCCGCGGTCCTCGGGCGCGGTCAGCCGGGCCGCCGCCGCCGAGAACGCCGGGTCGACCCGCGACAGGTCGAGCCAGCCGCGGTTGCGCATCGGTACCGCGACTGTCCGCAGCCCGTCCGCGACCTCGTCCACCATCGCGGCCCGCAATGTCATCGAGCCGAGCAGTGTCACGACGTCGCAGTCGCCCATCGGCCGCAGCGGCGCGGCCGGGTTGCGCTGCATGCGCTCGGCGGCCATGCGACCCATGCGCTCGAGGTAGACGACCGCGGTCGGCCACCAGTCGTCGACGTTCACGCCGGCCGACTCCAGCAGCCGCTGCGGAACCGGCAGCACCTTGTCGGGGTCGCGCGGGTCGAGCCCGACGAAGCCGAAGCCGAGGTCGAGCGCGTCGCCGAGCACCCGGCGCCGTACCCAGTCCAGACCGCTGTGCAGCGGCGACTCGACCGGCGTGCCGTACGGGCGGGCGCGCTCGGCGAGGTCGCCGAGCGGGCGCTCGGCGAGCCAGCGGCGCAGCAGCAGCCAGCGAGCCAGCCGATGTCGGCCGTCGTCGGTCTCCGGCTCGACGCCGCCCAGCGCGCGCCGGCACTCCGCCCAGCTCACCTCGACGGTCGGGACGCCCGTGAGCACGATGCCGTCGATCGCCGGCAGCACGTCGAGGTCGTGCAGCACGGCGACCCCGAGCGCGCACCGGCGCAGCTCCGTCGGCTCTGGGCAGTGGACCATGCGAGAAAAGTACCCAAGGACGCGCCACGACTTAATGCGGCAAACGGGTGAATCACCGACTGTAGCCACGGGACAGGCTCGGAATGTGGCGCGAGTCGGGACGAATCACGCGCAATTCACTCGTTCGGCCTACGCAGCGCGACCAGCTCCCGGGTGATCGCATCGAGGTCGGCGTCGCTCACGGCGACCGGTGCCTCCCGGCTCGACTCCGGCGCGGCCGCCAGCATCTCCAGCCGGGCCGCGTACGTCGGGTGCGACGCGTCGAACCGGGTGCCGGCCGCGACCGCGAGCCGACGGCGGCGCTCGCGCTCGGCGTCGGGCAGCGCGGCGAGCGGCGTGGCGGTGTTGCCGGCCGCGGCAGCGGCTTCGGCGAGCTCGCCGTCGACGAGCTCGGTCACGTCGCCGCCCACCTTCGCGGCCAGCGCGTCGGCGTACAGCTCGGCCCGCAGCCCGGCCGCGCTGCCGAACTCGCGCAGCACCCAGCCCAGCCCGACGACGACGGCGTACACCGGCGATACGACGATGGGCAGCAGGAACTCGGTCCAGGCCATGTGCAGGTTGGGCGCGGGCGCGTCGATTGTGGCGCCGTACACGCGCACGCGCCGTTTCCGCCGCCGCCGGGCGTGCGGGTCCGGCCGCAGCAGCGCGAGCCAGCCGTCGAGCGTCTCGGCCGCGAGCGCGACGAGCAGGGTGCGGTTGGGGTCGTGGCCGTTGTGGTGCGCGAGCTCGTGCGCGAGCAGTGCGACCCGACCGCGTGTGCCGAGCAGCTCCCACCGGTCGACGTCGACGTTGAGCACCCGCCCGGGCGCCGCGCTCGGGGGGTCGGCGTACGACGTCGCGCGTACGCGGGCGGGCGCGCGGACGCCGACCGCCTTCGCGAGGGTGGCCGCGACGGCGAGCGTCGCCGGTGCCGCGCCGCGCTTGGCCGCGCCGGACGGGCGCAGCCGGTGCAGCGGGAACGTCACCGCGACCAGGCCGAAGGCCAGGATCCCGGCGAACACCTTGAGCACCGGCACGATGCCGGTCGTCATGACCGATACGCCGGCCGCGAGCAGCGCGAGGGTGACGAGGTGGACGCCGACGGCGGCGGCGAGTACGGCCGCGCTGCGCGGGTGCCGCCGGGCGAGCAGCGCGGGGTCGGCGAGGAGGCGGCGTAGCTCGGCGTCCTGCGCGCCGGCCATCCGGCGCTGCCACCAGCCGGCCAGGCCGGCCAGGGTGTGCGCCACCGTCGGGGTGTCCGGGTCGAGGCCCCAGCCGCACGCGGGGCACCATGCCGGCCAGCCCCGGAAGTCGGGCAGCGGGCGCTGGCAGACCGGGCAGCTGTCGAGGGTCGCGCGGGCCACGGGCACAGTCTGCCCGGCCGGGTCAGACCCCGGCCGCGGTGACCACGAAGTCGGTCGCGAACCCCGCCACGAGCCCGAGGAAGACGCCCCAGTAGAGCATCTCCTTGTGCCCGGCGCGCAGCGCGACGCCGACGAGCTGGATGACGACGTACAGGATCGACCCCGCGGCCAGCGAGAGGAACGCGACCGAGACCTCGTCGCTGGTGAAGGCCTGGCCGACCGCCGTGCCGACGAACGTGGGGCCGCCGCCGATCAGTCCGAGCAGGCCGAGCAGCCGCCAGCTCGGCCGGTCCTCGTCGCCGGCCATCGGGCCGACGATCCCGAAGCCCTCGGTGGCGTTGTGCAGCCCGAAGCCGATCACCAGCAGGACGGCGAGGCTGATCGCGCCGGTCGCCGCGGCCTGGCCGATCGCGAGCCCTTCGGCGAAGTTGTGCAGGCCGATCCCGATCGCGATCGTGAGCGCGAGCCTGCGGCCCGGCGACCAGGTGGGCGCGGTGCGGAACTCCTCGACCGCGGCCGCGCCCGGGCCCATGCTCGCGCTGCCCACCGACTTGCGGCGGGGGAGCAGCCGGTCGTAATAGACGAGCGACAGCAGCCCGAGGCCGAGGCCGAGCGCGAGCAGGCCGGCCATGCCGAGGAACCCCCACCACGACTCGCCCGGGCTCGGGTGGTCGCCGGTGACCATCTTCAGCCGGCTCTCCACCGGCTCCACGCCGTGGGTGAGGACGTCCCAGACGAGGAACGTGAGGATGCCGATGGCGATCGCGTTGAGCAGCGTCCGGACCGGCGGCGACAGCCGCCGCATCCGGCCGACCGGCAGGCCGATGAAGATCGTGACGCCGGCGATGGCCCCCAGCCCGAGGATGCCTCCGGTGCTCACTGCGCCAGCCCTTTCGCCGCCGGGTACTTAGGGCAACCTTACCCGAGTCTCGACCGGCACACGCTCAGCGCCGGGGCTCGAGCGCGAGGACGTACCTGACCTCCGCGTCGTCCGCGTCGAGGACGCTGAAGCCGAGCCGCTCCAGCAGCCGCCGGGACGCGACGTTGCCCGGGTGCACCGCGGCGACGACTTCGCGCACCAGACCGGTCGACTTGAGCTCGTAGAGCAGCTCGCCGACGGCCCGCAGGCCGAGCCCGCGGCCCCGGCTGGGCGCGGCGAGGCCGTAGCCGATCTCCACCCGCCCGGACTCGTCGGGCGGCGCCTTCACCCCGCACTCGCCGACGACCCGCCGGTCGTCGTCGAGGATCAGCCAGGTCCACGCCCCGGCCGCGGTGAACGCCAGCGCGTCCGCGGTGTCGTCGTGCGGCCAGCCCGGAGCCACGTCGTACGACGCAAGCGTCGCCGGGTTGCCGTCGTACCGGACGAGTCTCACGACGAGACGGCGGGGGCAGCGGTCAGCGCGTCGGCGAGCACCTCCGCGGTCAGGTCGACCTGCCACTCGCGGGCGCCGCCGGCGCGCAGTACGGCGGCGACGTCGGCGGCGCCCGCCGACGGTGGCGGCGACCAGGTGAGCCGGCGGACGAGCTCGGGGCTGAGCAGGTTCTCGACCGGCAGGCCGTACTGGGTCGCGATCGCGCCGAGGCCGGCGCGGGCGGCGGCGAGCCGGGCGGCGGCGACGGGGTCGCGGTCGGGCCAGCGGCTGGCCGGCGGCGGCCCGTCGCCGTGCAGCGCCGGCCGGGGGAGCGCGTCGTCGGCCTCGGCGATCGCCGCGGCGAGCACCGGCCAGAACGACGGCACCAGCCGGCGGGTCGCCTTGCCGCCCCACCCGGGCAGCCGGCCGAGCGCGTCCTCGCTGGCCGGTGCGGCGGCGGCGGCCGCGACGATCGCGCTGTCCGGGAGCAGCCGGCCCGGGGCGATGTCGCGCTGCCGGGCCAGGTCGTCGCGGGCGTGCCAGAGCGCCCGCACGATCGCGAGCTGGCGGCGGGTCCGGAGCCGGTGGATGCCGCTGGTACGGCGCCACGGGTCGGTCCGCGGCGGCGGCGGCTCGGCGGCCAGGACCGCCGCGAACTCCTGCTCCGCCCAGGTCAACTTGCCTTGCCGGGACAGCTCGCCTTCCAGCGCGTCGCGCAGGTCGACGAGTATCTCCACGTCGAGGGCGGCGTACCGCAGCCACGACTCGGGCAGCGGCCGGCGGGACCAGTCCGCGGCGGAGTGCTCCTTCGCGAGCTGCTGGCCGAGGACGATCTCGGCCATCGTGCCGAGCCCGACCCGCTCGTAGCCGGCGATCCGCGCGCCCAGCTCGGTGTCGAACAGCCGGGTGGGCCGCATGCCGACGCCGCTGAGGCAGGGCAGGTCCTGGTTGGCCGCGTGCAGCACCCACTCCGCGTCGGCGAGCGCGGCGGAGAGGGCGGACAGGTCGGGGCAGGCGATCGGGTCGATCAGCGCCGTACCGGCGCCGCCGCGGCGGAGCTGGACGAGGTAGGCGCGCTGGCTGTAGCGGTAGCCGGACGCGCGCTCGGCATCGACCGCGACCGGGCCGGTCCCGGCCGCGAACCGCTCGACGACCTCGGCCAGCGCCTCGGCGGTCTCGGTCACGGGAGGTACGCCGCCGCGCGGCTCGAGCAGCGGCACGGCCGGCGGCGCGGCCGGCCGGTCGGCTGCCTCGTCCCGCTCGGTCACGTGCTCAGGCTACGGCGAGACGCCGCCACAGCCGTGCAACCAAAGCCGCGCGATTCGGGTCAGTCCGGACCCCCAAGATCATCGCCGTGAGCGCGACATAGATGTCGCGCTGACGGCGCAACAAACCGGGGGTGGGGCTGGGTTAGCGGATCACTCCGGCACGCATCGCCATCGCGACCATCTCGGCGCGGTCGCCGGTACCCAGCTTGCGGGCGATCCGGGCGAGGTGGCTCTTGACCGTCAGCGCGGACAGGCCGAGGGTCTCGCCGATCTCCTTGTTGGACCGGCCGTCGGCGACCAGCTTGAGTACCTCGACCTCGCGAGCGGACAGCTCGGAGACGCCGTCCTGCTGCGGCCCGCCGCGCAGGCCCGCGGCGAGCAGCGACGCGACCGACGGGTCGGCGTACACGCCGCCGTCGAGGACGCGCCGGACACCGTCGGCGACGACGAGCGGCGAGGCGGACTTGAGCAGGTAGCCCTGGGCGCCGGCGACGAACGCGGCGCGGACGGAGTAGGGGTCGTCGGCGGCGGAGAGGACGACGAGGCGCGGCCAGCCGGCGGCGCGCAGGTCGGCGAGCAGGTCGAGGCCGGAGCCGTCGGGCAGGCCGACGTCGAGGACGCACAGGTCGCGGGGGCCACCGGCGTGGGCCCGGGCGCGGGCCTCCGAGACGCTGGCGGCTTCGAGCACCTCACGTGCACCCATCGCCATCAGCCGGGCGACCATCGACTCGCGCACGAGCGGGTGGTCGTCGACGACCATGGCGGTGAAGCCGGGCCCCGGCCCCGGTGTGGGGTGGGTCGCCCGTTCGGCCATCGCTGTCACAACGAGCCTCCAGTGCACGTCACCGGCGGGTTGCCGGTAGCACCCAGGCGGGGCGCTGTCAGCTTTCTCGGCTCCGGGCCGACCCGGCTGTAGCCCGAATTCCGCGCGGGTTGCTCCGTACGGCGCAATCCGGACACCCCGGGCTTCTCGCCCGCCCTGGAGCAGCCGCACGCTGCTCCGTACGGGGGAATGCGCGGAAAAGACAGAAGTTCGGCGTCCGGTTTGCCGACAGGGCTGACGTGAGCCGCCGTCTCCTCGCCGTACTGCTTTCGTCGGTCGCCGTCGCCGCCGCGTCGACCGCGGTGGCGCCCGCGGCGACCGCCGCACCGGCCGGCCCCAGCCTGCGCGCCGTCGTCACCGTCCGTCCCGGCGCGACCCTTCCCGCTGCCATCCCCGGCGGCCACGTCCTCGCCCGGTTCCCGTCGGTCGGTGCCGAGCTCGTCTCCGCGCCGGTGGCCGCGCTGCGCGCCCTCGGCGCGGACCCGCGCGTGGCCGGGGTGTCGCCGGACCGGCGTGGCCGGGTCGCCGGCGACGACCAGGGCGACGACGGCGGACGCACCGACGGCGTCCTCGCCGCGAAGGCGGTCGGCGGCGACGCCGGCAAGGCCGGCACCGGCCAGGGCGTCAACGTCGCGCTGCTCGACACCGGCGTCTCCGACACCGCGGCGCTCAGCCGCGACTCCGGCCGGATCACCGACGGCGTCGACGTATCGGCTCTGTCCGCCGGCGGCGACGCGCGGACCAGCGGCCAGTTCACCGACGGGTACGGGCACGGCACGTTCATGGCGTCGCTCATCGCCGGCGGCCGGGTCGACGGGTCCGGGCACCGCGCCCTCGGCGTCGCGCCGGCCGCGCGGATCGTCGTCGTGAAGGTCGCCGACTCGGCCGGCAACACCAGCCTGGCCGAGGTACTCGCCGGCCTCGACTGGGTCGCCGCGCACGCGCGCGCCATCCAGGTCGTCAACCTCTCGCTCTCCGTCGACCGGCCGACCGCGCCGGCGTACGGCGCCGACCCGCTCACCGCCGCCGTCGAGCACGTCCGCGCCGCGGGCGTCGTGGTCGTCGCGGCCGCGGGCAACGTCGCCGGCCAGGTCGGCGACCCGGGCCTCGACCCGCAGGCGCTGACCGTCGGCGCGGCCGACGTGACCGGCAAGACGAAGGTCGCGCCGTTCTCCGGCAGCGGCGTCGTCGCCGGCGTCGCCAAGCCGGACGTCGTCGCGCCCGGCCTGCACGTCCTCGGCGTCGTACCGGCCGACTCGGCGGTCGCGAAAGCGAACCCGCAGGGCTGGACCCGGGACGGGCTGTTCAAGGGGTCCGGCACCAGCGAGGCGGCCGCGATCACCTCCGGCGTCGCCGCCGCCTACCTCTCCGCGCACCCGAGCGCGTCCCCGCTGGAGGTGAAGGCCGCGATCCGTACGGCGGCCGACCCGGTGCGGGACGCGCGGGCCGGTGCCGGGCTCGTGTCGATCCCGAAGCGGGCCGGGTCGAGCGGCGGGTCGGGCGAGTCCGGGTTCGACGCGGCGACGTGGAGCGCGAACACCTGGACCGGCGTCCCCGGCTGGCAGTCGAAGCTCGACTCGATGTGGTCCGGCTCCGCGTGGACCGCGGCGACGTGGTCGGCCGCGACGTGGAGCGCCGCGACCTGGAGCAACTCGAACTGGTCGGCCGCGACCTGGTCCGCGGCGACGTGGTCCGCGGCGACGTGGTCGGCGGCCACCTGGTCGGCCGCCACGTGGAGCGCGGCCACCTGGTCCGACTACGGCTGGGGTGACGCGTGAGCGCCCCCACGAGGGTCCGGCTCGCCGGCCTGTTCGCCCTCGCCGTCGGCGTCGTCCTCGCGGTCCGCACCGGCTGGGGGCACGTCGGCTGGTGGGCGGTGCCGCTGCTGCTCACCGTCGTCGCGGTCACCGAGGTCGCCGTCGTCCACCTCTCCGCCGGCCGGCAGCGCTGGACCTTCAGCCTCACCGAGGGCGCGATCGGCGCGGCGTACGTCTACGCCCCGGGCGCGTGGGCGGTCGTCGCGGTCACCGCGGGTCTGCTCGTCGCGCAGCTCGTGCGGCACCAGGAGCGGCTGAAGGTCGAGTTCAACGCCTGCCAGTTCGTCGCCGGTACGGCGCTCGGCGGCTACCTCGCGCACCTGCTCGGCGGCGGCGTCACCGGCGCGGTCAGCGGGATGGCCGCCTTCTGGCTGGTCAACATGCTGCTGGTCGCGTGGGCCATGTCGATCGTGACCCGGCAGAAGATCTGGTCGCTGCTCGTCGGCAGCGCACCGCTCGCGGCCGTGCACTCCGCCGGTACGTCGAGCCTCGGCATTCTCGGCGCATGGCTGGCCGAGCGCGCCCCGCTCGGTCTCGTCGCGCTCGTCGTACCGCTGCTGCTGCTCTGGTTCTCCTACGACGAGCAGACCGCGCGGACCGCCGAGGCGCGCCTCTTTGCCGAGCTCGCCCGGCTCCAGGAGCAGGCCAGCGGCCGGTCGATCGACGTGTCCGCGCAGGTCGTCCTCACGGCGGCGGCGCGGCTGTTCGGCGGCGCGGACGTCGAGATGGTCCTGATGGCCGCCGACGGCCCGGTGCACTACGTCGGCGACGAGCACGGCGTCGACCGGCAGCGGGTCGCGCCGGACGTGCTCGACGCCGGCTGGGTCATCCGCGCCCTGGGCGGCGCGACGATCACGACCGGTACCGAGGAGGGCCGGGCGTACTGCTCGGCCGTGCTCGGTGGCGGCGACGCCCCGCTCGCGGTCCTCGTCGCGCGCCGGCCCGCCGGCAGCGCCGGCTTCGGCCGCCGCGAGGTCATGCTCGCCGAGGTACTCGCGCAGCAGGCCGAGTCGTGGCTGTCGGTCGCCGAGCTGGCCAAGTCGCGGGACGAGGCGGTCGCGCAGGTCGAGGCGGTCGAGGGCGCCGCCCGCGCACTGGGCGACCTCGGCGCCAACACCGCGCCCGCCCTCGTCGTACTCCGCGAGTCCGCGAACCGGCTGGCCCGGCTGGCGACGAACGACGGCCGGCCGACCGCGGTCGGCGAGATCGTCGACGAGCTGTACGCCGTCGAGCGCGCGGTCGCGTCGCTGCTCGGCGCGATCGCGCTCGCGGCCGAGCCCGAGCTCGCCGCGCTCGGCGAGCACAGTGCGGCCGGTGGCGACCTGCCGCGGGCGGCCGCCGACTGGACCACGACCGGGGTGCTGACCCTGCAATGACTCGAGGGCGCACGCGTGTCGCGCCGCTCGCCCTGCTGGTCGGGGCGGCGGTACTCGCGGCATGCCTGTGCTGCCTCGCCGCCGCCGCGCTGACGCTGCGGGCGGACCACCGGATGGCCGGTCCGGCATGGGTTCTGTTCGCCGGCGGCACGCCGGTCGCGGTGCTGATCAGCCTCGCCGGTGCGTTCGTGGCGGCACGGTTCGCGCGTACGTTGCGGCTGCTGCGCGCCGACGCGTTGCGCCGGCTGCACGACCCGTCCGCGCCGGTCGGCGAGACGACCGCCGCGACCATCCCGCGCTGGAACGGCGACGAGCTGCGCGCGCTGGCGCAGACACTCGACGCGCTGCACCTCCGGGTACGGATGGCCGACGACGTCGCCGAGCGGCACCGCCGTACGGCGGAGACCGCGAGCGCCGGCATGTTCGAGCTGCTGTCCGGGCTCGTCGCGGCCGAGGAAGGCGCGCGCGGCCAGCTCTCCGCGGAGCTGCACGACACCGTGGCCCAGTCGCTGATGGCGGCGCGGGCCCGGCTCGGCGACTACGGCTCGGCCGGTGTCGACCCGGAGGTCGCCGACCTGGTGGCCGAGGCGGAGGAGCAGGTACGCGCGGTCATGGCGCGGACCCGGCCGCCGGCGCTGCGCGAGGGCGACCTCGCCCGGGCCGTCTCGGGGCTGCGCGACGACATGGCCAACCGGTACGGGCTCGAGGTCGCGCTGCTGTGGCCGACCGAGGCGTACCCGCTGCCGCTGGTCACCGCGGTGACCGTGTATCGCTTCTTCCAGGAGGCCTTGCTCAACGTCGTCAAGCACGCCGACGTCGACAGTGCGCGGGCGTCGCTGCGGGTCGATGAGGACTTCGTCGTCGCGGTGGTGTCCGACGAGGGGCCCGGGTTCGACCCCGACGACGTCCGCTCGGAGAGCGGCCGGCACGTCGGCCTCGGCCTGCTCCGCGAGCGCGCCCGGCTGGTCGGCGGCTCGCTCGAAGTCATGTCGTGGCCGGCCCCGGGTACGACGCTGACGCTGCGGTTGCCGCGCGGTGCGGTTGCCGCCGCCGGGCTGCTGCCGATGCAGCGCCCGTCAGCGGTCGCTTCGTAGCGGCTGAGCGGCCCGCGGCCGGCGGCCGGAAGATCATTGCGCGCTCAGGCAGCCTGGGGCTGCGGATCGGGCTGGGTCAGCTCGCGATGATCTTGGCGAGCCGCCGGGCGGGTGGCTTAGCCGCGAGTAGCGGCGGCTGGCTTCCGGCGGCGGCTGCTCGGCATGACTACTACGCCGGGCGGGGTCGGCGGCAGGCCGGCCGCGGCGCAGAGGAGCTCGCCGAACGCCACCAGGTGCCGGCCCAGGTCGGGGCCGACCGGCGACCACGACGCGCGGATCTCCACGCCGGCGGCCGGCGG
>JAVEEI010000146.1 GCA_030840525.1 Frankiaceae bacterium
ACTCCCAAGACGGCGCCGACCACGTCGACGCCCACCGCATCCCCGCCGCGGTCATCAGCCCGTACACACCCATCGGCACGGTCGTGGCGCACCGCTACGACTTCGCCTCGGTCGTCCACTCGATGGAACTGATCCTCGGCATGGAACCGATGGGCCTGTTCGACGGCCTCGCCGTCCCGATGTACGACGCGTTCACCTCCACGCCCGCCAACGCCGCGCCATACGACGCGATCGTGCCGACGCAGTCGCGTACGGCGGTCAACGCGGCCAACGCACCGGACGCGGCCGCGTCGCGAGCGCTGGACTTCAGCAAGCTCGACCAGGTGCCGCAACGGACGCTCGACGCGATCCTGTGGCACGCGGTGCACGGCGCGCACTCGACCCCGCCGCCACCCGGCCCGCACGCGGAGGACGCCAGCTCCGACCGCTGACACCCCGGCTGGGTGCCGCGTGTCGCTGCGCGGCGATCGGTGCCGCGTAGGCAAAAATGGTGCGAGGCCCCTCCATGTATGAGATGGAGGGGCCTCGCGTGGTCTCGATGCACCAGCCTCGGATCGCTCCGCTGCCGTGCGTTTCGAGTCCCCGTCGCCGGTTCTCGTCAGGCCCGCCGGTCGCTCCTGGTCCCCTTGCGGTTTCCCCGGGACCACCGTCCGCCACCTTGCGGTGACCTTCGGCGGACCCGTGCCGCCTCGCGGCGGCCGGTGCGTCCTGCGGTGCGGATGTTGCCTTCCGCTTGCCTGTCGTCTCTCGGCGACAGGCGTATGTCTAACGCGTCGAACCGGGCGTGCACAAGGGCTTTCGGCAAGTATTTTCGGGGATTTTCGGCTGTGCACACGATGTCCACATTCGGGCACGAGTTGTCCACGGATCGGCCGGGTTACCCACGGCACTGTCCACCGATCCGTCCACAGCCTGGGGACTGCCTGACGGCGGTTAGCTGCCCGGTACGGCGGGGCAGTATTCCGCCGTGCCCAAGATCGTGGTCCGGCTGACCGACGACGAGATCGCGGTGCTGTGCAACTGCATCAACGAGTCGCTCGACTCCCTCGACGACGCCGAGCTGGCCAACCGGGTCGGCACCGACCGGATGCACGCGCGGGCGCTGCTCGGCCGGCTGAGCGAGCGGCGCGCGGACGCCCGCCGGCTCGCCGCCGACTCCGCTTAGCCGCACCCCGGCTTTCGAGGCCAATTCGTACTGATACGAATCTGTTTCTCGAAAGCAAGGACGCCGGGCTGGCCCACGGGTTAGGTTCACATTCCGAACGTAAAGTCTCAAACCGGACCGCCATCGTCGGGCG
Organism: Frankiaceae bacterium; assembly: GCA_030840525.1. Lineage (GTDB taxonomy): Bacteria > Actinomycetota > Actinomycetes > JAFAQI01 > JAFAQI01 > BP-197. The sequence goes on from JAVEEI010000146.1 coordinate 1,299, forward strand.
GTCCGGGCGACCGAGGAGACCCCGAAACACTTGACCGCTGCCCCGCAACCGTCGTCCGCCTCGTTGGCTCGGCTGAGCCGCACCGAGCTCGAGTCGCACCTGCGCCCGCGACTCGAGGCGTTCGTCGCCGCGCACGCGCCCGAGCTCGGCCGCCACTCCGTCGACGAGTCCCAGGCGCTGAGCGACCTCTACGACCTCGTCCACGGTGAGTCGACGATGGAGTGGGCCGTGCCCGCGCGCAGGTTGCGGGCCGACCTGCCGACGGCGCGGGTCATGGCGGTCGCCGGGGTCGCCATCAGCTCGGTGGCGCTGGTCATCCAGGCCGCCGGGCTGCCGGCGAAGGTCGCGCGCGCCATCGCGACCCGCGTCGTCGATGCCGCGGTTGCGGAGTCGGCCGCCCTCGTGACCACGCTCGATGCCGACCTCGCTGCTGTCATGAACGCCGAAGGGATCGTCGACCAGGCCGAGGCGATCCTCGGACTCGTCGGGTCGATCACGAACGTGGCGGGCATCGGCCGCATCGTCGACGCGGCGCGGCGCGAGCTCTCGTCGTACCAGTGGGTGCTGGCGGGAGTCGTCATCACGGCGCAGCTCGAGTTGTGGCTCACGACCGGTGGCACCGCCGCGGCGGTCGCCGAGCTGGTTCCGTTCGACACCGCGATCGCCGGCCTGGCGATCAGCGCGCAGCAGGCGTACCGGGTCTGCCACCCGAGACCCGACGGTCTCACCGCAGCTTCCCTGGGCCGGGGCGGCCGCAGCTAGGGCCGCGACGTTTGCGCCCCGTCCTCGTTGTCCGTACGTAGGCCGGCCGAGGGGGGCTTCGATGAGGCGTGCGCGAACGACGTCGATCACGACGAGTGCGGCGCTGGTGCTGTCGCTCGCCGTTGCCGGGGTGACGACCGGCGCGGTGCCGCGGGCGAGCGCGACCACGACCGCGCCGTACCTCCAGGTGTCCGGTACGACGCTCGTCGACCGCCGGACCGGCGCGGACTTCCAGATGCGGGGCGTCAACCGGGACGGCACGGAAGTCGCGTGCGTCGGTGGCGCCACGGCGCTGCCCGGGCCCACCGACGACTCGGCGATGAAGCCGTTCCAGGACTGGGACATCAACACCGTGCGGGTGCCGCTGAACGAGTCGTGCTGGAACGGCAACGCCGGCATCGCCGCCGACCCGACCGGCGCGACCTATCGCGCCGATGTCGTCGACTTCGTCAACCGGCTTAGCAACGCCGGGCTGTTCGTCATCCTCGACCTGCACTGGTCGCACAGCGGTACGGCAGTCGCGACCGGCCAGGACCTGATGGCGAACGCCGACAACAGCCTCACGTTCTGGTCGTCCGTCGCGTCGACGTTCGCAAGCAACCCGTACGTCGTCTTCGAGCCGTACAACGAGCCGCACGACATCAGCTGGGCCTGCTGGCTTTCCGGCTGCACGGCCGGCGGTGTCGCGTACACCGGCATGCAGCAGATCGTGGACACGATCCGCGCGGCCGGCGCGCAGCAGGTCATCCTGCTGTCCGGGCTGCACTGGGCCGCGGACCCGTCCGGCGTACTGACGCACGAGCCGACCGACCCGCTCGGGCAGGAGATGGTCAACGCGCACCTGTACTACGACCCGTCGTGTACGACGAGCGCGTGCTGGGACTCGCGGTACGGCTACAACCTGGGCCAAGCGCCGTTCGTCATCGACGAGATCGGCGACGACGTCACCGGCTGCCAGGGCATCTGGATGAACAACCTGCTGACGTACCTCGACCAGCGCGACGCGGGTTACCTCGTCCACGTCTGGGCGCCGTCGGCGACACAGACGTCGCAGGAGTGCGGCGTGTCGGGCACCACGACGTGGAACACGTTCCACCTGCTGGCGAGTTGGGACGGCACGCCGACGCCGTACGGCGCATGGGTCCGCCTCCACTTCGTCGCTCGCGCCAACGGGATTCCGGGCGCGAGCCTGCCGCTGCCGGCTTGAGGGCGCGCGAACCGGCCGCGCTCTCCCGACATGAGCGGGCTTACGCGGCCGCGACGCTGCCGTCAGCGTGGTCCTGGCTCCGCGAAACGCGGTGGCACGCCATGCGGTTGAACGCCACGCGGTGCACCCGCCCGAGCAACTTCCAGTAGAGAAAGCCCGGTATGCCACGGGGGCGGAATGCTGCTACCTGGTGAAGCGTGCCTTGACCGACGCGGTACCCGAGCCATGCGTCACCGGGGAACCAGCCGACGCTCCGTAGCACCAGCTCGCCTGAGCCGACCCGGGCGATGCGCCACCAGTCGACGAACGCGCCCGGCACCACGGCCACCGGCCGGCGCCGACGTAGGCGCTCGCCGACGAGGCGCCCGAGGGCAAGGCGGGCCATCCAGCCGGGCGCGGCGCCGTACCAACCGAGCCGCCCGCCGACCGTCGCCAGACCGTGAACGACCACGTCCTCGCCGCCTGGTGGGATGGCGACGTCGACGACGACGGAGTAGACGCCGTCGACCAGGCCTTGACGCCGTGCGAACAGCGAGCGAGTCACGTCCGCGTCCTGGTCGTCGAGTGCAGCGGCGAGGGCGCGATCGACCCCCATCGGCGCGACCGAGAACGCCTGCCTCGCCGGCTCGGGGTCGACCACCACCACTTCGGTGACGAGGCTCTCGATCAACGCATGGCTGACCGAGCGGTCGACCGGTGTCACGAGGTCGACCCAGTACGACGAGAGGCGCGGCGTGAGCCACGGGATGTCGATGATGCGACGGGGACGTAGGCCCCGCACGCGAGCGTACGCAGCGATCAGCTCGCGGTACGTCGTGACGTCTGCGCCGCCGATCTCGTAGATGCCGGGGGCGACGTGCAGCGACTGCTCCAGATAGGCGAGCAGGTCGACGAGCGCGATGGGCTGGATTCCGGTGTGCACCCATCGGGGGCAGACCATGGCCGGCAGTCGCTCGGTCAGGTAACGGAGCATCTCGAACGAGATGCTGCCGGCGCCGAACACCACCGCGGCCCGGAGCTCGACCACATCCACCCCGGCAGCGGCGAGGGCGGCGCCCACTTCGTGCCGGCTTGCCAGGTGCGCAGAGCTCGGGGCCTCCCCGAGGGCTCCGACGTAGACGATCCGGCCGACACCCGCCTGCGCCGCGGCCCGACCGAAGGCAGTGGCAAGACGAAGGTCGGCCTCGCGGAAGCCACCACCGGCGGCCATCGAATGGACGAGGTAGTACGCGGACTCGACACCCGTGAGTGCGTCAGCGGTAGCGCTCTCGTCCCCCACGTCGACAGCGACGGCCCGTGCGTTCGTCGAGCCGGCCGTCACGGAACGGCCGAGGGCGACGACGTCGTGCCCGCTGCCGAGCAGCTGCGCCGTGAGCGCACGCCCGACGAAACCAGAAGCGCCGGCGATGGCAATGTTCATCGAGAACCTTTCGCAAGGAAGGGATTCGCGATCTCCCTCCGGTAGCGAAGCCGCGCTTTGCGCGCAGGCTCCGCATTCGGTGGCTATGCGGAGTCGTCGTAGCTGGCGAGCATGACGCTCGCGCCCAGGGTGAACACCTGCGGGAACAGGTCGGAGATGCAGCGGAAGAAACAGACGTCGCTGTCGTCCCAGGTCGTGGGTACCGACTCGAGGAGCCGAACGGAGCTGGCTCCGCGACAGTTGGCGATCATGGTTGAGTACACGGGCTTTCTCCTTGCCGGGCGGTTCGCGCTCGATAGGCGGGGGCTAGAAACGGATCGTGCTTGCGCTCGGCGCGGCGACCCTGGCCCTACGGCCGGTTCCCGCGCGAGGACTCGTCGCCGGTTGCATCGCGCCGACGCACTCCTTGATCACGCTGAACGCGACCGGACGCTGGTCACGAAGCCAGCGTCGGCGTTCGCAGCGCTTGCAGTAGCGCATGCTCAGATTCCCGCCGTTGAGATGAAAGTCGACGACCACTGAGCGGAGGCCACAGCATTCGGTGAAGGTCACGTCCCTCTCATCGACACATCCGCCGAGCGGGCGCAGGTCCCATCGGAGCCCCTCGTCACGGGGGACTCGCCACAACTCTCGTCACCCGGCTCTAGCCTCATGTGACCCTCGCGGCGTCTAGGCATCGTTGCCGCCGACGCTGACTACGGCGCCGTACGCGCCAGGTGACGATGCAGGCCAGCGCCAGTCCCGTCAGTCCGGCGAGGAAGGCCGGCAGGCTCGATCGGTGCGAGTGAGAGGTCGGGACAGCGGCGGCCGAGCCGGCGGCGGGGAACGTGATGGTGGCCGAGGCGCTCCGGGTGACCAACCCGCTGTGCAAGGTGATGTGAGCCGTCCACGGCCCGGCGGGAAGCTGCCGGTCCAGTACGACGGCTACCGGCTCCGTGGTGTCGATACCTAGGGTGACGCCGAGGTTCGCCGGGAACGGTCCGGCGGACAGCGCGCCCGGGCCACCGGCGAGGCGCAGGTAGCCGCTCATGTCCAGCGCCCGCCCACCGGTGTTGCGCACCGAGGCGACGACGACCGGCTGTCCGGACGCGTTACGCTCCGCGGCCAGCGAGTCGATGCTGAAGTTGGACGCAGGAGCCCCACCGGGTCCCACCGATAGGTACAGCCGGACGCCGACGCGGCTGACGTCGGTGACGCCGCTGCTCGCGTCGCGCGTGCTCTGGACTTGCGCCCAGACCACGCCGTACCGCTCGCCGGGCGCCGCGTCGCTCGGTACGGCGACCGTGACGGTTGCGGTCGCGCTGCGCGACGCCGGGAGGTCGAGGGAGCCGGGGCTCACCGACGTCCACGTACTGAGGTCGTTGGCGGTGCGTCCCGCCGCGCCGAGGAACGTGCCGTTGCTGATCGTCGCGGCCGCCGAGTAGACCGAGACGTGCGCGGTGGTCGAGGTTGTGTTGGAGATCTGCACGTGCCGACGGATGACGGTCCCGGGCGGGAGGTGGTCGACGATGTAGATCCGTGCGCGTGGGTCGGCCCGTCCCGCGAGCGGGGCGTCCAGCAGCCGGATGCCGATGCTGCCGGCGGTCGAAGCCGATGGCCGGAGCACCGATGGTGTGCCGGCCTGCGCTGTCGTCCCGCAGCTCAGTGCAAGGACCGCCACCGCGGCGACCGCTATCGCGGCCTTAGACAACCGAGTGCGTGATGGTTGCCGAGTAGACCCCGGCCGCCATACCGCCGGGTACGGTCACGGTGATCGTCGGGTTCCAGGTCGCCGAGTTGTCGCCGGTGATAGCGGTCGCGGTGACCACGACGGCAACCCCGGCGAGACCGCTCGGGTCACTGGCGGCGTAGGTCGCCGTCCCGACCTGGGTGATGACGCCGGCGACGTAACTGACCGCGCTGGCGGGAACCGCAGGGCCGACGCTCGGTGTGAACGCGGTCGAGATGACACTCGCCACCCAACCGGAGCCGGCTGGTGCGCTGCGGGCGTCCGTGACCTGCACCTGACCGAGCGAGCCGCTGATGGTGCCGCCGCCGACGGAGTTGGCGCGCGACCCGAGGCTCCCCGCACTGGTCGGCACGGTGATCGCCAGGACCCCGCCCGTGACCGTGATCGACGCCGTACTTGTGCCGCTCGTGTTGGCGGAGGCCGGTATGCCGGCTCCCACGCAGACCATCGCGACCGCTGTTGCTGTCAGTGCATGCCTTGTCCGCATCAGGAGCGTCCTCGTCTTCGCAAAACCGCGTTAGAGCGAAGAATGAGATACGGCGCCCTCGTCTGCGTCATCGGCAGTGCGGCGGCACTTATGAAGCCCGCCGCCGGTCATGGTGGCGCGCCAGGACCACGGACGACGTCGCCGTCCGGGTACGGCGCGAGGACCGCAGCGGCGCTTTCCCGCTGCTGGCGGGCCCGGTCGTCACTGCGCACGGCGGTAGCTGCGTTCTCGATCGCGCTGCCGTGCAGACCCACTGCTCGTCGCATCGCGGATGCGACCCTCGTCAGGGCCATTCTGCGGGCGGTTGGCTGCGCGGGCGGACGCGGACCGGTCCGGGGCATTGCGCTACTCCTACTTGGCCGGGGATGCCCAGCGCCATGATCCGGAGCGGTGCGCGATGCCAGTGTCCCACCCATGGCGCCATCCGTCGAACCAGCGCTCACGGCCAGGTCAGCGGGCCGGGTCCGAGCCGGTCTCCTGCTCGTTGGCGATGCGAAGCATGAGCGCTTGGGCGCACTCGACGATGATGTCGCGGTCGTAGGTGGACAGGAAGTCGTAGACCTGGTCTTCGCCCGGCTGCGGGTGCCCGCTTTCGCGGGCCGCGAGCATGGAGGCGAAGTGGGCGCCGATGACGATGACGTTCCAGGTGCCGCGCAAGGGATCGTCGTCGCGGATGTTCACGCCGCGGAGGCCCGGCCGGAGTCTGCGTGGCAAGCCAGGCGCAAGTGCTCCCACGAAGGCCAGGTCGGTGGCGAGCTCGTTGTAGATGGTTTCGATCCGGTCGGTCGTCTCGGCGGCTTCGGGGAAGCTGCTGATGATGAGCGACGTACGGCGGCGGCGCGCGGCCTGGAGCTCCAGTTCGTGACTGATCGCGGCGAGTAGCGGCATCGTGCCGCGACGGATCGGGTGGCGCCCGCTTGCCAGGTCGAATGGCGTACGCCAAGGATGCGGCAGGGTCGCGGAGGAGATCGGGAGGGGGATCTCGGTGGGACTCGTGCGTTGCGGCGTCGCAGCCGGTTTGCTGAAGAAGTATCCCTGTCCCAGCGTCGCACCGAGCGCGCGTGCATATTGCGCCTGGTCCCGGGTCTCGATCCCCTCCGCCAACACGGTGGCGCCGGTGCGCTCGGCTTGAGCCCCCACCGCGCCGACGATCGCTGCGATCTCCGGGGTCGGTTGGTCTTGGACCAGTCGCAGGTCGAGTTTGATCACGTCGGGTCGGATGAGGGGCATCATCGCCAGCGAGCGGGTGTCTGCGCCCACGTCGTCGAGCGCAATGCCCCAACCGCCGGCTCGAGCTCGTTGCACCGCGGGCAGCAACTCCGCCAGCCGGCTGGTGAGGGTTCGTTCGGTGAGCTCGACGACGCCGCGCATGCGTTCGCCGATCGGTGGTAGCGAGCCGAATCCCATCGCATCGGGCTCGGCGTTGACGAACAGCGTCAGCGGCGCCTCGATCGCGTTCGCCTGCGCTCCGGTCACCGCCGCGCGCTGACAGGCGTGATCGAGGTCGATCAGCCGGTCCGCGGTACGCGCGGCCGCGAACAGTCTGTCGGGGTACTCAAGAGCCGAACCGGCTGGGCCGCGGGCCAGCGCCTCGAACCCGAACAGCGCGCCGTTCTCCAAGTCGACGACGGGCTGGAAGACCGAGCGGAGCGTCCCGTCGCGCAGGATCTCGTCGAGCTCCCTCATTGCGGCACCGGATGGATCGTCACCGAAAACTCCTGACGGTTCGGTCAGATCCAGGGGATACAGACCTCTGGCGTCGTGACCGAGTACGGGTCGAACGAGACGGTGGTCGGTTCGGCGCACAGGTAGGAGCTCGGGACTGAGGCTGGGACTGGGACTGCGGCGGGGGTGGGCGGTGCGGCGCGGGCGGTGGCGGTGGCGCACATCGCCGCGGTGGCGGTCGCCGCGACAGCGACGAGCCGACCGAGGCCGGGTGAAGGGGTCATACCTCAACTACGCGACGCGGTGGCACTTCCTTCGCCGGAACTTTTGTCGTCCGGCCGGGCGGTCCCGTTCGGCCGGGCGGAGTTGCAGCCGATGTAGGTCGCGCTGATCGCGATACCGCCCTCGAGGCACTCCCGCACGGAGGTCAGCAAGGACTGCTCCGACTTGCGCTTGACGACGGAACCGGTGTGCACACGGACGCGTCCGGAGTCGACGTACGCGGAGGGAACGACGGGTACGACGACAGCCGCGGGCCGTGACTTTCGATGCGTGGCCGGCTCGAGCCGCCGGTGCCCGGTGTCCGTAGCGAGACCCGCTGGCGTCCCGGCCGGACCGGCAGCGGAAAGGTCGGCGACCGCTCGACTGGCTGCGTCGGAGCCCACCGGGACCCCGTTCTGGCCGATGGTCAAGGTGAGGGTGGTGATCGCGACGCAGACGGCGGTCGGGAGCGTGGCGACCGCGGCGCGGCTGGTTGGCCGTAGCAGGCGGCGTAACGGCAGGCCGAGCGCCGCGAGGCCGAGCACGCTCTGCCGGAGATGGGCACGGGCCCGGGCGAGCAGCGACTCGACCGCCTTGTAGGTGGCGTTCATCTGGGTAGCGACTTCGGCTGGACTCAGCCCCGCCGCGGTCAGCAGGACCGCCCGCTGTTGACGGACAGGCAGCTGGGCAAGAGATTCGGCGAGCGCAGCGGCCTCGGCGCGATCACAGACCTGCTCGTCCGGCGCGGCGTCGGGACCGACGTAGAGCCGGGGCGCATTTCGTAGCGCGGTTCGGCGTCGTCTGTGCAGGTCGGCGGACAAGTTCATCACTACGCGGGTCAGCCACGGACCGGCAGCGGTCGGGTCGAGGCCGCGCGCGGCGGCGCGGACAAGGGCTTCCTCGACGATGTCCTCGGCGTCGGCCGCGGAGCCGACCCGACGCCGCGCGACCCGAAGCAAAGCCGGCCGGTGCGACCACAGCCGGACCCACTCCTCGGCCGATCCGCGACGAGTGACGAGTTGACCGGCCACGACCCCTCCCCCCGGCGAGCGCCGGTTGCTGCTCCTACCGCACTGTCAAACTGGTTCGCCAGCCTGTCAAGTAGACGCCACCGGCCGACGGTCGCGGGTCCGCGCCAGCACTATGCGCGGAAGGTAGCCGACCGTCGCGCTCCGGACCGCTCTTTGCCGTGGCGACTTGTCGCCACAAGGGTCAGTCCTCCCAGCACGATCAACGCACCTGCCCTCCCGGCCAGGGCACCGACCGGCAGGCCGGTGAACGGCAGCTTCGGCGCCACGGGAGACGTGGGGGAAGCGACGGTGACCGTCGTCCCGGGATGGTGGGACGTCGCTGCGGACGGCGTTAGCGTTGTCGCGCCGCCCCCGCCGGTCGACGGGGTCGGTACGGCGCAGGTCGCTCTGGTGATGGTGTTGGTGTCCAACGTGACTGCACCGTTGCGGGCAAGTAGGCGGCCATGGAAAGAAGCACCGGTTGTCGCAGTGATCGACGTAAGGCTCAAGACGTCTCCGATGAAGCGAGTGCCCGTCCCGAAGGTGGCGGAGCTGCCGACCTGCCAGACGACGTTGCACGCTTGGGCGCCGTTGACGAGGCGTACCACGCTTCTCGACGCCGTGGTCAGCGTCGACGCGGCCTGGAAGACGAACTGCGCATTGGCATCGCCCTTGGCGTTGAGGGTGAGAGTTCCGGTCAACCCGAACGTCCCGCTCGCGTAGACGCCGGGAAGCAAGGTCCGTCCGCCGAGCTCGACCGGCAGGTGGTTCACCGGTTCGCGTCCGGCAGCATTCCCATACGCGGTGGTCAGGTCGCTCTTCGCCTGCCGGGTGACGGCGTCGCCGCGATGGTTGGCGCCGTGCAACGTGATCGACGCGAGCCCGGTCTCACTCGCCGTCGGGAACGTGCCGATGTCGCCGGTGATCGTCGTCGGGCCGGTGTTGGTGACTCCGGATCCGGCGAGGACCGCGAATGCGGTGGCGGCGCCGAGACCGACGGGTGCCTGAGCCGCGGCGGCAGAGCTCGCGCTCAGCAGAGTGACGACGGCGGCCGCGCTGATAACCGTAAGGACGGATGAGTGAGTGACGCGGCGTGCCGACATGACGCTCCTCGTAGTGGGTGAAGAGGCGGCGTCGAGCCTGCACGGGGCAACAATCGACGAGATTGTCCAGCCCAAACCAAGCGTCCCTCAGGAATCACCTGGACCATCGGCACGTACCGCGGTGCGCTGAACACCGCACGACCTTGCGCTCGAACTCTGGTCGGAGAACGCCGGCGGCCGGTCACAACTGCGTACCCCCGGGGGAGCCCGACCAGACCTACGCAGGTTCTGCGAGCTTGGCTAAGCGGCTGGCGTTGCGTTAGACGCCGGGCGTGCTGGCGGTCGCGCCCCAACTACTCACGAAGCCAAAGTGGGTGGCTGGTCAAGCGCAAGGACTATCGCGTCTAGGCCGGGTTCGTCGGCTGGTACTCGAACGTCGGGCCGGTGACCACGCCAGGGTCCGGGACGCCCGACATCATCGCCTTGGCCTGACCCTTGAGCGACATCATCAGCCCGATCGCGATGTCCAATTGCGCCTGCGTCGGCATCCCGTTGAACAGTGCGTGCAGAGCGCGAAGCAGGCTCGTATAGGTGTAGTTGAAGTTGTCGTTCGCGATGCTCTGCACCGACCCGCCCGGGTACGGGCCGGGGTTCTTCTGCACCGGATAGACCCCGCTGCTGTGGAACGGGATCGCCGCCCCGTCGTAGGCGTACTGATCGTCGGGGGCCGGTCCGCCCCCGGTCGGCTCGAGGAGGTGGCCCTCCTTGATCTGGTTGAACCGGTAGTAGTGCGCATATCGGCCGTCGCCGGCGCCTTCGCTCGGCGACTTGCTGGTCCCCTCACCCTGCTCGACGATCGTCCGGATCGCGGTGGTCGCGGTGGCGACATCGACCACGACCACCGAATCGTGCATCAGGTCGGGGCCGACCTGGTTGCGCGGCGGATCGACGAACGCGCTGTCGCCCAGTTGGGCGATCGCCGCCGCGATGGTCGCGTAGAACTCGCCTATGGTGAGGTCTGCCTCGGCCTCCAGTCTTGGCGGGAAGTCGATCGGGCGCTCCGGCTCCTCGATCGTGAGGAACGTTTCCAACTGTCCGTCGGGGTCACCCATCGAGAACGGCGCGAGCGAGACGCTCAGTTCCGCCTGCACGCCGCCTGGCAACGGGCCGGGGTAGGTGGGCAGGAAGCCCGGCGCGTCGATCACGGGCCGGCCGCCGAGCGCGTTGAGCGTGTTCGCCGCGAGGGTCATGTGCAGCATCTCTTCGACGACGACCGACTCGATGATCGAACAGATCTCGCCGTTCTTCTGCTCGTCCAGCGAGTAGAGCGCGTAGAGGTAGAGGGGGATGGTCGAGTGCTCGAGCTCGATCGCCGACTGAAGCGACGCGCGCACAACGGCCGGATCGGGTGTCTGCCCCTCGAGTCCGGCGATCAACTCTCGTCGCAGATGGATCACGTCGTCACCGCTTTCACTTCGACTGCAGGACGAGACGCCGGGCGAAGGCGGCAGCCTTGCCGCCCTTCGCAGCCGCGGGTGGTCCGGCACCGGGCGGCGGCGTCGGCGGCTCGGCGATCTGCGCGCGGCTTCGTTCGGGTACGGGTCCGGGCAACGGATCCTGTAGCCAGGCGAGGATCATCTTGCGTTTGGCCGGCGAGAGGTCGCGGGTCACCGGCATCGAGTTCGGATCCGAGACGTCGACGCTGAACGCGAGAGTCATCAGCTTGGCGTTCGCCTTGATCGAGTCGTAGTCGGCGAGGTTCAGGAAGCGCAGCATGGACGGGTAGAGGTTGGCGTACTGCTGCAGGATGGGTTGCACGTCGGTCCAGGTCGGCTTCGCCGGCGGGTCGAAGCCGCTCCACAGCAGGAAGCTGACGAAGTTCCACTGGTTGATCGGCTCGGTGTTCAGGATCGCGTCGGCGAAGGCCGGCCGGATGCCGTACACCTGCCCGTCGATGCTCGACTGGCCGCCCGGGAACACCCGGGCCGCGCCCGGGTCGCCGGCGTCGACCGAAAGCGTTGCCCTGCCGTTCGCATCCGTCGTCGCCGTCGGCCCGAACCGCAGCGCCTCGGTGGGCGTCGCGACGGGTGGTGAGGCCATGACGTAAGGCGGCACGGCCTGGTTGGGTTGTAGCTGGCTCGAGTCGAGCGCGAAAGCCAGCGCGACGCCTGCGAGGGGCGCCCCGAACTGGGTGGCGTACACGTCGACGTCGACGTGATCGCCGGGGCTCATCCGATAGACGAAGGTGTCCGCGCGAACGAAGCAGCCGTTGAGCGACTCACTGATCACGATGCCGGGGTTGCCGGTCACCGCGAGCGGTCTGCGCTGCGCGAGTTGCAGCTGCTCGGGGGACAGCGGCAACACCACAACGCCGGCGGTCTCGGCGATCCAGTTCGGGTTGCTGGCGTATCCGTCCGCGCCGCCGGCGGGAATGGTGCCCAGCGGGATCAGTGAACCGGCCGGGCTGGGCGGTGTGGCGAGCGGGTCGTAGGCCGACAGGGTGAGGTCGCCGACGTCGGCAGGCCCGCTGCCCGGCACGGTGCCCACCAGCGCGTTACCGAGATCTAGGTAGACGCAGCTCGCCGCCGCGTCGACGACGGCCGGGAAGTGACTGATCCCGCCTTCGGGTCGGCAAAAGCTATCGGTCGGGATCTCGGTCGCGATGAACTGGCGGCCGAGCACGAGGTGGAGGGGCTCCCCGGCGAGATACGGACCGATCGTGCCGATGACCCGGCCGCACATGAAGTGCGGGGAAGTGAAGTCCATGTTGATGTCGTCGACGTTGAACTTTATCGACAACCGCCCGGTCGCCTGAGCGGATTGCTGGAGCTCGGTGAGGAACGGCGATCCCGATACGTCGTTCCAGCGCAGGTTGTGCAGCACCGATTGGTACGTCGCACCGGCGTTGTTGTCTCCAGTCACCGTTTCCCCGCCGCGATCCCAGATGTCGATGAACCCGGTGGGGACGAAGTCGCCGCGCATCAGCGTGGTGCCGTCGGAGTCGGCGATACGGATCTCGAGACCCCAAATCTCGGAGGCGAGTTGTTGCTCCGGGTCGAGGTCCACGAGCTTCGCCGGCACGGTGTGATCGGAGTCCGCGATGCTGCAGCCGAGCACCGGGTCTACGGTTACGGCTCCCGCCGGTGTCCAAGCCCGCGTGATCGCACAACCGAGCAACCGGAACGTGGCGTCGCCCTCGGGGTTGAACCAGCCGTTAGGCGGGTTCATGTTGGGGCCTTCCATCGTTTGGTAGCTCGCCTGAAACGCACTGGTGTCGAAATGGCCGGGGTCGTTGTTGACCGTCGACACATTGGCCTGGAACTTGCCGGCGAAGTGAAGGCGCAAGCCGTTCAGGTAACTCACGTCGCGTTTCTCCTTGCGTCTTGTGGGTTGCCGGCGAACGGTTCGATCAGACCAATCGGGTTGCCTTCGGGGTCACGGAACATCGCGATCCGGTAGCCGTCGATGGAAGTGGGCGGCATGAGGATCGAGCCGCCGGCAGCCGTGACGGCGTCGAGGACCGGCTGCAGCGAATCCACGAGCAGGTAGAAGTTGTGTCCCGGCTCGAACCCGGGTGTGCTCGGATCCGCCTGGCCGATGCCGCCGAGCAGCGGTGGCGCGCCGGCGGGGAAGTGGACGTAGGCGAACCCGCCGGTTCCGACCGTGTACCGCCAGCCGAACACGCGCTGGTAAAACGCCTTCGCCGCGGCCGCGTCCTTGGCGATGATCTCGAACATCACCGACGGGTGCTCGTTGCCGCCGGTGCCGACCTCGTTCGCGTTGGGGCGAACGAAGCCGGCAAGCAAGTCGAGGAACTGCACCGTCGTATACGGCTTGCCGTTCGTCCCGACGAAGCAATGCCCGTACGTCGCGACGAAATGGGTGAAGGTCGGCCCGTTCACGTGCGCGAGGAACGCGTCAGGGTCGGCGTAGGTCTCGAAGAACAACACACGCAGAGGCTCGGGCGGTGGTAGCGACTGCAGTCGCGCGTCCGCGCCGTACGGAGTGTGCACGAGATACGTGAGGGTGCCGGGCTCGTTGGCCTGGACGGCAGCCGGGAGCGCCATGAGCGCCTGCCGCGCCTCTATCTCGCGGCCCGGCGCGATGAACCAATGCGAGGTCAGACTTACCGGCACAGAGGCGCAACATACTAGGAAAAACGAATGATCGCTAGGGCGTCGTAAGCCATGACTGGATCATCTGGCGGAATGGCAAGCCTCGACTCTTGTGGGACGACCTTGGTGCCCCCGGCAGGATTCGAACCTGCGGCACACGGTTTAGGAAACCGATGCTCTATCCCCTGAGCTACGAGGGCGGCGGCCACCAGGGTATTCGGCCACAATGCCCCGCCGGTTACGGTGAACGGCATGTCTGAGCGCAACGCACCGGTCTGGCTGACGGCGCTCCTGGCCCTCGTCGGCCTCGTCCTCGTCGTCGTCGCGATCGTCTACTTCGTCCAGCCGGCGCACTCGCTGCCGTCGTTCTTCCCCGGCCATGAAGCGCACGCGACGAAGCACCACACGAAGCACGGCATCGCCGCGCTGCTCGTCGCGCTTGCGGCGTTCGCGGTCGCCTGGATCACGACCGGCACCAAGAAGGCGACGCCCAGCCCTTAGGCGCGAGCGGAGTTGTCAGCACGACACCAGCCTCGAACCTGGCGTGGTGCGGACAACTCGATGGCGACCCGGCGACGCCCAGCCCTTAGGCGAAGTGGACGACGCTGACGACTCCGGCGACGAGGCAGTACACACCGAACGGCCGCAGGCTGCGGTTCTCGAAGTACCGCGTCAGGAAGCGCACCGCGACGTACGACGCCAGCCCGGCAAGCACCGCGCCGACGAGTGTCGGCCCGCGGATCCCGGCCGCGGCCGGCTTCGCGAGGTCGGGCAGCTTCAGCACGCCGGCGGCGAGGATGACCGGCGTCGCGAGCAGGAACGCGAAGTTCGCCGCCGACTCGTGGTCGAGGCCGCGGACGAGTCCGGTCACCATCGTGATGCCCGAGCGGCTGATGCCGGCGAGCAGCGCGAAGCTCTGTGCGCTACCGACGACGACCGCGTCCCGCCAGCCGACCTTCGCCACCACGACGTCCTGGTGGTGCTCGACCCGCTTCGACCCCGCGTCGGCCGACCGCGACCGCTCGGCCGCGAGCGCGGCGGCCGGCGGCTCGCTCGCCGTACGCCGGTTACGGATCAGCTGCTCGCCGGCCAGCAGGATCAGACCATTGACGGTGAGGAACACCGCGGCCGCGAGCGGCTTCGCGAACAGCACCCGCAGCGAGTGTTCGAGGGTGAGCCCGAGAATCCCGACCGGGATCGTCGCGACCACGATGAGCCACGCGAGCCGCTCGACCGGCGTCTCGATCGACCGCCGCGCGATGCTCCGCCCGAGCCCTTTCACGATCCGCACCCACGCGCGCAGGTAGAAGATGACCAGCGCGATCGCGGTGGCGACGTGCGTCGCGACGATGAAAGCGAGGTACGGCGACCCCGCGCTCGCCTTCGTCGACTGCTCGGTCACCAGGTGTCCCCAGCTGCCGCCGACCCACGCCGGCACCAGGATGGAGTGGCCGAGGCTCGACACCGGGAACAGCTCGGTGACCCCTTGCAGGAGACCGATCGTGGCCGCCTGCAAGTAGCTGAGATCGGACACGCGGCTCCCTCGGAGACGACACGGAGACGGAACGGGGTCTCCCGCACGCTATCGAGGCGACCCGCGGCTCCCGCGCCCCGGGACCGCGGCCGATTTCGCCGACCGCATGACGCGCGTGTGTTCCCGCCGTACGGTGAGGTTCAAGGACTACGGAACGGAGGCGCGCGCGGTGCTCGGCGAACTCGAAGTACGGCGCGAGGTGACCGTCCTCGTGCTGCACGGTGAGCTCGACATCGTGACCGTCGCCGACGTCCGCACCCTGCTCGACGAGGCCGGCGCGACCGGCTGCCGCCGGCTCGTCATCGACCTGAGCGACGTGCCGTTCGTCGACGTCCTCTGCCTCTCGGCGATTCTGGCCGCCGTCGACCGCGTCCGCGAGCAGGGCGGCGAGGCCGCGGTCGTCGGTGCGAGCAAGCCGGTCCGGCGCATGTGCGCGCTGCTCGGCGCCGACGACGCGCTGGTGCTCCAGATTCCCGAGCAGCGGTCGGCAGCGGTCTAGCCGGTCCCCTCCCGTCCGGGTCGGGCATGCTGGAAGGCGTGGACGACCAGCCCACCGTCGCATGGCGGCCCGGTGACGAGCCGGACGAGCGCGTGCTCGACGGCCGCTACGTCCTCGGCGCGCGGCTCGGCGGCGGCGCGGTCGCCGAGGTCTTCCGCGCCGAGGACGAACGGCTAGCGCGGCCGGTCGCGGTCAAGATCTTCCGCGGCGACGCCGCCGACGAGCTGCAGCGGCACGAGGCCGAGATGCGCACGTTGGCCAGCCTCGAGCACCCCAACCTCGTCAGCGTGTACGACGCCGGCACCACCGAGGACACCGCGCAGCCGTACCTCGTGATGCAGCTCATCGACGGGCACACGCTGGCCGACGAGCTACGCGAAGGCGCGCTGCCGGCGGAGCGGACGGCCCGGTACGGCGCCGCGCTCGCGGACGCGCTCGCGTACGTGCACGCGCAGGGCTTCGTGCACCGCGACGTGAAGCCGGCCAACGTGCTGGTCGCCAACGACGGTCGGGTGCACCTCGCCGACTTCGGCATCGCCCGGCTCGTCGACTCGGCGCACACGACCCGCGCCGGTGAGGTCGTCGGTACGCCGGCGTACTTCGCGCCGGAGCAGGTCGCGGGGGAGCCGGTCGGTGCGGCCGTCGACATCTACAGCCTCGGCATGGTGCTGCTCGAGTGCCTCACCGGCGAGCGGTCGTTCGAGGGGACGACGATGGAGGTCGCGGTCGCCCGGCTCGCCCGCGACCCCGACGTACCCGAGCACTTGCCGGCCGGTTGGCGGCGGCTGCTCCGCGCGATGACTGCTCGCGACCCGGCGCACCGGCCGGCGGCGACACAGGTCGCCGAGGCGTTGCGCGCGGTCGCGGCCGAGGGCGGTGACCAGACCGTCGTACTGACGCCGCCACCGTCGGCGACGACGGTGCTGCCGGCCGCGACGACCGTGATGCCCGCGACGACCGCCGCCGGCGAGACCGTGATCCGGCGTACGCCCGCCGCGCCGCCGCGGCGGCGGTTCAACCCGGCCGTTCTCGTCGTCGCGTTGCTGGTCGCGGTCGCCGTGGCTATCGCGATCGGCGTCGCGGTCGCGCGCAACCAGAACGACACGCCCGCGTCGTACAAGCCCGGTCTGCCGACGCTGCACCAGCCGCTCGAGAAGGACATGCAGGACCTCGAGAAACTGGTCCGGCGATGAAGGCACGCGCTCTCGCCGGAGTGGTGGCTCTGTTCGTCGGCGCCGTCGTGACGGCGGGCTGCGCGAACCGGCCGGGTGACCTGACGCCGGCGGCCGAGCGACTCCTCGTGCCGAAGGTGCAGCAGATCCGCGTCATCGCCGCGACCGGCAACTACGACCGGCTGGCCCGCGCGGTCGAGGCGCTGAAAGCGTTGGTGGAGAAGGAAAAATCGCTCGGTCAGGTCAGCGCGCAGCGGGCCGTCGCGATCGAGGACGCGGCCGACGCGTTGCTCAACGACGTGCCGCAGCCGGTGACCCCGACGTCCGCGCCGCCGACGACTCCGACGCCGTCGCGGACTCCGACACCGACTCCTACGCCCACGCCGACCCCTACTCCGACCCCAACGCCGACTCCGACCCCCAAGCCGACGCAGACCACGCCGACCCCGATCGTCTCGATCAGCGGGTAGTCGCGCGTTACGGGATCAGCTTGCCGGGGTTGAGCACCCCGCGCGGGTCGACCGCGTTCTTCACCGCACGCAGCATCGCGACGCCGACCGGCCCGCCGAGGTCCCGCTCGACATGGTCGCGGTGCGCCGTACCGACCGCGTGATGGTGCGTGATCGTGCCGCCGGCCGACACGATCGCGCCGTTCACCGCGTGCTTCGCCTCGGCCCACTGCTCCACGCGCCGGTTCGGGTCGGCGGCGGCGATGACCGTGAAGTACAGCGAGGCACCGGTCGGGTAGATGTGCGACACATGGCAGCCGACCACCGCACCGTCGCCCAGCGTCATCCGCAGCGCGACCCGGACCGCGTCGTACACCGCGGGGAGGTTGGTCCACGTCGCCGCGGTCTCGAGCGTCTCCGCGAGCGCGCCCGCGTCGAGCAACGTGTCGCGCAACATCGGCGCGGCGAACCGGTTGCGAGCCCACGCCTTCCCGGCTCCCGCACCGAGTGGCACCGCGCGGTTCGCGCGCAAAATCTCGGCGACGGACTCGCGGCGGTGCCGCACGTCGTCGGCGGTCCCGTCGAACCCGACGACGACGAGGCACCCGGTGCGCACTCCACGGGCGCGAAGGTACGCCGCCAGCAGTCGCTTGGTCAGGCCGCCGGCGGCCGACATCGTCATCGACACGATCGTCTCGTTGGGGTCCGAGAGCCGGACGATGTCGGGGTGCGGCCCGTCCTGCGCCATCCGCCGGAGCGCGGCGAGGCCGGCGTCCCACGACGGCGCCATCCAGCCTTCGAGCCGTTGCACCGCGGCGGTACGGCGGACGCGGACCGTCACCGCGGTGACGACGCCGAGCGTCCCTTCGGAGCCGAGCACCAGCCGGCGCAGGTCCGGTCCGGCCGCGCTGCCGCCGACCGGCTCGAGCACCAGCTCGCCGGTCGGCGTCGCCATCCGCAGGCCGGCGACGAGTTCGTCGAACCGGCCGACCCCGGTCGACGCCTGGCCGGCCGACCGCGTCACGGCGTACCCGCCGAGGGTGGCCCGCTCGAAGCTCTGCGGCACGTGGCCGAGGGTGAGGCCGTGCTCGCCGAGCAGCCGCTCGGCGTCCGGGGTCCGGATGCCCGGACCGAACGTCGCGAGCATCGACGTCTCGTCGAGCGCGAGGAGCTGGCTCATCCGGGAGAGGTCCAGCGCGACCAGGCCGGCGCAGCGACCGCGCTCGGCATCCAGCCCGCCGACGACGCTCGTGCCGCCACCCCACGGCACGACCGCGACGAAGTCGTCGCTGCAGATCCGCAGCACCTGCGCGACTTCGGCCGCGTCGCCGGGGAGCACCACGGCGTCCGGCGCCTGACCGGCGTCACCGGCGCGGCGGCGGACGAGGTCGGCGTACGCCTGCCCGCCCGCGTGCCTCGCCCGGGCCTCGTCGTCGGTCCGGACGCCGTCCTCCCCGACGACCGCGACCAGCCGGGCGAGCACCGACTTGCGCAGCGTCGTCGACGGCAGCACGGCGGCGTCGATCGACGCCGGTGCCGTCGGCGTCAGCTCGCCCAGCCGCGACCGGAGCAACTCCTGCGCCGCGGTCGGGAGGTGCGGCTGCGAGTCGCCCCAGGACGTCCAGCTCGGATCCATGCGCTACAGTGTGACATATGACGTCCCAACGTCACAACCGTGCAGTCGACAACAGCGCAGGCGCCGACGAGGCAGGATCGGCCCGCGACATCCCCGCGCCGATCCTCGACGCGACTCGCGCCGCGGTGCTCGCGGTCGGCGTTCGCCGTACGACGCTTACCGACGTCGCCCGCCGCGCCGGGGTCAGCAGGATGACCGTCTACCGTCTCGTCCCGGACGTCAACACGCTCATCCTCGAAGTGATGACGCGCGATCTCGCCGCGCTGTTCGCCGTCGCCGAAGCGTCCGCGCGCCGGCGCCGGACCGCACGCAGCCGGCTGGTCGCCATCGTCGTCGAGATCTGCCGGCGGCTGCCGCGCGAGCCGTTGCTGCGGCGCGTCCTCGACGTCGACCCCGAGCTGCTGCTGCCCTACCTCACCGACCGTTGGGGCGCGACCCAGCGACTCGCGACCGCCCACGTCCGCGCGGTGCTCGTCGAGGGGCAGGCCGACGGCTCGATCCGCCGCGGCGACGCGGAGACGATGGCGCGGATGCTCGTCCTGCTGACGACGCCCTACGTCGTGTCGTCGGGATCGATCGCCTCGCTCGACCCGTACGCCGAGCTGGAACGGCTGGTGGACCGGTGGCTGCGCCCGTGAGCGACCGGCTGACCGCGGAACGGCGCGCGCGCGAGCTCGACGCGCTGCCCGGCGAGGTCGTCGACCTGCTCGTCGTCGGCGGTGGTGTGACCGGCGCGGGCGTCGCTCTCGACGCCGCAGCGCGCGGACTTTCCGTTGCCTTGGTTGAGAAATCCGACCTCGCGGCCGGCACCAGCCGCTGGTCGAGCAAGCTCGCGCACGGCGGCCTGCGCTACATCGTCGCCGGCCAGGTCGGCGTCGCCTGGGAGTCCGCCGTCGAGCGCAACCATCTCGTCCGCACGATCGCGCCACACCTGGTCGCGCCGATGCGGTTCGTCATCCCGGACCTGCCCGGCTACCCGCGCGGCAACCGGGCGCTGGCGCGCACCGGCTTCGGCATCGCCGACGTACTCCGCGTCGCGTCGAGGACGCCGGCGCAACTGCCGCGGACCCGCTGGGTCGGCTCCGACGAGACGACCCGGCTGGTGCCGTCGCTGCGCGCCGATGTGCGCGGCTCGTTCGTCACCGTCGACGGCGCGCTCGAAGACGACGCGCGGCTCGTCGTCGCGATCGCGCGTACGGCGGCGTCGTACGGCGCCCGCATCCTCACCCACTGCCGCGCGCTAGCGGTCGAGCGCGACGGTGCCCGGGTGCGCGACGAGCTGACCGGGGCCGAGACCGACGTCCGCGCGCGGGCGGTCGTCGTCGCGGCCGGGGTGTGGTGCGGCGGGCTCGTCGACGGCGTCCCGCTGCAGCCGAGCAAGGGGGCGCACGTCCTCATCGACGCCGCGGCGCTCGGCTCGCCGGTGTCGGCGTTCAACGTGCTGGTGCCGGGCAGCCGCAACCGGTTCGTCTTCGCGGTACCGCGGCCCGACGGCACCGTGCAGGTAGGCCTCACCGACGACGCGGTCGACGAGGTCGTCGACGAGCCCGACGTGACGGCAGGCGAGGAGTCGTTCCTGCTCGACACGTTGAGCTCGGCGCTGCGCACCCCGGTGACGAGTGCGGACGTGGTCGGGCGGTTCGCCGGCTTGCGCCCGCTGCTCGGCCACGCGCACGGGAGCAGCGCCGCGGACCTCTCCCGCCGGCACGCGCTGCTCGTCCGCGACGGCGTCTGGGTCCTCGTCGGCGGCAAGCTCACGACGTACCGGCGGATGGCACAGGACGCGGTCGACGCGGTGACCGCGTCGCTCGGTCTCGACCGCACGTGCCCGACGGCCGCGCTGCCGCTCGTGGGCGCGAGCACCGGCGCACCACGGCAGGACCGCAGCGACCGGTTGTCGCGCCGGTTCGGCGCCGAGGCGGCGGCGGTCGCGGCCGCGGGCGAGCAGGCCCCGCTCGCGCCTGGTGTGCCGGCGCTGCGGTGCGAGGCGCACTGGGCGGTGCGGGCCGAGGGCGCGGTCACCGCGGACGACGTCGAGCGGCGGCTGCGGCTCGACCTCGTGCCGCGATGGGCTGCGGCCGCCCGGCCCTACCTCGACGAGGTCGTGTCAGCCGACTGAGACGCCGTCTTCCGCGGGCTCGCGCTGCGACGGCACCCGCCAGACACCCGACCGGACCCGGATCGCACCGACCGCGCGGTCGACCTCTTCGTCGTCCGGGCCGGAGAGCATGCCCACCGGGCGCAGGATGCGGCCGTTGCACACGAGGGTGACCGCGCGCGGCGCGACCATCCCCCAGAGCAGGAAGCGCACCGGGCCGTCCGCGGGCTCGACGCTGACGCTGTGCAGGTCGTCCCACGGGATCTCCGCGTCGTACAGCACGCCGCGGACGCGCACGCCCGCGTCGCCGACGACGACCGACGCGGTGAGCAGCCGGTACGACGTCCAGCAGGCGAGCGCGATCGCCGCGGCCGCGGCGGCGCGCAGCGGGACCGGCGGCGTTCCGAGGGTCAGCAGCCGGACGGAAGCGACGACGAGCAGCCCCGGCAGCACGGCGAGGGCGCGGGGCACGGTCCGGTGCGCGATGGCGATCTCAGGCACGAGCACAGTCTCGGGCCGCAGCGGCGCCCGCACCCGGCGGTTCGGGACAAATCGTCCGAACGGATGACCCCGCCCCTAGACCCCCGCCGCTAGCGGATGTACGTGCCGGAGATCGCGCGGGCGATGACCAGCCGCTGGATCTCCGAGGTGCCCTCGAAGATCGTGTAGATCTTCGCGTCGCGGTGCATCCGCTCGACCGGGTACTCGCGGGTGTAGCCGTTGCCGCCGAGGATCTGGATCGCCTGCTCGGTCACCCAGACAGCGGTCTCGCCGGCGAACAGCTTGCACTGCGAGCCCTCGGCCGCGTCGAACGACTTGCCCTGCCGCGCCATCCACGCGGCCCGCCACACCAGCAGCCGGGACGCGTCGATGCGGGTCTTCATGTCGGCGAGCTTGAACGCGATGCCCTGGTTCTCGATGATCGGCCGGCCGAACTGCACGCGCGTCTTCGCGTAGTCGAGAGCGACCTCGTACGCCGCCCGCGCGATGCCGACGGCCTGCGCGCCGACGGTCGGCCGGGTGCGCTCGAACGTCGCCATCGACGGCTGCGAGCGCCCGGTCTTGAGACCCTCGCGCGCGCGGTTGAGCCGGTCGTCGAGTTTTTCCTTGCCACCCAACAAGAACTTCGACGGCAGCCGCAGGTTGTCGATGACGACCTCGGCGGTGTGCGACGCGCGAATGCCGTGCTTCTTGAACTTCTGGCCCTGCGTCAGCCCCTTGCCCTTGAACTCGGGCGGTACGACGAACGACACCTGGCCGCGGGTGCCCAGCTCCGGGTCGACCGTCGCGACGATGACGTGCCAGTCGGCGATGCCGCCGTTGGTGGCCCACGTCTTGGTGCCGTTGAGCACCCACTCGTCCTTGGCTTCGTCGTACACCGCGCGGGTCTTCATCGCGCCGACGTCGCTGCCGGCATCCGGCTCGGAGGAGCAGAACGCGCCGAGCTTCACGTCGTCGGGCGTCCCGTACATCGCGGGGATGAACTCGCCCATCTGCTCGTTGGTGCCGTTGGCGCTGACGGCCGCGGCGGCGAGGCCGGTGCCCATCAGCGCGAGGCCGATGCCGGCGTCGCCCCAGAACAGCTCTTCCTGCGCGATCACCATGCCGAGGCCGGTGTCGTCGAACCACTGCTGCGCCATGAAGTCGAGCGAGTAGATGCCGACCTTGGCCGCCTCCTGGATCACGGGCCACGGCGTCTCTTCGCGCTCGTCCCACTCGTGCGCGGCCGGCCGGATGACCTCGGCGGCGAACTCGTGCAGCCACTTGCGCAGCTCCGCCTGGTCGTCGGTCAGCTCGAGCGAGAACTGCGTGTCAGCCATGGCGCTATGGTGTTACCGCTGGTAACCTCCTGTCAAGGTATTGGGTAGCGTGGCGGAGGTGAGCAGCGTGGAGTCCGCCCCGGAAGGCGCCGGCCTGCCCACCACCCAGTCGCCGAGCAGCAACGACCGGCGCGAGCAGTTGCTCGAAGCCGCCGACCGGGTCGTCCAGCGCGAGGGCTCGGCGGCCTCGATGAACCTCATCGCCGCCGAGGCGGGCATCACCAAGCCGATCCTCTACCGGCACTTCGGCGACAAGGGCGGCCTCTACCGCGCGCTCGCCGACCGGCACATCGACCGGCTGCTCGCCCGGCTGCGCGCCGCCCTCACCACCCGCGGCGGCCTGACCGCGCGCACCCGCGCGACCGTCGACGCCTACCTCGCCGCCGTCGAGGAGCAGCCGCAGGTCTACCGCTTCCTGATGGAGCGCGCCGCGGCCGAGGACGTCGCGGTCCGCGGCCAGGTGCTCGGAGTGGTCCGGCGGTTCGGCGACGAGCTCGCCGACGGGCTGAGTGCCGAGGCGGCACTCGCACCGATCGGCGAGACGCGCGCGCGGGTCTGGGCGCAGGGCATCGCCGGGATGGTGCAGGCCGCCGGCGACTGGTGGCTCGACCACCCCGACATCCCGCGCGGAGTGGTCGTCGACGAGCTCATCGCATTGATGTTCGGCGAGTTCGGCCTGGGCACCCCGTCTCTGGGTACGCCGACTGCGTGATCTTGCCCCTCGCCCAGCAGTTGCGCGCCGCCGACCGCCGGCTGTTCGCCGCGGCCGCCGCCCGCCGCCCGCACTCGTTCGTCGACCGGGTCGTCCCGCGGCTGACCGCCGCCGCCGACCACGGCATGCTCTGGTTCGGCGTCGCCGCGGCCTGCGCGGTCACCGGTGAGCGCGGCCGGCGTGCGGCGCTGCGCGGCCTGGTCTCGCTGACGGTCGCGAGCGCGGCCGCGAACGGCCCGGCGAAGTGGCTGGTACGTCGCGGCCGCCCCGGGCTCGACGGCGTACCGCTGGTCCGGCAGCTCCGCAGCCAGCCGGGTACGTCGTCGTTCCCGAGCGGGCACTCGGCGTCGGCCGCCGCGTTCGCGGCCGGGGTGGCGATCGAGTCCGGCGTCCTGGCCGCGCCGGTCGGCGTGCTCGCGGCCGGGGTCGCGTACGGCCGGGTGCACACCGGCGTCCACTACCCGGCCGACGTGGCCGCCGGCGTGCTGCTCGGGGTCGGCTGCGCGCTGCTGGTCCGGCGGTCGTGGCCGCCGCACACCGGTCCCGCGCAGGCGGCGGCGGCGCCCGCGGCGGCGGCACCGGCCGCGCCGGACGGCGAGGGTCTGGTCGTCGTCGTGAACGCCGCCGCGGCGTCGGTCGCCGACATCGCGGACGAGCTGCGTACGACGATCCTCAAGCGGCTGCCCGCCGCCGAGGTCGTGCTGTGCGACGACGCGGAGAAGATCGCGGACACGCTCGACGCGGCGGCCGCCCGCGCGCGCATCCTCGGTGTCGCCGGTGGTGATGGCACGGTCAACTGCGCCGCGGGTGTCGCGATGGATCACGGCCTGCCGCTCGCGGTGTTCCCGGCCGGGACGCTCAACCACTTCGCCGGCGACCTCGGCGTCGACGACGTCGACTGCGTCCTGCGCAGCGTCGCCGAGGGCGCGGCCGTGCAGGTGCGGGTCGCGACGGCCGGCCCCGGCCTGCACTTCCTCAACACGTTCTCCGTCGGGGTCTACCCGGAGCTCGTCCGGCGCCGCGAGGCGCGCGAGCGCGTGATCGGCAAGTGGCCGGCGCTCGCGGTCGCGCTCGCGGAGGTGCTCGGCCGGGCCGAGCCGACCGAGCTCGAGGTCGACGGCGAGCAGCGGCGGGTCTGGCTGCTCTTCGGCGGCAACGGCCGCTTCCACCCGCTCGGCTTCGCACCGTCCTGGCGGGAGAAGCTCGACGAGGGGGTGGTCGACGTCCGCATCGTCGACGCGCAGAGCCCGCTCGCCCGGACCCGCCTGGTCGCGGCGGTGCTCACCGGTGGGCTGGCCCGGTGTCGCGTCTACCAGGAGAGTGTCGTCGAGCGGATGACCGTGCGCGTGCTCGACGGCGACCCGGAGCTGGCCCGCGACGGCGAGTCCGAGCCGGCCCCGCGCGACCTCGAGCTGACGGTTGACGACCGGCCGCTGACGGTCTACCGGCCGGAGCGCGGGTGAGCCGCCGGCGCGCCCTCGCCGCCGGGCTCGTCGCGTTGCTGTTGCTCCCGCTCGCCGTGGCGGTGCGGGTCGGCTGGCACCCGATCGCCGGGCCGGACCGCACGGCCGACAACCGCGCGCACGACCTCGTCCGGTCGAGCTCGGGGCTGCTGTCGGCGACCCGCGCGGTCACCCACCTCGGCGACCCGCTCGTCGTGACGCTGCTCGCCGCCGTCGCCGCGCTGGTGTGCTGGTTCCTCGGCCGCCGCCGCGACGCGGTGTACCTCGTCGCCGTACGGCTCGTCGTCGTCGTGTTGGGCTACGCGCTGAAGGAGGCGGTCGGGCGGGCTCGGCCGTCGCTGCCGGAACCGGTCGCGCATGCCGGCGGCTACTCGTTCCCGTCCGGGCACGCGCTCGGTGCCGCGGCCCTGTACACGTCGCTCGCGGTGGTCGCCTCGGGAGTCGTCCGGCGGCGCTGGCGGCCGGCGCTCGTCGCGGTCGCGGTCGTCGTACCGATGGCTGTCGCCGCGTCCCGGGTGCTGCTCGGCGTGCACTTCCCGTCCGACGTCGCGGCCGGGCTCGTGCTGGGTTGGGCCGTCGCATTGCTCGGCCGGTCCGCCGAACCGACCGAGCCGGCAGAGACCGCACCGGGGAGCGCAGCGTGAAGCGCCCCGTGACGCGCGCCCACGAACGCGACGCCAAGAACGTCGTCGACAAGCTCGCCCGCCTCGGCCTCGCCAGCCGCGGTGTCGTCTACCTGCTGATCGCGTGGATCTCGGTCCGGATCGCGATGTCCGGCGGCGGTGGCGGCGGTGAGGCCGACCGGCAGGGAGCGCTCGGGACGTTCGCGCACAACACCGCGGGCAAGGCGGTCCTCGTCGTGATGGCGGTCGGCTTCCTCGGGTACGCCGTCTGGCGGCTGACCGAGGCGGTCTGGGGCCACCGCGACGCCGACGGCGACGCGAGCCGGTGGGTCAAGCGCGGCGCGTCCTTCGCCCGCGCGGTGCTGTACGGCGGGTTCGCCTGGTCGGCTGGGCGGGCTGCCGTCAGCGGCGGCGGCGGGCAGGGGTCGAACACGACGTCGAAGCAGGCGACCGCCGGGCTGCTGGCGCACTCCGGCGGCCGGGTCGCCGTCGTCGTCCTGGGCGTCGGCTTCGTCGTCGCGGGGGTCGTGCTGACGGTCCGCGGCGTGCTGCGCAAGTTCGAGAGCAAGCTGCGGACGGGCGAGATGGGCGAGAAGACCGAGCGGGTCGTTGCGGTGCTCGGCGTCGCCGGGCAGACCGCCCGCGGTGTGGTGTTCGGCGTCGTCGGTGGGTTCTTCGTCGACGCGGCGGTGAGTTACGACCCGGCGAAGGCGCAGGGTCTCGACGGGGCGCTGCGGTCGCTCGCTCGCGCGCCCCTCGGTGCCCTGCTGCTGGCCGTCGTGGCGGCCGGGCTGGCGGCGTTCGGCGCGTACTCGCTCGCCGAGGCCCGCTATCGCGAGACGTGAGTTCGGACCCCTATCCTGGCGCGGTCCAGCCAAGGTGAACGCCAGATGAACGGGGCAGGCCAACGATGCGGCTGCGCTTGACGCCACAGGAGAACGTCTTCTACGACCTGTTCACGGCTTCCGCGGCAAATGTGCTCGAAGGGTCGCAGACGCTGCGCGAGCTGATCAGCGCGCAGCCGCACGAGCGCGACCAGTTGTTCCGCCGGCTCCGCGAGCAAGAGCACCACGGCGACGACCGGACGCACAACATCCTGCGCGAGGTGAACTCGACGTTCGTCACGCCGATGGACCGCGAGGACATCTACCGGCTGGCCAGCCGGCTCGACGACGTCATGGACTTCTTCGAAGCCGCCGGCGACCTGATCGTGCTCTACCAGCTCGGCACGCTGCCTCGCGAGATCCAGGACCTCGCCGACATCCTCGTCCGCGCCGCCGAGCTGACCAGCCTGGCGATGCCGCGGCTGAAGTCGCTGACCAAGTTGCAGGACTACTGGATCGAGATCAACCGGCTGGAGAACGACGCCGACAAGCTCTACCGGCGGTTCGTCGCGCGGCTGTTCGCCGGCGAGTTCGAGGCCTTGGAAGTGTTGAAGCTCAAGGAGGTCGCCGAGCAGATGGAGGCGGCGGCGGACGCGTTCGAGAACGTCGCCGACACCATCGAGACCATCGCGGTCAAGGAGTCCTGAGCCGGCGTGGAGACGCTCGGCCTCGTCCTGCTCATCGTCGTCGCGCTCGGCTTCGACTACACCAACGGCTTCCACGACGCGGCGAACGCGATCGCGACCTCGGTGTCGACGCGGGCTCTTACCCCGCGGATGGCGCTCGCGCTCGCGGCCGTGTTCAACCTGCTCGGCTCGCTGGTGTCGACCAGTGTCGCGAGCACGGTCGGCAAAGGGATCATCGACGTACCGAAGTCGCGCGAGGGTCTCACCATCGTGTTCGCGGCCGTCGTCGGCGCGATCGTGTGGAACCTCGTCACGTGGTACTTCGGGCTGCCGTCGTCGTCGTCGCACGCGCTGATCGGCGGCCTCATCGGCGCCGCGATCGCGTCGAGCGGGTCGGTGAAGTGGCACGGCGTCGTGAAGAAGGTCGTCGTACCGATGGTCCTGTCGCCGCTCGTCGGCTTCGTGCTGGCGTTGCTGTTCATGCTCGCGGTGCTCTGGATCTTCCGCCGGTCGAACCCGCGGCGGGTTAACCGCGGCTTCAAGTACGGGCAGTGGGTCTCGTCCGCCGCGATGTCGTACGGGCACGGGTTGCAGGACGCGCAGAAGACGATGGGTGTCATCACGCTGGCTCTGGTGACGACGCACCACCTCGCGTCGTTCGTCGTACCGACGTGGGTGAAGCTGACCTGCGCGCTCGCGATCGCTCTCGGCACCTACAGCGGCGGCTGGCGGATCATGCGCACGTTGGGCCGGCGGGTGTTCAAGCTCGACAACGCCGCCGGCTTCTCCGCACAGACCGTTGCGTCCGGCGTGCTGATGGCGACGGCGTACGTGTACGCGGCGCCGATCTCGACGACGCACGTCATCACGTCGTCGGTGCTCGGCGTCGGTGCGACCCGCCGCCTGTCGGCCGTCCGCTGGGGTGTCGCCGGCAACATCCTGACCGCGTGGCTGCTGACCCTGCCGATGGCCGCGTTGGTCGCCGCCGCGGTGTACGGCGTCAGCCAGGTCGTCCTCGGCAGCTAGCTCCGTCCCTACTTCTCGTTGAGTGCGACGAACCTCGTCTTCTCAGCCGCTGAGAACACGAGTTTCGTCACACTCGACGGGGTGGGTGGGGTAGAAGTGGGCCATGGCGCACGAGGTGATCCACGTCGTGCACCGCTCGGTCGAGGCCGGCGGGGCACTTCTCGCGATCGGCGGCGCGGCGCTGGGCTGCTACCTGTCGACGCCGACCTGTACGGCGGGCACCGGTGGGCTCTTCCCGAAGCCGCCGGTCTGCAGCAACCGGATCGGCACCGTGCACGTGACCGGTAGCGCCGTCGGCGACGCGAGTAACGGCTTCTCCTCGAGGCCGGACACCCATCAGGTCGGGTGGGCGTTCGGCGGGATCGTGGTCGGCGCGATTGCGGGCGGGGCGGTCGGGCTCATGTGGCGCGAGCTGCGCGGGGCGGCGGGTTAGCCGCTACGAGCTCCGGTCGCTCCGGCCGTCGGCTGAGCCCGACTCGAGCTCGGCGGCCTTGCGCTTGGCGTAGAGCGAGGGCGCCGGTTCCGCGGTGCGCTTCGGGCCGGCGTTCGCGGCGACGACCGCAACCCACGGCAGGATCAGCGAGCCGGCGACGGCGAACGCCGCCAGCCAGCGCAGGCCGACACCGAACAGCACGATCGCGAGGATGAAGCAGACGAGCCGCAGGCCCATCGTGATCAGGTAGCGACGTTCCCGGTCGCGCCGCTCCTGCGCCGGGCTCGTCGGCGCGGTGGTGATGAGCACGGGCTCGTCGGCGCGGGTCACGACCTAAGCATGCGCCATGCAACTACCGCGAGGTCGGCGCGAGGCTGGCAAGGCCGCAGAGAGGCTAGCCGAAGCGGCCGGTGATGTAGTCCTCGGTGCGCTTCTCGCTCGGGTTCGTGAAGATCTTCTGCGTCGTGTCCGCCTCGACGAGGTAGCCCGGCTCGCCCGGCCCGCGCAGCGTGAAGAACGCCGTGACGTCCGACACGCGCGCGGCCTGCTGCATGTTGTGCGTGACGATGACGATCGTGTAGCGGTCCTTCAGCTCGAAGATGAGATCCTCGATCGCGAGCGTCGAGATCGGGTCGAGCGCGCTGCACGGCTCGTCCATGAGCAGCACCTGTGGCTCGACCGCGATCGCCCGCGCGATGCACAGTCGTTGCTGCTGCCCGCCGGACAAGCCCGCGCCCGGCTTGTTGAGCCGCGACCGCACCTCGTCCCAGAGGTTCGCGCTGCGCAGCGACCGCTCGACCGCGCTGTCGAGCTCCGACTTCCTCCGCAGGCCGTTGAGCCGCAACCCGGCCGCGACGTTGTCGTAGATCGACATCGTCGGGAACGGGTTGGGCCGCTGGAACACCATGCCGATGGTGCGCCGTACCGCTGCCGCGTCGATCTCGGGTGCGTAGATGTCCTCGTCGTCGAGCAGCACCTGGCCTTCGATCCGAGCGCCCGGAACGACCTCGTGCATCCGGTTGAGCGCGCGCAGGAACGTCGACTTGCCGCAGCCGGACGGACCGATGAACGCGGTGACGCTCTTCGGCTCGATCGCGATCGAGACGTCGTCGACCGCCTTCGTCTTGCCGTAGAAGCAGGACAGTTCGACGGTTTCGATGCGCTTGGCCATGGCTGGTGCGGTTACCTCCGGAGCGAGTTTCGTCGGGTCAGCAGCCGCGCCGCGACGTACAGGACGACGACGATGAGAATCAAGGTAAGCGCTGCGGCCCACGCGCGGTCGACATCGAGGTTGCTCGACGACCCGGCCCCTTGGAAGATGTACAGCGGCAGCGACGCCTGCGGGCCCTTCATCGGGTTGGTGTTGATGTAGAAGTTGTTGCCGACGACCAGCAGCACCGGCGCGGTCTCGCCGGTCACCCGCGCGATCGCGAGCATCACGCCGGTCGTGATCCCGGTCGCCGCGGTAGGCAGCACGATGCGCAGGATCGTCTTCCATTTCGGCACCCCGAGGGCGTACGACGCCTCGCGCAACGCTGCCGGGACGAGCCGGATCATTTCCTCCGCCGACCGTACGACGATCGGCAGCTCGAGGATCGCGAGCGCGATGGAGCCGGCGAACCCGGAGAACCCCTTGTGCAGCGCGAGGACCCAGAACGCGAGTACGAACAACCCGGCGACGATCGACGGGATGCCGGTCATGACGTCGACGAGAAAACGGATCGCGGTGCCGAACGCGTTGCGCCCGTACTCGGTCACGTAGATCGCGACGAGCAGGCCGAGCGGTACGGCGATGAGGCTCGCGATCAGGACTTGCTCGAGAGTGCCGACGATCGCGTGGTAGATGCCGCCGTTGGGCGAGAAGGGGCCGACGCCGGCCATCGAGTGCGTCAGGAAGTTGCCGGTGAGCCGCTTGGTGCCGCGGTAGGCCGTGTAGCCGAGGGTGAACCCGAGCGGCAGCAAGGTCAGGACGAGCGCGATCAGCGCGCCGCTCGTCGCCAGCCGGTCGACCGCGCGCCGCCGGCCTTCGACGGCCAGCGTCAGCCCGGTCACGGTCAGGATGGCGAGGACGGTCGCGGCGACGAGGAAGTCGGCGACGCCTTGCAGCGGAGTCACCGCGAACAGCAGGAACGTGACCGCGACGGCGGCCAGTGCGGCGCCGGCGACCACGGGCCGCGGCAGCGTCCGGGCGGTGAGGCCGCGGGAGCGCAGGCCGGCCGAGGATGCGTCGGCGGTCATACGGCTGCGCTCCTCTCCTCGACGCCGGAGCGGTAGATGACGTAGCGCGCGATCAGGTTGACCAGCAGGGTGATGACGAACAGCACGAGGCCGCTCGCGATCAGTGCGGAGCGGCCGAGCGCGCCCGCCTCGCCGAACCGGTTCGCGATGTTGGCAGCGATCGTGTTGCCGCCCGGTGTGAGCACGTGCGCGCTGATGTCGAAGGTGTTGCCGATGACGAGCGCGACGGCGATGGTCTCGCCGAGTGCGCGGCCGAGACCGAGCATGACGGCGCTGACGATGCCGGGTCGGCTCGGCGGGAACACCGCCGTACGCAGCATCTCCCAACGAGTCGCGCCGAGCGCGAGCGCCGCTTCCTTCTGCGCCGGGTCGACCTGGCCGATGACCTCGCGACTGATCGCCGCGACGATCGGCAGCACCATGATGGCGAGGATCACCGACGCGGCGAACACCGACTTGCTGAACGTGTTGACGTCGCCGTGCGCGCCGCTGAACAACGGGATCCAGCCGAGCCACCGGTTGAGGAACGTCTGCGTCCCGACCAAGTGTGGGAGCAGGAAGAACAGGCCCCACAAGCCGTAGACGACGCTCGGGACCGCGGCGAGCATGTCGGTGAGGTAGCCGAGGAACCGGCCGACCCGGCGGGGTGCGTACTCGACCGTGTAGACCGCGACGCCGAGCGCGACCGGGACCGCCATCGCGAGGGCGAGGACCGACGACAGGACCGTGCCGAACACGAGTGCCGCTACGCCGTAGCGGCCGGTGGCGTCCGGGTCCCAGATCTTGGTGGTCCAGAAGCTGGACTTGTCGTGCTGGAGCGCGGGCATCGCCTTGACGACGAGGAAGACGGCGATCGCACCGAGCAGGGCGAACACCAGCGCGCCAGCGACGACGGTGACGCCGGAGAACACGCGGTCGCCGCGCCGTGACGACCGGACGTCGCGCAGCGAGGCTGCGTCGACGCCGGGGCTCACGGCGGTCATCCTGCCTTCTTCCCTATCCGGGGTGCGAATGCGGGGCCGCGGCTGGTGCCGCGACCCCGCATCCCTCCTGCTTCGCGCCGCCTACAGCGAGCTGATGGTGGCTTGGTCCTTCGTG